>JBNKMC010000085.1:0-502 GCA_050292865.1 Minisyncoccia bacterium | reverse complement strand
GTAGAAAATCCCGGGGCACTGTAATCTTACAGAGACCCCTCCAGTTTTATTTTAATTATGTCTTAGTCCCTGCAATTTTACAAAAACAACCATGAACTTTTTTAAAATTATATTTTTGCCCCTGTAATTTTACATATAGGTCCATGTAAAGGATTTATAATTGTGATTAGGTCCTTTTCTTAATTATCTGATTTATTTTAATTAACTTTTTAATCTATTAACTTCAAACCTTCATAACTTTTTAACCGTAGCTCCGATTTAGGTGATTCTTGCGCTCACGCGTTCGTAGTGATGAGTAGAATAGTTTGGTATTGTTTGTTTAGTATTTAGGTACTGTTTGGTGTACTTTTTTATTTATTGTTTGTATTGCTTGTTTCTGGACGTTATTAGTTAGACATTGCCAACTTCAGAAGTCTTCAAGACCTTGAAGAATAAGACTTTGAGCAGTAGCAAGCGGGAGAGCAAGGCAAGTGTTCCTTGACCATGTAGATCCTATATGCTC
>JBNKMC010000084.1:0-503 GCA_050292865.1 Minisyncoccia bacterium | reverse complement strand
GAAGACGCGATCGGCGCGCGGGCTGGATGGGCCGGCCGGGTGCTTTCGGCCTGCGGGGGACGGCGTGGCTAGTGGGCCGGCTGGGCTGAGAGGCCAAGCGGGCCGCGGGGTCGGCCGGGCCGAAAATCAGAAAAAAATGAATTTCCGAATTAAAATTGGATTTTTGAATTTATCAAGGCTTTGGAAATTTGTAGAAGGAGATTTAGGAGGAATTTTGACATGAGGATTTTTCCTAAATTCTTCTAGGCTCCTCAAGGATTTTAGAAAAATATAATATGCCATGCCATGCAATGCATCCTATACAAGATTTATTTTAAAAGAATCATTTGGAGATCGAAAATATTTAGGAACTCATTTAAATACAAATAAAATCAATTCAGTTTAAAATAAAATGAATTCTTTTTGGAAATTTTAAATTTCTTGTGGGAAAAATGGTTCACATTCCGAAATGAGAATTTCGGGATGTGACAAACTACCCCCCTTAAAAGGAATCTCGTCCCGAG
>JBNKMC010000083.1:0-508 GCA_050292865.1 Minisyncoccia bacterium | reverse complement strand
TACAACTTAATTGGGGTAGTGTTAACCTATAACTCTAACTTTGGAAAGTAGGAGCTAATCAATCTTGAGTCAAGTATAGGTGCATTTCTGTGTATAACATTATGCCTTATTTACCTTGTCATTACCTTTATATTTCATTTATTTACTGCACTTGTTGAGTACCAACCATAAGTGTACTCAATCTTACTATTTTCCTCTGCTACTCAAACCTGCTGCTCAGAAGCTGAAGAAGATTTTGGATTCTTCGATGAGGAGATCTTGGAGAGCGATTAACCCCGGTCGATTGCCTGTGGAGTTATAGTGTCATGCTGCTGCAATGCTTCGGAGAGTGTTTGACTTAGTCCTTTGTAAAGACATTATTCGGTAATAAATACTATATATTATGACATTTGTTATTATGTATCCATTTTTTGTACGGTATGTATGTAAACTTGATTCATGTGTACACATACTATGAGCATTCAATTTGACATTAAAACCAAGTGTGACACTGACGGAGACCGGGTGC
>JBNKMC010000082.1:0-519 GCA_050292865.1 Minisyncoccia bacterium | reverse complement strand
TTCGTTGGGCGCTACTGGTTGTGGCGTTTGCCGCCGCCAACTTTGGTGGTGGCATCTACGCCACGCTCACCGTTGGTATCCCGCACGCCCACGCCGTCTACTCCGCTGCCAAGCTGGTGGATGGTGAGGCTCGTGGTGAGCCTCCCCGTGGACAAAAGGCCGCCTTTGCCACCATTCTGGCTCGTGTCGAAGGTGATCGTTTTCCCAACACCTTCCATGGTGTTATCTACCAACCTTATCCGCGCAATGCGGACCTACTGCAATACAATGCAGTGGGTGACTCGATCCACGAGGATTTGTCGACCGAAGTTGGTCAGCAGATCCTGTGGCGAACCCTGTTTTGGTACGCTGAGTACCAGTTGGGTATTTTCAGCGCTCCGAAAGAAGCGCGGGGTGCCCACAGTTACTGTACCCAAGCCGCATGTGAGCGGCAAATTGGGTACTTTGGAAGATGGGAGCGGATCGGGCAAATCGGAAACCACGTTTTCTACGGTGGTTCCGCACAACCTGCAAGCAACC
>JBNKMC010000081.1:0-530 GCA_050292865.1 Minisyncoccia bacterium | reverse complement strand
AAAGGTCCTAGGTTCAAATCCTAGAGCCCGGACAGAGGTTTTAACTTTGTCCGGCGAGCTGAAAAACCTGCACCTGCTGCAGGTTTTTCCCGTTTTCGACTGAAGGGAGAAATGAACCGATATTTATAAGGTTCAAGGGTTGGCTAGAGACGACTGACTCCTTACAGGAGCTGTTTAGGTTATCGCTACATACGTAGCTGACAACCTCTTGCAAAAGTTCACTCGAAAGGTCCTAGGTTTCATACCACAAGGACGTCCAGCGATTTGCTCAAGAGCAGAACAAATCGGGACATAAATTCAACATAGTCGCTACGCTCGTTGTTTCATTTAATTTCCGAAAATATAGTCGCTGACGCTCCTTATTTTCTAGGTCAATCCTAGAGCCCGGACAAATTATTGAATTTCAATATACTAAGTGAGCCAAAAAAAACGAGACCCGGTCTCTAACTTGCTTTGCAAGGTAAGAGACCTGGTCTCTTTTTTTGTCATTCCCGCGCAGGCGGGAATGACAGAAGACAGTATCATATGAT
>JBNKMC010000080.1:0-561 GCA_050292865.1 Minisyncoccia bacterium | reverse complement strand
AAAAGGTTGAAATCATCTTCGACGCATCAAGCGGAGAGACCTTCACCGGGCACGTATCCTATGTACCGATGCAGGCCACCGAGATAGATGGCGTGGCTTACTTTGAAACACTTATTGCCCTGGACTCCATACCCGACTGGATTCGCTCTGGCTTTAACGCTGACATAAATATAATCGTTGGCCAAGCTAGCAACACCCTTCTCCTGCCTAGACGTTTTGTAAAAGAAGAAAACGACAAAAACTACGTCTGGATAAATGGCAAAAAAACAGAGGTCGAGATTACCTTCACAGGCAACGACGGATATTTGGCAATTAGTGGTTTAAGCGAGGGTACAGTGGTCGACACGCCACCAACAACACCCTAAGTAAGACTTATGCGAAGCTTTCGAATCGGTTTACTACTCGGCATAAGGCAAATTCAACGTGCCAGCATTTGGACCACTATATTGATTATTTCCGTAATGACTTTGACCTTTTTAAACCTAGTGGCCACATCGGGCATACTGGTGGGGCTGATTGAGGGTGCAGAAAGAGCCGTTAAAGAAAATTCTCTTGGTGACA
>JBNKMC010000079.1:0-565 GCA_050292865.1 Minisyncoccia bacterium | reverse complement strand
AAGACACAAGCATTACCGGTTGAGTTTTCTTCATAATCTGGTACTATTTTGCAACCAATCAGACCAGAAGTTATCGAAAGTGATAGGGAAGAGCGGTAAAAACAATCAAATAGATTAGACGGTCCCATCGTCTAGCGGCTAGGACGCGGCCCTCTCACGGCCGAAACCGGGGTTCGATTCCCCGTGGGATCACATCACAAGAAAACACCTAGAGTACAAGACTCTAGGTGTTTTCTTGTGTGCCTCCGGCGGAATCAACCCAGTTTCGCGTGAAGGCCGCGTCCTAGCCAGCGGGGCTAGGACGCTCTCCTAACAGGAGCAGTACACCTTGTCGATATTTTCTTCCAAGTATTCAGAAAATATCAGTCAAGGTTCTGAAAAGCTTCAAGCATTCGCTTTTCAGCCTCTCACGGCCGAAACCGGGGTTCGAAAGCTGCGGATACAGTGAGTCAAAATTTATTTACATTAAAAAGTTGCAATGTATTTTAGGTTTATTGGTTGTAACTATGCAAGGAAAGTTACTAACATAAGTTGTGTTATATATCATTAGTGCGGATTACAATGT
>JBNKMC010000078.1:0-624 GCA_050292865.1 Minisyncoccia bacterium | reverse complement strand
GGCGACATCGTACCCTCATCAAATTCCGTCATATCATCTCCCCTTTTGGTCAGTTCATCGTAATGACGTGCTAACTTCCGTCGGGTAATAATAAACAGATACGCGTATAACTGCGCACGAGATTTGTATGAGAAAGTGGACAATGCTGCAGAGGAATCCATAAATACATCTTGGGTGATATCGGTCGCCCGCTCGGTGGTCGCTGTGCGATACCGAACATAGGCATATACCTTATCCACCAGACATTCATATAATTCCCTGCAACTCTCCGCCTCACCCCGGGCACTGGAGGCCACCAGCGCCTTGATTTTTTTATCACCTAGTTCCATATGAACTCCGCTCCCTTATTATATGGGCTACAAACCCCAAAACGTTACATCACCAATAATACCCAAAGTATTACAAAACAAAATGAACACTTTATGAAGAATCACCCATTTAAATTGCAATTTAAATGGGTGTTTTATTCCAACCCCTTTACACAAACGGCCGGAAAGCATTCGCTTTCCGGCCGGCTATTGCGGGTGGTTTCGAGTTAGAACCATGTGATACCAAGCCCTGCTTGACCGATTCAACGATGTTTGAAGATTAGTTTTATAGGGTCTCGGGCTCGAATAAATATTT
>JBNKMC010000077.1:0-668 GCA_050292865.1 Minisyncoccia bacterium | reverse complement strand
CTCCTTTGAGAAAATATTGGGTTTAAAAAGAATTATGTAAAAAGACAGGGGCAAAGCTGCGGTGCGACTGGGCCGGCGCATTGGGAAAAATGGGTCACGGCACTGGGTCGGTGCGGGAATGAGAGACGAGATGAAAATAAAATAAAATAATAAGAATATATATATATAGACTAACTGTAGGGAATTTAATCAAAAGAGCTAAGGGAATATATAAAAAGGTTTCTAACATTCAGAATTTAATATTTAAATGAAATTTAATTGAATTCAAACGAATTCTATTCGGAACCTAATTCTAGATCACACATCAATACAAGAATAAATGCAAGTCGGCATGAATGCAGCAATCAATTATAAAAAACCTAAATTGATTTAATTATTTTTTAGAAAATAATCTTTTTCCTAAATAAATTTGACTCCCTTCTAAATTCTAGAAAATAATTTTAACCTATTGATATAAAGTTTTAAAATTTAGTGAATTTTAGTCACATTCCAAAATTCAGAATTTTGGAGTGTGACAAGATTACCCACCTTAAAAGGAATCTCACCCCGAGATTCTCAGAGCAGAAAAGAAATTAGATCAATGAATGATCAGAATGGAATATGAGTTGACGAAGAGTGTAGCATTCATTAGGGGCATCCTGAGCTTCTTCAACAACCACTTGGTTGAC
>JBNKMC010000076.1:0-715 GCA_050292865.1 Minisyncoccia bacterium | reverse complement strand
AGCGGCCGGAGGCCGAAACTCAGGTGAGCTCGGTGCCGCCGTCCACGGCCGGTCCACCGTGGACCGAAGTTCCGGTGGTCCACGGCCCCGTGGACCCGGTCTACGGCAATTTCTTTAACAAAATTAATTAGTTCAATCAATATTTCCAGGAGTTTTGCAAAGAAGCCCCTGGGTTTCTCTAAAATCAATCCACAGTCCATGGTTTCACAGTTAGACCCCTGGTTTTTTAAAAAATAATTTCAAAAGAGTCCCTAGCCTCAGAAAAATCCACAAAAATAGCCCCGAAACTTCAAAATTCCATATCTTTTCAACCACAACTCCAAATCTAGTGATTCTTGCACCAAAATTCTCAGGATCACTTCTTCTTTCATTATATGCATTCATTTAACACATGTTTGTTGCATTTTATTGATTGATTGCTTGTGTTTGCTTCACGTTAGGTAACGCTGTACCGGAGCCGTTCTTCGAGGACTTCCAAGACCAAGCTTTTGAGGATTCCCCATCCTTCTTTGCGGAGCAGCAAGGCAAGTGCCCTTGACCATTTTGTGACCATTATTTTCCTGTCTATTATGTAGAAGTAGAATTGCATGTTAGGAGCAAGCGTTGCGCAAACCTTTTGCTAGGCCTACTAGAATTGATTGTCTTTTCCTTGAGAATCCCATAGAGTAGAATGGTTTGTCTTTGGGTTGTAGAACTGCTTAGCCCTGCATGTCCT
>JBNKMC010000075.1:0-736 GCA_050292865.1 Minisyncoccia bacterium | reverse complement strand
GTATGCTGCGGGGTGGATTTTGAAAATGTTTGTTTTGTCGGCAACTCAGGTATTCTTCGTTGGTCTATACCACAATATTGCCAAGATTTTTATTCAGACCCCGTACAGTGCAATTATTTATGATATGAGTGGTGATCAAGGTCATTACGTTGATGAATTCTCTGTCATTAGAGAAATAGCCAGTCATTTCGCCAGAGCATTGACTCTATTTGCTATGGTTGCTTTAACTCTATATTTTTCAATCGAATGGACTTTCATTATTGGTGTGATTGCCTCTTTAGCTATCAATATGGTGTACCGTTTGGACGATAAGCGGGTTTAGAAAGGGGATAGGTGGCGGCAAAAATATGAAAAAGTGATGAGCCTTTGGCTCATCACTTTTTCATATTTTTGCCGCCCCTTTTTACCCCCTTTCTAAACTCGCCTATCGTCCAAACGGTACACCATATTGATAGCCAAAGAAGCAATCACACCAATAATGAAAGTCCACTCGATTGAGAAATATAGAGTTAAAGCAACCATGGCAATTAAAGTTAGTGCCCTAGCAAAGTGGCTAGCTATTTCCCTAATGACGGAGAATTCATCAACATAATGACCTTGGTCACCACTCATATCATAAATAATTGCACTATATGGCGTCCGAATAAAAATCTTGGCTATATTGTGGTAGAGGCCAACAAAGAATACTTGTGTTGCCGACAAGACAAACATTTTCAAAATCCATCCCGCTGCGTAT
>JBNKMC010000074.1:0-1209 GCA_050292865.1 Minisyncoccia bacterium | reverse complement strand
CCAACCAAGCCAACTCTTTGCCCGGGCTTGATAACTAAATTGAAGTTATCAAAGACTTTGTTATTACCATATGTGAAGGTGACATCTTGCCAGTTTATTTCTCCACTGTTGGCCTCCAGCTTTTTGGCATTTGGAACGTCTATAATTTCGTGATTGATGATCAAGTCACTAAGACCCTCCTCCATCTCGCCAAAAGAGCGGGCTGTTTCATTTATAGCTCTTCCGATAAAAATCAGAGTTCCTGTAATTTGTGATATCAAAGATAAAATCAGTACCAGTTCTCCATTAGTTACCTGGCCAGCACTCCATTTTGTAACAAGTGACCAAAACATACCAGTAGCGAATATAAAGAGTATTATGCTATTTCCAAATAACATTTTTTCTGTATAAATCCAATTCTTAGAATGTGCAATTCTTCTCTCATCGGATAAAGAAAATATACCAGCCAACTCATTGTTTGCAGACGTATATTGCCTTACTGTGCTTACATTAGACAAAACATCAATAACACGTCCACTTAATTTTGTACGCAGCTCTGCATGAGCAAGAGACAGCTTCCTCTTCTTTGGTGCCAATCTTTGATTAAATAAAACCAATACTACTGTTAACAAAACAAATAATAGGCCAGAACGAACGTCGATAAGAATAATAAAAACAAAAGTCACCAGAAATGAAACAAATGCAATTAAGTGAGTCCATAGAATTTCAGGAATAATCTGACCAATTGCTCCAGTTACGTTTGTATATTTATTCATTATGGAACCAGCAAAACGATCAGAAAAATATCTGTGACTGTGTTGGAATGTATATTCGGCCAATGTATCGGTAGATGTTTTAATTATGCCAGTTACAGTCTTCATTCCGGCATATCCAGAAAGTCGATAAGTACCTTGAGCAATAAAAACTGTAATAGGATATAACAAACCTAATATCAAAACTTTACGTACATCACCCTGTTCTGTAGCATCTACAATTAACTTGAAAAAGTAACTAGTAGATTGACTGATCCCAGAAGCAATAATCACGAAAGACACAGATAAAAATAACCAAATCTTGTGCTGCTTAGCTACATACCACAAAAAGCGCAACGGTGTGTTAGGTATCTCACCTGTGTAATTCGATTGTGGTTTTGTTTTATTCTGTTTTTTTGTTTTGTTAAAAAGCATAGTTATGTATTAGTGGACGGTTGAGTATGTAATTTCTTTCAAA
>JBNKMC010000073.1:0-1384 GCA_050292865.1 Minisyncoccia bacterium | reverse complement strand
AGAGGCGTCGACAAACGTACTATTATTATTGATGAAAAAGACAGATTACGTTTTGTACAAGGACTGTACCTATATAACAATAAAGAGTTACTGAATAGAAATATTAGACGCTTTGTATCCAGAGAAAATTCCCCACATAAGCGAGTTCCTTTAGTAAATATCCATGCTTTTTGCCTAATGGATAACCATTACCACTTGCTCTTATCCCCCATTGACGACGATATGGAAAACTTGTCAGCGTTTATGCGCAAACTAAACATGGGCTACTCTAAATACTTCAACGAAAAATATGACAGGCAAGGCGCCCTCTGGCAGGGTAAATATAAAGCAATTCATATAAAGCGAGACGCTCACTTTGAATACATACCTTACTATATACACCTCAACCCTTTGGATATGAAGTTCCCAGAATGGCGTAACGGCGGTGTAAAAGACGTACAGGCAGCAATATCCTTCCTGCGTACATACAAATGGAGTAGTTTTTTAGATTATTCCAATATAAAAAATTATCCCTCGCTTATTACAACCAACGTTTACAAAGACATACTTGGGAGTAACAGTAAACAAGAAAGATATATTGCCGATATCGTAAAGAACCCCCCTTCGAGCAGGAGCTGCAGAAATAATCGAATAACTAACGGATAAAAAATAACTGTTGGACATCGGATGTCCAACAGTTATTTTTATTTATCTATCTTGAGTGTCCTTTCTTTAGATTTATTCAAGTTTTTTACTCAGCCTCCTTTAGCTTTCTTTCACCGATGTATGCCAATAGTGGGTTAGCCAAACAAATAGATGAGAAGGTACCAGCAATCACACCGACAATAAGCACGAGTGCGAAGTTAGCCGTTACTGAACCGCCAATAAAGTACAACGCCAATAGTGCTAGCAATGTGGTCAATGAGGTGTTGATAGAACGAGCTATGGTCTGTGATACAGACATGCCGACAATCTCGCCAAATGGTTTGGTCAGACTGTACTCTATCTCCTCACGCTGCAAACCACCTTCGATATTTATTTTGCGGCGTTTTTCATTTCTGAATTCGATCAAATTCTCACGTACGCGATCGAATACCACAATGGTGTCGTTCACCGAATAACCAAGTACCGCCAATAGAGCCATCACGAACAGCACATCAATCTCAACTCCCATAAAGTGTCCAAGAATAGACATCATGGCAGTTGGTACCAGTACGTCGTGCATAAGAGCCAAGACTGTAATACCACCATAAACCCAAGAACCTACTGGATAAGAGACGCGTCGGAAAGCAAAAGCCACATAAAGGATAATCACTAACACCACTGCTCCAATAGCCCACTTAGCCTTAGCTTTAAGTTCTTCTCCTATAACTGGACCGATAGAAGTGTAGCGAGTAATTTCGGC
>JBNKMC010000072.1:0-1671 GCA_050292865.1 Minisyncoccia bacterium | reverse complement strand
CCCCCGGCCACCAACCTCACCCACCGTAGGTGTATAATAAAATTATTATCAGGTAATAAAATAATTTATGCCTTGGATGTATAACAACTCATTTGATCACATGGACAGCTTCATAGGTCAGGATTTATTTGGAATCGGTATTCCACTAGCTGCCTTTACCATCTTGCCAGCCCTAGTCTGGACTTTAGTATGGAAGGGTTGGGCACTGTGGCTAGCTGCTCGACGTGGTGAAACCCCGTGGTTCATTGCATTGCTTCTTATCAACACAGTTGGCCTACTAGAGATTTTCTATATCTTCGTGGTAGCCAAGCAGAAGGACTTTGTCGACGAACCAGTAGTGGTGATAAAAGACTCTGACGCAGAATAGGTAAGATGGGTGCCATAAAGCCTAAAAAAGTAGTGGTGAGTGATAAGATGCAACCGCATTATATCTATGATCTGACCGAACCGGTGGGGAAGTTGGCTCCAGATTTTAAAGCCGAATTATCTCCCAAAGAAATGCTTGAGTTAGGTGTCTTCGGTGGTGTATATATGCGTGATTGCATTAAAGAATTTCCTAAAGATTGGTTTAGTGATGTCAAGTTTCAAGAACCAGATTCATACAAACACGACCCGAAGTTAAACTACTTTGGTATCAATGCTTCACAGCCGCTTTCTGTCTGGCGTAAGAAAGGTTGGATAAACGAAGATCATGACCCACGCGGCTGGTTCCAGTGGTATTGCCGCTATTACATGGGTAGACGTCTCCCAGAAGAAGACGAGAAGCAAATCAAACGCTGGCGTGCCATGACCCGCCACATCGCCCAGATAAAAAAGAATTGCAAAAAGCGCGACAAAACCTGCCGCCCCCGCCAACGCCAGGCCTTACTCCACTGGGCCTACGACTCTCGCAAAATTTAATAAATAAAATTATTCTTTAACAAAAAACTCTATGAAAAAGTGTCCAATCCCAAATATTTCAAAAGTCATCGTAGCTTTGATTGCTTTTGCTCTTTTAGCTATGCTTTATATTGCTCTTCAAGGTGGTATACCAAAAGAAGCTAAAGATGGATCAGACCTAGGTGGTGGTATATCTCATCCCACAGAAAAGCCCATACCAGTGGAGCTAGACGGCGGTATTGGCGATGGCGCTACACCGCTTGACGAAGTATTGTCAGAGCCAGAAGAGGCAACAATCCTGCCTGCAAACGAAGTTGTTATTACTCACGCAAACGGTGCATTCTCTCCTAAGACCGTCACCATCAAGAAGGGGACAACAGTGACATTTGTGAACAGTGAAGGAGCTGCCATGTGGGTAGCCTCAGACCAGCATCCAACACACACCAGCTTCGACGGTACCAACAAGAGCGAGCACTGTGCTGCCGGATACACCGGCCCAGCACCGTTTGATCAATGCTCTAGCGGCGACAACTTCAGCTTTACCTTCGATAAGGCGGGTACTTGGGCATATCACAACCACCTTCGTGCGTCTGAGATCGGTACTATTATAGTGCAGTAATCTACAAGTCATTTAGACAGCAAAATATGCAACAAAACAAAATTGCAGATTTTATCCTCCGCGCTGGCCTCGCCTTTGCTTTCCTCTATCCGGCCATCAACGCCTACAGCGACCCATACAGCTGGCTCGGGTACTTTCCCCCATTCATACTCGACTTCGTGCCAAACCCAATC
>JBNKMC010000071.1:0-1766 GCA_050292865.1 Minisyncoccia bacterium | reverse complement strand
TAAGACGAGAGCTCCACAATCGACTAAGGCAGTTCTTATTTACAACCATTCATACATAACTCGGCGCTGAGACTACTCCTTGAATTGTGCAGCTGCCTGGCGAGAGGCATCTCTACAGAATTGCAAAAACTCTCGGTAATCTGTTTCGCTTACATTCTCACCAAATATCTGCTGAATGCTGAAGTAATATTCGTATAACCATGACCGCCCTTTACCGTGAGCGTCGTACGCAATAGGTTCACCATTGAGTGTATATTTTGTGTATGCTTGCGCACCGCCCAAGGTTGTAAACGGTTTGTCATATGTGTCTGTGACCGAATAATCATACACGGGGGTTAGACTAGTCCTTTCTTCATCAGTATGTTCCTCCAATAAACGCCTTAGTTCCTCTCCCCCCAAATCTTCTTTGGTCAAGAGTCTGGCCTTGGAATCTGAATGTCGACTTGGACCCCACTCACATTTTTGAACCGCAATTAGTTCACCTTTCACATTAGATAAAATTTCCTCCACACGCTTCTTTCCAGCCTCCAACCGCTCGGCGCTATGTTGTTCAATATCCCTTCTTTCTTCTTCACGCGCACTTTCAACACCATCGATAGCCGCCTGCCACGACTCCTCAAATTGTTCCTGTTCCCCTCTATAATAATCTTCCATTTCCTGAAATCTCCGCTCTTCTTCGGCTTCTTGTTTTTCTGTTTCGTAAGCCGTCATTTCTCGTCTGACTTGTGCACCAGCAGTTTCTATGGGACGACCTGGTCCCTTTTCAAAGTTTGACATAACATTAATAGTTAAATTTCCTATTGGTTGTTAATAATTGTTGATTTTACCACCCCCCCACATTTATCAACATAACATCTAGTTGTCTTTCATTATCTAGAAACTTTATTTTTACTAATAGGATAATGAAACATATGAAATGGTACGGAATCACAGGTAGCTGGCGCAAGACCAGCGAACAAGTCGAGGCGGATGTTCGAACGGCGGTACAGAAAATAATCGAGCGTGGTGATGGAATTGTTACTGGTGGCGCACTAAACGTTGATTGGTTCGCTACCGACGAAGCTTTAAAACATAATCCTGAAGCAACTCAAATTAAAGTTTGTATTCCAGCGAAGCTGGAACTGTACGCCGCTCATTACCGCAAACGAGCTGATGAGGATGTTATTTTACGCACGAACAAGCAGAAATGTTGATCGAACAACTAACGAAACTCAAAGAAGCAAACCCAACCGCTCTTATAGAACACCCATCAAACACAGTTATGGATAAAACCACCTACTACGAGAGAAATACACAAGTAACTGAACTATCTGATGGAGTTCTCGGCTTTCAGGTCAATGGAAGCGCGGGAGTACGAGATACTATCGACAAAGCACGCGACCTTGGAAAAGAAGTTGAGTTAAAGCAATACATAATTGAATAGCTGGAACAGCTATTCAATTCGTGGGAGCGTGAGCGTAGCTCTTATGTGTCGCGCAAGGGTTGGGTGGGGTAAGATACATAAACTTTTGTTCGCGCGAAGCGCGAACCTTTGAGTATTATAAACTCCAACGAAGTCACGAAGCTCATCCGACAGCACCGCAGCAGCTCGCGCGAACGGGCATTAGCCCGTGAGCGAGCTGTGCGGAGGTGCTGGAGGAGTGAGCGTTGTTAGATTTACCTCATAGTCTGTATACGCGCAGCGCCTCGGGGTGCCACCAATCTGGAGAAAGTGATGAACAAAGCCCCTACTTTTAAAAGGGCTTTGTGAAGAACTTTTGGAAGAC
>JBNKMC010000070.1:0-2011 GCA_050292865.1 Minisyncoccia bacterium | reverse complement strand
CGTTCAACAAACACTCAAAGACGGTTTGTTCGAAATCAAGGGTAGAAAAGTCTTGGCGATAGTAGCCAATCTTTACGCCGTTTGCTACTTGCTCCCCCTTCGCGTGTCCACTGGCCAAAGACTCGAGCAAAGTGGTTTTGCCAATGCCGTTTGGACCAACCAGTTGCAAGTGTTGGTTGCGCTTGAGTGAAATATCACAAGTAACTTCTTTTGGTTCGTGGTTTTTAATCACTTTGTACGAAGTGATTTTCAAAACCTCAGTCGGTAGGTCTGTTTGAGCTTCGATGGTAAACGGACGGATGGTTTTATCCTCTTTGCGTACCTCCACTTTATTTTCCTCAAACTCTTCTACCTCAGCTCGCATGCGCTGCGCCACGAGACGCATCTTTCCTCCCTTCTGCGCGAAGTAGTTTATTTTTTCTTTGTTCTCTTGGATACCTTTGGCCAGTTGGGCATTCTTGCGATTTTCACGCTCAATGCGCGCCTTAATGTCTTCGAGCACGTCGTTGTAGTTACCGTCATACTGTTCAACCTTGTGCGTATGAACATCAAGGTAAAGCACGCCGCTGGTAAACGCATTAAGGAAGTCGGCATCGTGAGAAATCACAATGACCGTCTTGCGGTACTCACGTAGGTACTCAGTGAGGTGCTCAATCCCTTCGACGTCTAGGTTGTTGGTCGGCTCATCAAGCAGCAGCACATCGGGATTTTGAATAAGTGCACTGGCTAGAAGCAAGCGCGCCTGCTGACCACCAGAGAAAGAACTCATGATACGGTCTTTAAAAGCGGCTTTCATATCCTCCTTGGGCGGTGTGAGATTGACCACCTCTAAAACCGCATCGATACGCGGGTCGATATCGTAGACCTTTTCTGCAAAACACTTCTGGAAAAACTCGCGCATGGTGAGCTCGAGTTCGTCACGCGGAATAACCTGACGAGAAAGCGCGATGGTGGTACGGGGTTCTGTATTAATATTTCCATCATCTGGTTTGATGGCACCCGATATCATCCCAAAGATGGTACTCTTGCCAGCGCCATTTTGTCCCATGAGTGCAAACTTAGCACCGCGACGCACAGCAAAACTTGTATCTTTTAAAATTGGACGAGTTGGATTGTATTCAAAGGAAACATCTTTGAACATTATAAGACCGGTGTTTCGTGACATAGATAGACAACCTTACAAGAGTGAGACTTATTGTCAACCAAGAAACCCTCACTATCCGTCACAGCAGCGCAAATATGCCGTATAATAAAATCATGAAAAAAGTAACAGCCACTTTGCTGGGACTAATATTTCTTTTCCCTATCATCGCTCTGGCCTCTACCGCCAGCATCGTTCAAGGTCTGTGGTACAGCACTGACAATATTTTGGTTGGTGAACCGCTACGTATATATGTAGCGGTTCGAAACAGTTCCGACAGTGACTTCTCTGGCATGGTGAATTTTTATATAAACGGAAAAAGTATCGGTAGCCAAAAAGTAACCGCTCTAAACAACCGGATTGTAGAAAGCTGGACAGACTGGACACCAGACTTTGGCACCTCTACCGTTAAAGCTACTTTGACCGACAGTCAAAGTGGCAAAACCGAAGCCTTAGCAGAAGACACTATTTTTATTGACCAAGACACTGATGGTGATGGTATCGGAAACCAAAAAGATACAGATGATGACGGTGACGGCGTGAGTGATAAAGCAGAACTAACAGCTGGTACAAATCCTTTAATATCAGACCAACCAACAAAAGTAGAAGAAGCCACTTCAACAAAAGCAAACGACACCGAAACCAAAGCAGGATTAGAACAGTATCTAACCCCCACCCCGGCTGCTAGAGTACTAGGTGCTATGACGGATAATATAAATAACCTGAAGGAAAACCTCGACAACTACCGCACCAAGAGAGATAGGGCATTAAACCAAGACCAAACCAGTGTGAAGGTAAACGCCGATGGCTTTGGTGAAATAAAAAGAATAAGTAAAGACGAGCGTGGTCCAGTCGCCAAAAAAAACTCCA
>JBNKMC010000069.1:0-2114 GCA_050292865.1 Minisyncoccia bacterium | reverse complement strand
CACTCCGGAGGATGTGGTGCGAGGTCGTATGGAGGGGCGAGCCAGAGAAGACGACACTGCCGAGTCTATTGAAGAGCGCTTGCGTTGGTATCGCGAAGAAACTCTTCCTGTGGTAGATTACTACCGACAACGACCAGGTACCAAGGTGCACGACATCGACGGTACTCTAAGTATCGACGAAGTGCACACAGAAATTCTTAAAGCTCTAGAACTAAACTAATGTCAATCACAATCAAAACAGAAGAAGATATCAAAAAACTCCGCCAAGGCGGGAAGATTTTGGCGACTATTTTAGACGAGTTGGAGAAGTTGGTAGTGCCAGGCAATTCTACTCTAGATATAGAAGATAGAGCCATGGAACTCATAGAAGAGTATGGCGTGGAGCCGATGACACTTGGTTATCAGCCAGGCTTTGCTCCTCGTCCGTATCCAGCCGCAACCTGTGTATCAATCAATGATGTTTTGGTTCATGGTATTCCTAACGAAGACCCAGAAGTATTCGAGGAAGGTGATGTGGTCTCTCTAGACTGTGTTATTGCTTACGATGGCATGGTGGTGGACTCAGCTCGTACCGTGATTGCTGGAGAGGGTAGCGAAGAAGCGAGGAAACTGATTGAGGTTACCAAAGCCGGACTCAAGGCTGGTATCAAGGCGGCAGTGGCCGGCAATTATACGCAAGATATCGGCCGTGCGGTTAGCGAGGCAATACCAGAAGGTTATGGCATTGTGGAGAGTTTCTGTGGCCATGGTGTTGGTTACGACCTGCACGAAGAGCCAAACGTGCCAAACTTCGTTACCAAAGACAAGGGAGATAAGCTGGTGCCAGGCATGGTGATTGCCATTGAACCGATGGTTACACTAGGCAGTAAAGAGGTGGAGATAATGCCGGATGGCTACAGTGCGGTAACTGAGGATGGTTCGCTTTCTGCTCACATAGAACACACCGTTTTGATAACAGATAAAGGCCCAGAAATACTGACGGTTAAGTAGGTTGGTTTGGGTTGAGGACGGAAAATGCAACGCCTGCGGCGTTGCATTTTCCGTCCTTTTACGTATGATTGTCTTTGGTAAAAAAGGAGGGTTATCATGCCAAGTTATTATTCTCCGGCACTGTTGCTTGCAGAATACGGAAACGAGGAACTTTGGCGTCAGATATGGCGCCTTAATTTACGGTTTTACGTGAGACATCATGTATCATGTTGTAAACATTTAAAACCAAACATGACAGATGAGGAAGTTCGTCAACTGGTTAGAAATCATATGCCAGCAATAGCAAAAAATATTTTCGGTGTTGAAAGTTACCGACAATATATGAGTATAAAAAGAAAAGGCTTGGAGCTCCTGAAGAAGGAACTGTCAGGTGATCCGGATATATCACTTGGTGGCGTGGGTCTTTTCAAATATTCTGATTGAGCCGTTTCAAGGGAAGGTTGTTTCTCTGATTCGGCCTTTTCTTTTTCTATAAATACGTTATACTGCGGCCGTTATTTAACTAAGTATATTTACCAAATATGGATCGAAAACCACATCAGGAACGAACTTTTGTAATGTTCAAACCAGATACTGTACAGCGCAGTTTGATGGGTGACATTGTTAAGCGTTTTGAGGCTACTGGCCTTAAGTGCACTTCTTTGAAAATGTTCATGGCCGACGAAGAAAGACTTTTCAAGCACTATAACAAGAACGATGAGTGGTTTGAGAAGAAGGGAGCTGGAATTATAGAAGATCTTAAAGCTCAAGGTATAGAAATTACTAAAGAACCGATTGAGTATGGTAAGGATATCATCCGTGCTAATGCCAAGTTCATGATGTCAGCGCCGGTGGTAGCAATGGTGTGGGAAGGTAACCAGGCTGTGGCTGTTATCAAGAAAGTTGTTGGTTCAACTGAGCCAGCTACTTCTGATGTTGGTACTGTACGCGGTGACTACACTGTAGACTCATACGCTCACGCTGCTTTCGAAGACCGAGCTGTGCGCAACTTGGTACACTGTTCAGACGAGGTGTCAGAAGCCGAGCGCGAAATTGCTCTATGGCTAACCGACGGAGAGATTCTTAATTATGTTAGTGCTCAGGAGCGCATTCTCTACGACGTGAACTTCGACGGAGAAACTGAA
>JBNKMC010000068.1:0-2133 GCA_050292865.1 Minisyncoccia bacterium | reverse complement strand
ACCGACGACAAACACCAGATTATCGTCGAGGCCCAAGCCCATGGCGCCCCACAGGAACAAGAGCTGCTGTGTCCCTTGATGGAGGCAACCATAGAGAGCTTCCAGGATCTTGGGCTCTCGGGCAACATCCTGAGAGAGGCCAAACTGACTGCTGATGCCGGCTTTCACTCCGAAGCCAACCTCCGATGGCTAAGCCAACGAGGCAACGACGCTTACATTGCTGACACCCTATTCAGAAAGCGCGACCCCAGATTTGTCGATGCCGACAAATACAAAGAACCCAAGGCCAGGCCCAACAAGTTCAGGCCCCAAGACTTCGACTACGATCCCGAGCAGCTGACCTGCACCTGTCCGGCGGGAGAGCGGCTTTACAGAAACGGCATCAACGTCAAGGTCGATGGTCGGCCAGCGATCAAATTCAGCGCCCCCAAACGTGCCTGCGAAAACTGCGGACTCAGGGCGAAATGCCTGAGAAACGCCCAGCAAAAGACACCGAGACAGGTGGTCTTCATCGACCCCGAAGCGACACGCCATAACAATCCCCACACCGCCCGGATGAAAGAGAAGATCGACAGCCCGAGAGGCAGAGCGATCTACGGCAAACGACTGGGTACGGTAGAGCCACCCTTTGGCAACATCCGGCATCACAAAGGGATGAATCGGTTTAACTACAGAACACGGGACAAGGTCGATGGTCAGTGGAAGCTCTATGCCCTGGTGCACAACATAGAGAAACTGGCGCATTATGGGAGCTGGAGCGGATAAAGGGGTACAAAGGGCCTAAAAGGCCCATAGAAAAGGGCCGAAAAACCCGATATTGTGAGAGAACAAAGACCCGCCGTTCACTGCTTGATGATGAAAAAACAGATACGAAAGGGCAGAAATGGGTGGCATTGGGCAAACTCATCAACACAGGGCTGTCGAATGCGATAAATTCGACAGTCTCGTTAGAGTTCTCAAAGAATGAACGTTGAAGGCACTATTGCTATAGCTATTTCACTACTTGTTGGTGCGGTCCTTTTATTTATACGTCGTACTCGTTATGTCGGGTTAATAGTGTTTACTCTACCAGTCTGTGCACTTGCTTATTTTTTGTGGCAAGAGAATAGCTGGGCCGTAGGGTTCGAGGAAGTGAAGCTTGGTGCGACAGAAAAAGAAGTGATTTCAGTAGTTGGCAAACCCCAGAGAATAACTGATGGCACTGTGTGGGTAGAACCCGGATATAAAAAATCTGATTCAGAACTAGTGCGAGGTTGTGTTAAAGAGTACTGGTATAATGTGTTCTATTTTCCTGTTGCTTATTCATTCTGTTTCAATAAGCGTTTGGAGCTAATTCACAAATACAATTGGGTCTTATGGTAAGAAACTCTAACAATCCAATCAACTTCGCTCCCTTCGGTCGCCGGACGCTCCTTACGTCGCGCCGGTTATTGGTGCGTTATACATTAAAAAAGATATGAAACGAATAATGTTGGCATTCAAAATAAGTACGTCTATTGGAGCAATTGTTGGTCTTGTCATGTGCATTATTGGGTGGCAGCACAACCCACAATGTGAGTTTCATTGTGAAGGTTTTATAGATTGGCTGGCTATTTTTATCCTATGGGCAAGCTGGTTCGTAATTGTAGGTATTGGTGGTGGTGTAATACTTACCTTAGGTTTCTATGGTTTAAATTTAGTGCGTGGCGGGCAAAATGCATAACAAGCACATCAAGGTCGTTCGCTATCGCTCACTGGGACGCCGCAAACAGCGCGGCGCCCCTTATGTAAGACGTTATGCCTGAGCAAATGGAAAAAACAGACTTAATAGAAGATATTGAAAGGGCGTTTAAAGATATTGTTCTTGGCGATGGTGTAGGTATTTACGAAGCCGAGGCTATAGATGCTTGCGCGAGTGATGAGAAAATCGCAAAGGCCAGGTCAAAAGACAGAGAGTCATGGAAGAAATGGAGTGAAATACCACCTGAGGTTATAGAGGCATCTTACTCGGCACTATGCTTCGTAGACATCGAAGGTATGAGGTTTCTACTACCCGCATTTATGACATACGCTGTTATTAATTACGATCAGAGCGCTTCTGCTAGCGTCGATTCACCAATTTACGCTTTGCTGAGTAATCCTGTTTTTGTTGAG
>JBNKMC010000067.1:0-2323 GCA_050292865.1 Minisyncoccia bacterium | reverse complement strand
AGGATCCAGGACGGAGCCAACAGTCGTACGTTCATCGTGGTTAATCCTGGATTCCCGTTTGCACGGGAATGACAGAAGATATTGCAGGAATAACAACAAACAGAATACGTCTCTATATCCTCACTACCAAACTCATAAATTCATCATTTCTTTCGTACTCGTTCTTGTACTGTCCGAAGGAGGCAAAGGCTGGACTGAAAAGAATGATGTCTCCGTTTTCGGCCGACAGGCGGGCTTCTTCTAGGGCTCGTTCCAGATTTTCCATCACCGACACCGAAGCGTTGCCATGGAGTAGTTCAAGTAGTCTATCAGTACCAGTGCCCGGAATCATTATCACCCGCTTGCAGTGCTCGGTGATGGCATAGGCTAATTTTGCCACATCAATACCCTTGTCTGCCCCACCTGCGATAAGGATAATGTTTTGGTTTCCCGTATCGAGAGACTCTAAAGCGGCTGTGGTGGCTTGTGGAGTAGTGGCGTTGTTGTCGTTATAAATACGCACATTGTCGACTGTCTTCACCAACTGGAGGCGTCCTTCCACACCCGGGAAAGTGGTGAGGCCTTCGAAAATAAGTTCATCAGATAAGCTAAGGGCTTTGAGAGCCTCATAGGCCAAAGCAGCATTAAGACGGTTGTGTTCGCCCGGCATAGCAAGCAGACAATCATCCGGAATAACAGACGCATCGGCCAAGACCACCTCACCATGTAGGGTGATGTCGGTCTTTTTTGCTCGTTCAAATACTTCTGGGGTGGTTACCAGTACACCTGTGTCTTCTTGGTTTTTAAAGATATTGACCTTGTCTGCAAAATACAAATCCATAGCTTCTTCTTTAGATTTGCCACCACGCTCATAATAATTGAGGTGATCTTCCATGAAGTTGGTGAAGACAGCAATCTGCGGTGAAATACCCGCCCAACCAAAGCCTTGGAGTTGCCAAGAATCTAACTCCATAACACAGAGTGAATCTTCGTGGACTTGCTTGAGTAACTGAAGATTAGAAACCCCACGCACGTTACCGCCAAGCAAGACTTCTTCGCCGGTAGCCTGGGTAAGGACATGATGAATCATCGCTGTTACTGTACTCTTACCACGAGTACCAGTAACACCGATGATTGGAATTTCTGACAATTCAGCGAACCAAGCAGCTGACTGCTTGAGCGGCACACCGGCGGCGCGAGCTGCTTTCAACACTGGCAAATCAAGCGGAGCTCCTGCCCCCACCAAAACATAATCCGCCTCAGTGAAGTGTTCGTCCTGATAAGGGCCAAAAGTGAAACTTACATTCTCGTAGCCACTAAGAGCATCAACTGATGGTTGCATGACATCCTGTGGAGCATCATCAACCACATGGACCTGAGCGCCCATCTCGGCCAAAAAAGCTGCGTCCCCTACCCCTCGACCAAGCAGGCCAATTCGCATGACAGTCACCTTCTTCCCTTTAAAATATTCTTTAAAATCCTTCATATGTCATCACTATAATACGCACAAACGACAAAAAATCCACTCACTATTCGACCAGGAGATAATCACAGGCAATCACTTTAAATGTTGCCAAAATGTATATAATAAAACTAATGAGAAATGCTATTGAAAAAAGTAGTTTGTTTCCATACGCGGCTTGGATAATTATAATTACGTTCGTGGCGTTGACTTACTTTATGATGGTTAAAATCAGTCACCAGCTAGATACTATCGGAAACAAAACCGACACAACAACCACCACTCTATACGAGCAGGATTTAGAAAAAACCCCACTACCGTACTAGTGGCTTTTTATCCAACAAAATAGTTGAATTAAATGCTTATATTTGCTAATATCTGTGGACTTTGTGGAGGTTAAAACCTCTGTCCGGGCGAGCTGAGAAACTTGAACTGCTTCAAGTTTCTCCCGGTCGCAAAGCGAATCATCGATATTTAAGAGATGATAGGTGGCAAGAGCGTTCGACTGACTTCTTACAGAAGCTGTCTACTTTGTGGTTATATTACAGGGTTCCTTACAACTAATTAGATTCGTCCGGGCTTAGCTCAGTTGGCTAGAGCGTTCGACTGATACTCGAAAGGTCCTAGGTTCAAATCCTAGAGCCCGGACGAATCTCGTTAGTAAGGAACCCTGTAATATACCGCACAAAGTCTTGCGCAGTGCTCCCAGCACTGCTCACTCGAAAGGTCCTAGGTTCAAATCCTAGAGCCCGGACAAATTATTGAATTTCAATATACCAATCATTATAGAAAAAACCTTGCTTATAGCAGGGTTTTTTCTGTGTCGTTATCGAGATGAGGTTGGAGTATGAATGTGCGGCTGTTGACTACGTCCTGGATTCC
>JBNKMC010000066.1:0-2342 GCA_050292865.1 Minisyncoccia bacterium | reverse complement strand
TCTACATCGACCAAGGTCAATCACTCAACATTATGGTACCACCAAGCGTGTCTCCAAAAGAAATCAACGAGTTATACCTACTGGCTTGGCGAAAAGGAATCAAGGCTTTGTACTATCAACACAGTATGAATGCGGCGCAGGCTCTGACCCGCCAAAAAATCTGTGCATCCTGTGAAGCGTAATCTTGGATGATTTCTTGAACTTCACAGAAAAGCTCACTCGCTGGACTCTGTGTCCCACTTCGTTCGCTTTTCTGTTCCAGTTCGGCGAAATCATCTCAAGCTAACACTTCACAGAAACCTGTGAAGCGTAAAATAGGCGAATTTGCACCAGCTTCAGTCGAAATGTTCCCGCACCGTATGTCTATATACGTCTTGGTCACATTTCTCCTTCCAGCTAGTGCAACTTCATCCTATTTAAACCATCCCAGGCTAACACTTCGCAGAAACCTGTGAAGCGTAAAATAGGCGAATTTGTACTCGCTTTATCTCACGACTAAAGGTCGCAAAAAGCACCTGCCAAAGGCAGGTGCTTTTTGCGACCACTTCGTTACACCAAAACCCTTAAATTTGCTATCATGGCGGGATGAGAACACGATTTGGGATGACTTTGTTTGTGGTACTGCTGGGGGCGGGGGCTTATTTTTATTTCTTGTCGGCCAATGTTTGTCCGACACCTTTGCATTACCGTATCGGCCAGATTGATGATGGTTTTGCTATTACTCCAGAAGACGCCAAGGCGACTGCACTCGGGGCCGAGGCTTTGTGGGAAGGGAAGGAAGGTAGGGACTTGTTTGTCTACGATGATTCGGCCGACTTCACCATCAACTTTGTTTATGACGACAGACAGGCGCTTAGTGACCAAGAAGAAAACTTTAAAAATCGGCTGGATGCTGCTGAAAATATAAATGATAGTTTAGTCAGTACCTATAACAATCTGGTTTCTGATTATGAGAAGCTCAAGTCTTCTTACGAAACCAAGGTGTCTGAGTATGAGACTCGCTTGTCTAGCTACAACGAAAAGGTAGATGGGTTTAACCAGGCCGGTGGCGCTCCTCCGAAAGAATTTGCGGCTCTACAAAAAGAAAAAGATGCCTTAGATAAAGAGCAAGAAAGCTTAGGTCAGACAGTTGACCAGCTAAACAATATGGTAGCCGAGATCAACCGACTCGGAGAACAGGGAAGTAAACTAATAGAAACATACAACCGTGGCGTCGAGACATACAACAAAACCTTTGGTGAACCACGCGAGTTTACCCAGGGTGATTATCAAGGTGGATTCATAAACATCTACACCTTTGATAATTTGGGCGAGCTCGAGTTGGTGTTGGCCCACGAAATGGGTCATTCATTGGGACTTGGTCACGTAGGAGGGGAGCAGTCCATCATGTACTACCTCATTGGCGGTCAGCCCTCGCC
Organism: Minisyncoccia bacterium; assembly: GCA_050292865.1. Classification (GTDB taxonomy): domain Bacteria; phylum Patescibacteriota; class Minisyncoccia; order Phycocordibacterales; family UBA918; genus OLB19. Next base: position 924 of record JBNKMC010000066.1, on the reverse strand, counting down.
GCTCGAATTATCTGACACAGACCAAGCAGAGTTCGTGTCTGTCTGCGAAGCACCCTGGTGGAGCAGATGGAAGAACTTGTTCTCGGAAGTTGGTCTGTCAGGTTATAATGGAACAAATTAAAAAAAATAATCATCACACTTATTTATGGAAACATTATTCTCATTTCGCTACATGCGTATCCTAGTAGCGACACTGCTTGGTACTGCTATCCTAGCAATGCTGGCACTGGTAGCTGGTTCGCTTAACTTTATAAAAGAAGACCCCTATCGAGCTACTATCAATGTCGAGGGTGTAGCCAAGGTAACTGCTGTGCCAGACATTGGTGTCTTTAGTTTCACCGTTGAAGCAGAAAATATGGAGGTTGCTAAAGCGCAAGAGGAGTCAGGTAGCAAGATCAACGACATCATGGCGTACCTCAAGGATGAAGGTGAGGTAGAAGAAAAAGATATTAAAACTACCGGATACAATACCTACCCTCGCTATGAATACGAACAGCCTAAGGTTTGTTTGCAGGCACGCTGTAACAGTGAGCGAGTGCTTAAGGGGTATGTGGTGACTCAGACTGTACAGGTGAAGGTCCGCGAGACAGGGAAGTCAGGAGAGCTTATCGCTCATGTTGGTTCACTTGGCGCTACCAACCTAAGTGGTCTATCATTTGAAGTGGATGATATTGAAGTTAAGAAAGAGGAGGCTCGCTTGGCAGCGGTGGCAGACGCACGAGAGAAAGCCGAGCGTCTGGCTGACGAACTCGATGTACGCTTGGGAGATATTGTAAACTTCAACGATGGTAGTGATACTCCGATGCCAATGTTTGCCAACAAGCTAATGGCGGTTGACTCAGCTATGGGTGGAGCAGTAGAGGAAATATCGTATGCTCCGGAGATTAGTGTGGGGGAGGATGAGATTATTGCTACCGTTACTAT
>JBNKMC010000065.1:0-2642 GCA_050292865.1 Minisyncoccia bacterium | reverse complement strand
CTCGGGCGTCGGCTCGGGCGTCGGCTCGGGCGTCGGCTCGGGCGTCGGCTCGGGCGTCGGCTCGGGCGTCGGCTCGGCAGGGACGATATCAATCTCTTCGCCATCGTCAAGTTTGACCAGAGCTTTTTCTAGGTCTTCCGGACGGTTTTGAAAGTCATCCTTAAAGAAGGAAAGTGGTACATCAAGTTCTGCTGCCAGACAAACGAGATTATGCGGCGTAAGCTTGATATCTTGACCCGACTTTAACTTCGCCAGGTCTCCACCCTTGAGATCTGACATATCTTCAACATCTGCAACTCGAAAGTCACGAAAGTGAACAATCTGCAGAATAGTTGATGCGACATTCTGCTGGGTATTCTTGCCATCAAGATTCAAGAGTTTGAAACATAGATAGCGAGAGATGTTTTTGTACTCAATGGTAGATTCTGCAGACATTTTGTCCTCTGCGATCAACCTTAGCATACGATCGTAAGACTCAATCGTATGCTCGAGTTCAAACTTGACCATACTGGCCAGGTATTGTGCCTGACGCATGATCTTTTCGTCAATTTCTAGGGGCATTATATCCTCCCATACTGAGTTGAGTTTACGGAGATGACTGTTCAATGTTCCAAAGAACAATCGGTTTCTAATATTAGAGAGTACTTAAGTGTTGATTATAAGTAAAGTTGACATAGGTAAAATGTGTATTCTCTTTATAGATACATAGAAAACAGCACGGCGCCCGTAGGGCGCCGTGCTGTTTTGTCTAATTTGTCTAACAAGTACGAACCAAAGTGAAACAACGTTACTCCTGCAAGAATCCGCCTGCCTGGTGTTCCCAGAGCTTTTGGTAGGTACCGCCAGAGTTTGAAAGTTCGTTATGATTGCCGTCTTCTACAATCTGCCCATTTTCAAGCACGATGATTCTGTCCATTTCTCGCAGAGTAGACAGACGATGAGCTACCGCGATAACTGTCTTCCCTTCCATAAGTTCTTGCAAAGCCTTCTGAATAGCCACCTCACTTTCACTATCGAGAGCTGAGGTTGCTTCATCAAGCACTAGTATCGGAGCATTCTTAAGCATCGCTCTGGCTATCGCCACACGCTGTTTTTGGCCGCCAGAGAGCTTCACGCCACGCTCGCCTACCAGAGTATCGTAACCTTCTTCTAGTGACATAATGAAGTCGTGCGCTTGGGCTTTCTTGGCCACTTCAATAATCTCTTCATCGGTAGCGTCTGGTTTGCCATAAGCAATATTCTCACGGATAGAGCGATGGAACAGCATTGGCTCCTGTGGCACCACTGCAATTGCTTCACGCAAAGAATCCTGAGTTACCTTGGCGATATTTTGTCCGTCGATCATTATCTCGCCACCGTCTATATCGTGCTGACGAAGCAAGAGTGAGACAAAGGTCGTCTTGCCGGCTCCCGAAGGACCAACCAAGCCAACTCTTTGCCCGGGCTTGATAACTAAATTGAAGTTATCAAAGACTTTGTTATTACCATATGTGAATAAAACATCTTGCCAGTTTATTTCACCTGTAGTGGTTGATAATTCTTTAGCGTTTGGTACATCGACTATTTCATGGGGTTGAAGTATTTCTGTAAGGCCTTCTTCCATATTTCCATATTCACGTATGAATCTATTAAGAGCTTGCCCAGTAGTAATAAACATGTAACCGACTCTTCCCAAAAGACCTAATATAAGCACAAATGTACCTGCTGTAAATAATTCTTGCGAAAGTTGCGTGTAGATTATGACTAAAACAATCGCAATCATGGCAATTGAAAAAGCAGAGTTGAATACCATTATCGATTCACCAAAAAATGATTGCTTGATATCTTTCTCTAAACGGTCGGTAAAAACATTAGACAGTCTACTTAGCTCCCAATCATGTTTTACAAACTGTCGTACAGTTGAGATGTTAGTTATTGTATCAACACCCTCGCCACGTGCTGTTGATGATGCCTTAGAATAAGCTACGACTAGAGGACGTCTTTTCTGCACTGCGATTATATTAAATAGCAAAACAAAAATAAAAATAATCAGTAACGAGAAACCAATCCACACATTTATCATGAAGAAAAGAATGAGGGTTACCAAAAGTCCGACAAACTCGGAAAAGAAAGTCCAAAGTATTTGAAATGTCAGCCCGGCACCGCTATCAACAGCATTAGAAATCTTATTTGAAAGGGCCCCACCAAATCTGTTACTAAAATAATTATGACTATGTTTTGCCAAATATGCATAGAGCTCTTCATAACCATCTTTGTGGAATTTTATAACCCAACTAATAGCAGTAAATCCACTTATTCTGTACAGTATGGTGTTGCCTGCTGACACAAGTAAAAATAAACCTCCCCAATAGATAATAACTTCTTTTTGCTCCATTAAAGATTGAGCTGATGAAAATTTATCTACCAAGCGTGACGAAACATAGAAAATCATCACGTTTAGTGTTTCGGCAAAGAAAACCATTAGGAAAGAAATTATTCCAAGGAACTTATACTTACTTCCCAAATACCACAAAAAGCGCAACGGTGTGTTGGGTATCTCACCAGTGTAATTCGATTGTGGTTTTATTTTATTCTGTTTTTTTGTTTTGTTAAAAAGCATAGTTATGTATTAGTGGACGGTTGAGTATGTAGTTTCTTTCAAA
>JBNKMC010000064.1:0-2976 GCA_050292865.1 Minisyncoccia bacterium | reverse complement strand
GCCGAAATTACTCGCTACACTTCTATCGGTCCAGTTATAGGAGAAGAGCTTAAAGCTAAGGCTAAGTGGGCTATTGGGGCGGTGGTATTGGTAATTATTCTTTACGTTGCTTTTGCTTTCCGTCGCGTTTCTTATCCAGTTGGTTCTTGGGTTTATGGCGGTATTACAGTCTTGGCTTTGATGCACGACGTTTTGGTACCGACAGCCATGATGTCTATCCTTGGACACTTTATGGGAGTTGAGATTGATGTGCTGTTCGTGATGGCTCTCTTGGCTGTGCTCGGTTATTCGGTGAACGACACCATTGTGGTATTCGACCGTGTGCGTGAGAATTTGACAGAATTCAGAAATGAAAAACGCCGCAAGATAAATATCGAAGGTGGTTTGCAGCGAGAGGAGATAGAGTACAGCCTGACCAAACCATTTGGTGAAATTGTCGGTCTGTCTGTATCACAGACCATGGCTCGTTCCATCAACACCTCATTGACCACATTGTTGGCATTGTTTGCGTTGTACTTTGTTGGAGGCTCGGTAACAGCCAACTTCGCACTCGTTCTTATCGTCGGTGTGATTGCTGGTACCTTCTCATCTATTTGTTTGGCTAACCCACTATTGGCATACATCGGAGAAAGAAAGCTAAAAGAATCTGAATAACTATGATAATCGGTATTGCGGGATCGTATGGAGCAGGGAAGGGTGCGGTCGTTGACTATCTCAAGGGTCGCGGCTTTCGTCACTATTCAGCCAGTGGTTTTATTACCGAAGAAGTAGAGAAGCGAGGTCTGCCGATAAATCGCGACTCGATGATTGCGGTAGCAAATGACTTACGTGCTGAACATGGCCCTAGCTTCATAATAGACTCTCTTTATAAAAGGGCAGAAGAATTTGGGGGCGACGCCATTATCGAGAGTTTGCGAGCGGTGGCAGAAGCCAAGCGCATAAAAGAACTGGGAGGGATTGTACTCGGTGTAGATGCCGAGCCAAAGCTTCGTTATGAACGTTCTGTATCACGTGGCAGTGCCAAGGATAATGTGACTTACGAAAAATGGCAGGAACAAGAAAAATCAGAATCAAACAACGATGACCCAACCAAGCAAAATATCTGGCAGACACTCGACGAAGCTGATTACAGAATAGAAAACAATGGTTCGCTCGAGGATCTTTACGATACGCTAGATGATGTGATGGGGGAGATTGGAGTGTAGGCTACTACTTATCCTAAAAGCGTCTATGTAATTTCAACAAAACCTTGTGTATTTATGGGTGATGTGAATTATTGTCATTCCTGCACACTTTGTCATTCCCGACTTGATCGGGAATCCAGGACGGAGTCAACAGTCGCACGTTTATCATGTTCAACCCTGGATTGCTTCGTACCTCAGAGTGACGGAAAAGGGTGCGGTTGTGAAAAACCTGTGCCTTCGGCATAAGTTTTTCTCACAGACGAAGTGGTTTGTTTGTAATATTGTGTAAATCGTTTGGGAACGAGGTCAGACCTCATACCTCTAAATCTCATTGCGAGTTTCATAACTAATATCGCCAAAGGACGGGAGGTCTGACCTCATTACCCTGAAATCACCCGTTTCAAGGTGATATAATTTAGGTATTAAATTTAATAATATTTAATTATGGAGTTTCTAAATTGGTTTATTGATCCGGTAAAAAATCAATACGCAGATTTTAATGGTCGTACCGGCCGTAAGGCTTTCTGGATGTTTGTGTTGGTATCATTTCTGATTAGCTTTGTTTTGTCAGTCCTTGATGGAGTACTTGGTACTGTATTTTTTGGTGTCATTTTCTCTTTAGGTGTTTTGGTACCATCAATTGCCATTACTGCCCGTCGTCTTCATGACACCGGTAAGTCTGGTTGGTGGCAGTTGATTGGTTTGATTCCTTTTATTGGAACAATAATCCTTATTGTTCTGTGTGTGCTTAAGGGTGACGCTGGTTCAAACAAATACGGCCCAGCTACAATTGGTTCAGCTCATATGTACGATGGTACCCCTGATATGACAGACGTTACTCCTGTCGGCGAAGACCTGCCGGGTAGCGACTTGTAGGATAGATTAAGATGAAAACAGCCGGCCCCTGTGGGGCCGGCTGTTTTCATCTCACCTAATTATGAATCCTTGTTCCTACAAATTCTTTTCCGTCTAGATAGTTTTTAAGCTCATCTAGTTTTTCTCCGTTTAATGAAGCCACCTCGATGTCTCTCTTTTGTGCCTCGCGCGCCGCCACTGGGTCAAAGGGGGAGTTGAGTCCTGGTCCCCATTCTTCTGGAATCAGCTTGCGAAACTTCTCCCAAGTGATGTCTTCTATCTTCTGTGCATCAGGATTGGTGCGAGGGTCATCGGTATATACATAATCTATGTTTGAAAGATTAACCACCTTTTTAGCACCAACCCGGTCGGCAATCTGGATGGCCCGAAGGTCGGTAGATGCTCCAGGGCGGTAGCCTCCTGCCACAATCACCGGTACTTCTTTTGGTACATCAAGAATGTCGTCCGGGTTCTTTATCATTATTGGATGAGCGATGTCTCGGAAGATGGTACGAAGCAGGTGTCCATTAAGGTGTGTCGAGTGAATACCCAGCCAATCGAGGTCGTCGTCGCTTAGTGGTGCTACTGTCCTTGCAGCTTCTTGGTAGTTGCGCGCAGTTCGTCCACCACCCGCGATTAAAATAAACCGGCGATTATTGGCTACGTCGGTTTCAATAAGAGTTTTAAGCGATGATAAAAAATCAGTATCAATTTGGTCTGGGACAATCAGCGAACCGCCAACTGACATAACTATAGTTTCTTGCTGTGACATATCGGACATTATTGTATCAAGTGATGCTGGCTAATCAAAACAGGGAAGTAGTTTGTAGATGTGTGTCATTCTCTACATCTCTTCTGTCACTCTCACGTTCCTTCTGTCATCCCTGCGCAGGCAGGGATCCAGGGTTGAACATGATAAACGTGCGATTGTTGACTC
>JBNKMC010000063.1:0-3113 GCA_050292865.1 Minisyncoccia bacterium | reverse complement strand
ACAGCCTTGGCTTATGATCCCTATGCGCCAAGCGTTGTTATCAATTTTACAGTTGAAGAGCAAACTCTTGGCTGTACAGGAGACTGCTACTCTAACGTATTGTTCTTGCCGGGGATTCAAGCAAGTCGGTTGTATAAAGGTCAATTGCTTGGAGTGGGTGAAGAAAGATTGTGGGAGCCAACTTTTATCTTTGATGATCACGACATTTTGGAATTGTCTATGGACAATCATGCTAAGTCAATAAATGATATCTATACCAAAGATATTTTGTCGCACATTGGTGATAATGAAAATAAACCAGTGTACGGCGGATTCATTAATTTTCTCGCTACCCTAAAATCGGAAGATATAATTCAAGACTATTCCACTTACGCATATGATTGGCGATACGACGTATATGATGTTATTGAAAACGGCACGAAATACAAAGATGAAACTCGTTATTTGATTAACGCGTTGGAAGATCTTGCTGGCAGTTCACGTACCGGAAGAGTAACGATTGTTGCTCACTCAAACGGCGGTTTGTTGGGTAAGGCGTTAATAGACAAATTGTTAGAAATTGGTCGGGAGGATTTAGTTGATAATTTTATAATGGTAGGCACACCTCAACTCGGTACACCCAAGGCTATTGGTAGTTTGTTACATGGTCAAGACCAAGGTATTAGTATTTTAAATGGGTATATTCCTATAGTGACAGAACAGGCTTCAAGAGAAGCGTCTGCCAATGTTCCTGGTGCGTATGGATTATTGCCAGGTCAAGCTTATTTTAACAAAACCAGTGACAGCATCGTTCGTTTCTTAAATGGTTCTAGTACGGTTAAATTTATAAGTGAGTATGGTAATAAAATAGATTCACAAGCTGAGTTGGACTCTTTTCTTATTGGTTCTGCAAATGGACGGGATGAGGTTGGGTATTACGATCTTAATGAAGCGTTGTCTTTAAATAGTTATGTATTAAATAAGGCAAGGTTGACAAGGGGAAGGTTGGACGAGTGGAAACCACCTTCTAGTATAAAAGTTTATTCGCTTGTAGGTACTGGTCGCAGTACGGTGAGCGGTATATTTTATGAACCAATACAGGAAAATATTTGCATGGCCGATGCGTGTGTTTTGACAGATATTTATAAACCAATTCCGATTATTTCAGATAATGGTGATCAAACAGTAATGGTAGCTTCGGCCGAGGGTGTTTCCGATGGGGCGGGAGAGAGGTTTTATGTGGACTTAAACAGATTGGAGGATATTACAGACGAGGATTATGTACATTACAACTTTACAGAATCACAACCAGTACAACAGCTAGTACGATCAATATTGTTAGCCACTAGTACTCAAAACATTGATTTTGTGAGCAGCGAAGCTCCTGTTTATAGGAGGCAACACCTGATGTTAGGCTCCCACTCCCCAGTTTACTTAATGATTGAAGATTCTGCGGGTAGGCGCAGTGGCCAGTTGTCGGACACAGAGTTTGTGGACGAAATACCTGGTGTAGATTTCATCTCTATAGGTGGCAGTAGCTATATAGTTACCCCAAGCGATTTGGAATATAAGGCAAATGTGACTGGGTATGCTACTGGTAGTGTGGCGGTGACTGCGCATGTGATAACTGAGTCAGACCAATTTTTGCAATCGAAAGTGCTAGTTCCCGAGATAGCTAGCGGAACAATAGTTACTTTGGACCACAGTGTAGACGGATTCTCTAATCTGCAAGTAGATAAGGAAGGTGATGGAAAGGTGGACTATGAAATAACTCAGACGGGTGAAGTTGTAGAATCTAAAATAACCTATGATTTAGTGTCTGATTATATAGAGAATCTTGACACAAGGACCTATGTCAAACGTTCTTTGAAGCAGTCACTGGGTGTGGCGGAAAAACTACATAATCAAGATTGGTTTTACTCAAAACAAGTTGAAAAAATGTTTTTACAGTCTCTAATTAGACGAGTAGAATTTTATGCAAAAATGAGGATCCTGAACCAAATTGAAGCGGATGAATTAATAACAATGTTAAATAAATTATATGAAAATGAATAAAATTACATTAGGTATAGTTAAGGTAGTGCCGTTTATAATTGGTGCTAGTACTTATTTTGTATCAGATTGGTATTGGGATAATACATGCGGACTTAAAGGTTGTGATATTTATTTTATAGATGCTTACCTATCACCCCTTCGTGTTGCCGGGCTACTATTGACCATTGTTTCGGCTCCTTTCGTTTTTCTTCCATTTCATTATTTTAAAAACTGGGCTTTGTATATTCTTTTTCCAGCCGTACTCATTACACTTTATTCAATGTCCATAACCGACCCGTACTCGTCACATATCATGAGTAGTACTAGAGAGCAAAATATGGAGAATTTTATGTATTGGTGGATACCAGCTACCTTATTCTTTATGGGGTATCATTGGTACTTTCTTCGAAAAGAAACTCCTTTGCTAGATAGAGAAAAATTATTTGGAAAGTTTACACACAAATTGATAGCAGTAATATTGATTTTAGTTATCTCTGTGATTGTCGGAGGTTTGCATGAATTCGGTATTGTTTAACGACCTTCTAAGGGTTGTGTAGTCAGCACCAGAAGAGTTGTTGTTAGTTTTGTACTTAAAAGTTGAACTGTTGGACAATGAAATTAAAAAGAGGGTATTAACTCATTTGTTTCGTACTTCTCATTCACACCAACTTTTACGCCGAACTACTCATTCCTCAAGATGCAGATTGGTTTTACCGAAAGCCAGTTAGATACTTGGGTGCGATTCAAAAGGTTGGACCGAGAGACTGCCGATTTATTAAAAGATTTATTAAGTTTAATTAAAAATAGTTTATGAATAAGAATATTACATTGATTGCGACGGTACTTGCATTATGCGGAACTTATTTAATTCATTTTGTAAAACCATCTCATATTTGCACATTTGGAGATGTGTTGAATCGTGGTTGCCAGTCCGGGGTTTCTCTTTTGATGAATTTTCTTTTGGCAATATGTTTGTTATTGATTCCAATTATTTTAACCCTTCCCCTCAACTCCTCCGTCTTCGAAGCTTGGAAACGTCTCTTCTTTATCTCAGTCATCCCAATGTTGATTGGTACATATTGGATTGCCAGTATGCCAAT
>JBNKMC010000062.1:0-3627 GCA_050292865.1 Minisyncoccia bacterium | reverse complement strand
GCCGGCCGTCATAAACGTACCGACACCATAAATGCCGGCATTTATGGTGTCGTAATTAAAAACAAAAACAGCCCGCAGAAGCGAACCTCTGCAGGTTGCTTTTGTGGACCATATTCTAACATCAAGTCGGGAAGTAAGAGACCAGGTCTCTAACTTACGCAGTAAGTTAGAGACCTGGTCTCTTACTTTCGGTAACACCCCAAAATACGCTGGCGGTTTATTGATATATCCGTATAATGGTTTTTATATACGTCGCTGCCTCCATGCAGCGACGGGTTGTCGTATATTAGCGTAGAGAAGAGAATATGGCTCAAAAAAACAATAAAAAAACAGAAACTAGGTGGGATGAGGGCGGCGAAAAGCGTATTGTTGTTCGCGGTGCGCGCACCCACAACCTGAAGAACATCGACGTAGAAATGCCTCGCAACAAGATGATTGCTATCACCGGTCCGTCTGGTTCTGGCAAGTCATCACTCGCTTTCGATACTATCTTTGCCGAAGGTCAGCGACGATATGTCGAGAGTCTTTCACCATACGCACGACAATTCCTCAACAAAATGCAGAAGCCGGACGTGGATGAAATCTCCGGACTTTCTCCAGCTATTTCTATTGACCAGAAGTCAGCTAGTCGCAACCCACGCTCGACTGTGGCCACTATCACGGAAATCTACGACTATCTACGTATCCTCTATGCCCGCATTGGTCAGCCGTACTGTCTTGATACTGACGTGCCAATCGAGAAGCTTTCGCAAGATGAAATTCTCGGTATTATCCTCAAGTCGATTGAAGACAAGGAAGTGAAGAAGGCACAGAAAAATGAGAAGGTCATGGGTATTGAACTCAGCAAAGGTCGCGTGTCTATTTTTGCTCCGGTGGTAGTTGGTCGCAAGGGTGAATATTACCAGCTACTCTACGACCTACTCGGTAAAGGATTTGAGACAGTTAAAATTGACGGCCAGATAAAACAACTGCGTGAGAAAATCGAACTCACCAAAACCAAGCGTCACGACATTGATGTGCTGGTTGATGAGATTTATGTCTCCGAATTTACCGATGACCCAAAAGGCTCTAAAGAACGCCTCTCAGAGGCGGTTGAGGTAGCGCTCCATGAAGCCAACGGCATGGTGAAGATTGAATCACCAGATGGTAGTGAGCGTACACTGTCGGCTAAGTTTATTTGTCCGGTTGATGGTTCGTCGTTCCCAGAAGTAGAACCACGATTGTTCTCTTTCAACTCACCATATGGTGCGTGTGAAGAGTGTAACGGTCTCGGTGTCGTGGGTATTTTCAACAGTGACGAATGTCCATCTTGTAAGGGGGCACGCTTGCGTCCTGAAGCACTGCGTGTGTATCTCGGCGGCGACGGTAAGAAAGACTTGGGTAAAAACATCGTCGATTTCACCAGGATGACTGTGCAAGAAGCAGCCGACTTCATTGCTGGGCTTAAACTTTCAGATAAAAACCAAGAAATTGCTTGGCCAGCTTTGCGCGAAGTTATTGAGCGACTGGAGTTTATGCTCAATGTTGGTATTGAATACCTCACACTCGACCGTCGCGCCAATACACTTTCTGGTGGAGAAGCACAGCGTATCCGTCTCGCGTCACAGCTTGGTTCTGGTTTGGTGGGTGCTTTGTATGTGCTCGACGAACCAACCATTGGTCTCCATCAGCGTGACAACGACAAACTAATCAAGACACTGACCGAACTCCGTGACCTTGGTAACACCATTATTGTTGTAGAGCATGACGAAGACACTATCTTTGCCGCTGATTATCTTATTGATATCGGGCCCGGTGCCGGTGTGCACGGCGGGGAAGTGGTGGTGGCAGATTATCTAAAGCCGCTGCTTGAAGCTAAGAAAAACGACAGTAAATCACTCACACTTGATTACCTTCGAGGTGACAAAAAGATTGAGGTACCCGAGCGACGTACTAGTGAGAAAGGTTCTATCAAGATCAAGGGTGGTAAAGCTTTCAATATCAAAAACCTCAATGTCGATATTCCACTCGGTCGCCTTTTGTGTGTGACAGGTGTGTCTGGGTCTGGTAAGTCGACCTTCATGTACGAGATTCTGCACAAGAACTTACTCGCTCGACTTGAGAAGCGCTATCGCACCGCTAAGACATACAATGTGAAAGACATCACTGGTACTGAGTATCTTGGCCGGACAGTACTTATCGACCAGTCGCCGATTGGTCGGACACCACGTTCAAATCCAGCGACATACACTGGTGCTTTTACCCATATCCGCGATATGTTTGCAGCCAGTAGCGAAGCTAGGGCACGTGGTTGGAAGCCGGGACGATTTTCTTTCAATGTGAAAGGTGGTCGTTGTGAAGCCTGTCAGGGTAACGGCGTGGTAGCGGTAGAAATGCACTTTTTGCCCACAGTGTATGTGACCTGTGATGTGTGTGATGGTAAGCGCTTTACCAAGGAAACACTCGAGGTGCGCTACAAAGGCAAAAACATACATGAAGTACTTCATATGAATATCGAAAATGCCTATGAGTTCTTCAAAGATGTACCTTCTATTGCCGAGCGTCTGAAGACACTCCTCGATGTAGGGCTTGGATATCTTGAACTCGGACAAAGCGCCACTACACTCTCTGGTGGTGAGGCGCAGCGCGTAAAGATTGCTTCAGAACTGTATCGTCCACATACACAAAAGACCATTTATCTACTCGATGAACCGACTATCGGTCTGCATTACAAAGATGTAGCCAAATTGATTGAGATTTTGCAGGAGTTGGTAAATCGCGGTAACACCGTGATGGTCATCGAACACAACCTTGACCTCATCAAATGTGCTGACTACATCCTCGACATCGGCCCTGAAGGTGGCGCCGGCGGCGGTCAACTCATTGCCAAAGGTACTCCCGAAGAAGTAGCGGAAAACGAAAAGTCTCATACCGGAAGGTATTTGAAAAAAATCCTCAATCGCAAATAAAATAAGCAAACAAAAGCAGCGTGAGGTGAGAAAGTCTGGGAGGCTTTCGCAAGACCTTTTGAGCTGTTTTGGGAACGAAGCGAACCAAAACAGCCAAAAGGTGTACAGTCCCTGTAAGGGAAGGCCCCACGCTGCTTTTGTGTTGAAAACTGAGTCGCATTGTGAGAGGTTTTAAACTACAATGAAGACTTAGAAAAGCACACCACTCTCGGTGTGCTTTGTTCTAGGAGGAATGTTATGAAACCCGAGCGCATTGCTGCTTTTGTAGCCGCCAAGGCAGATCCAAATGCTTTTCTGGAAAAGCATTTCGACATAAGACAAGATTCATGCCCGAGCTGCATAATCGAAGTCTTTAAGCGCTTTGCTGCAGTGACTGACAAATCCGTAACCAGTGCAGTGGAGGCGACAAAGCTTTTCGTCGAAGAGGGCAGGGTCGAGGACTTTGTTCTACAAGCTGCGTCTGCAAAAGTGCAGGATGAATACGTCGATGCCGCCGGCCCGTAAGGGACGGCGGCGAATTTGTTTTTTGAATAAATTGATTTGTCTGTGTAGAAATTACAATATATATAATACTAGGTTAAATCCGAGGGGTTTAACCCCTCGGATTTTGAAATAAATTTGTTATTTTCTGTTATAGTAGCCAGAACAGAATAGAATAAAGTATGACCAAGTACGACCT
>JBNKMC010000061.1:0-3691 GCA_050292865.1 Minisyncoccia bacterium | reverse complement strand
TTATTTAGAAATATCTAACTACTGAGCTACAGTGTGAATCAAACGCTTCACGCTTACACCTGCTTCTGTCATTTCACCCTTTACAGTAGCGCTTGAAGCTTCATTGAACTGGTCTGAGTTACAGACAGCCTCTGAACCATCTTGCTCTACACACATACTGTTCTCATCAAAGAATAGTGGTGCTGTATGTCCCATTACACCATCTTCTTCGAATACCAAGTGCCAGTAACGAGAATCAAGTGGTTCCGGAACGCTCTTAAGAAGGAATCCGTCACGTTCGAAGCTGAACTCACGCTCTGGAGCAGCCTCACCGTTCTGACATTCAATCTTAGAAATCTGCCACTCTCCCTTCACTCCCTTTAGAGAAATAAGTGTTTGCTCTGGAGAAACAACTCCGTCTGTACGAGCAATAATCTGTACTCGTGACTGTGCGTCCTTGGCAAAGAGAACTTTTGCTCTCACAACGCCTGGTACACCTGCCTGACAAAGAACTGGGTCTTTCTCAGCGTCTTTGTTTTCTGCTAGGTATGCTTTTACATCCTCAGAAAGTACAACGTCTGTTGCCAAACCAGCATCGTATGGATTTGATTCTCCAGCTACTGCGTCTGACCACTCGTTGTAGAAGTTTAGAACTGCTTCGGCTGGGTCTTGCTCAGGCATTTTTTCTGCCTTCTCTCCCAGTCCGCCAGATAAAGCCAGCCAAGCCACAATCGCAACAATCGCGATTACAACCAAGCCGATGATTTTGTGTTTTGTCTGCATAATATTTTTAAATTATACCCATAAGAATACCATAAAATTATTTTGATTTTGAGAGGGTTGGGTATGAAAAACAGCCGGCAAAATATTGTCACCTTTGGTGACAATATTTTGCCGGCTGTTTTCCCCCGACTATTCCTAACTCGCTCGTGAACGACGTGTCTGCATTCGCATCTGCATTTGCCGCTGTGCTGCTTGTTGCTGGGCTGCCAACTGAGCCGCCTGCTCTGCTGCAAGCTGGTCTGCTTTCTGTTGTGCTGCCAACTGAGCTTGCCGCTTTGCTTCAGCGACCGCTGTAGCTTCGGCTGCGGCCTGCTTCGCAGTCAACGTGTCCGCTTCTGCCCGAGTAGTTGTAGCAACTGGTTCTGAGACTGACTTGTTGTACCTTTCAGCTATCACTGTACCCAGAGCCAAATCAGACAGACTCATCTCTTCAGCGAACTTAGCCTCCTCAATAGCGGTAATGGCTGATTGGCGGTTATACAAAGACGCACTGGCAAGTACCACCACTGCCACCAAACCAAAGCTAAGCAGTACGTTTCGAAACTCCTTTTTCATAAGTTTATGCCTAGTCTAGGCGCTGCCACATGTGAGTATCACTCTTCTTCACCTCACAGTCTGCACACTTAAAGTCGTCAGGTAGTGACTCCCAAGTGGTGCCAGCTGGTATACCGCGGTCTGGATCTCCGACTGCTTCGTCATAAATCCAACCACATTCCAAACATACATATTGCGCCATAAAAATTTAAATAATTATACTTTTACTCTAATATCATAACCCACGAAGATGAAGGTTTTATGAAGGGAAACTCATCTTCAAATTACTTTGTCGACAAAGGCAACATAACGGTCATAGTGGTACCAGCCCCAACTCCACTGTCGATGATTATTTTACCCTGATGCCGGTCGACGATTTCTTTCACTATCGAAAGACCAAGTCCAGCGCCGGTGTCGTCGGTGGCTTTCCTAGCCTTATCAAGCTTAGAGAAACGACTGAACATCTCTTCTTGTTTGTCTTGTGGAATACCGACTCCGTTGTCATTCACAGACAGACGAACTGTGTCATCTTCTGCCACCAAACTAACTGCAACCTCTCCGTCATCAGTGTAATCGATAGCGTTCTTGAGGAGGTTTTGAAGCAACTGCACCAAGCTGTCTTCTTCTGCGGTTATTGTTACACCGGTTACAACCTTAGAAACTAAGTTAATATTTCTCTCTTTGGCATACGCAGCGAAGCGCTCGACTTCGTTTTTAACCAAGTCTGATAAATTCACTGCAGACTTTTCAATATCTTTAGCCGAACCTAGACGAAGCAACTGTAGAAGTTGATTAGATAATCTTGCTAGACGTACACTCTCTTCTGCTACATCGCTGACAAAATCACGATATTCATCGTTGGTATGCTCGCGTCGCAAAAGTGTCTCAGCCCCAGAACGCATCACTGAAAGTGGTGTACGCAACTCGTGGGCCACGTCACTCATAAACTTAATTTGTTTTTCTTGATTTAGACGAATTGGCTCGAGAGTACGGCGAGCAAAGAAATACAAAAACACGCTGACCAACAACAGAATCAGCAAATCCACACCAAAAGTAACTATCTCCAAATGCTCTCGCAACTCCACAAGACTCCACTCGCTGTGTTCAATATTCTCAAGGTCGGCAGCACTCACAACCTGACAAAGATTGTCTTCCGGAGGTTTAAACAACATCAGCACCGCCAAACTACTCACCAACAAAAGCGCGGCTGTGCCGAGCATGTACACAAGAGTTAGCTTTATGGTAGCGACACTGAAGTCACTAGGCTTCGAGCTGGTAGCCGATACCTCTGATTGTTTTAATATATTTCGCATGTTTTTTTCCTAATTTTTGGCGTAACTGTTTGATGTACACATCGGTTATGTTACTAAACGCATTATAAGCAAAGTCCCAACAATGGTCGATGAGCTGTTCTCGAGTAACAACCTGTCCTTCGTGTCGCATGAGATATTCGAGGATGGCGTACTCCTTGACGGTAAGATTCAGTAGCCGGCCGGCTACTGACACCGTGTGCGCCGACTGATTTAAAACCACATCACCCACCGTGATTTCCTCACCCATCGCCACGGCCGGCCGGCGCAAAAGCGCCCGCAAACGTGCCAAAAGTTCTTCCATGGCAAACGGCTTTATCAGATAGTCATCGGCACCACTATCAAGACCTTCTATCCGGTCTTCCACTTCCCCTCTAGCGGTAAGCATAAGGATCGGTGTGGTACTGCCTTCGCCCCGGACGTTTTTGCAGGTGGTGATTCCGTCTTGCTCGGGCAACATAATATCCAGTACGACTGCGTCATACGCACCGGTCAAAATCATACGCTCGGCCGAAAGCCCATCACCCACGACATCCACTACATAAGCTTCGTCTTCCAACATCTGCTTAATGTATTTGGCTAGTTTTTCAGTATCTTCTACCACCAATATTTTCATAACAATATGATACACCATTCATAATCTATTCATACTAATATTGTATGATGAACAGAACATGAAGGAATACGCATACAGTGAGATACATATGGGGACCGATGTGACCCTGTCTTTTGTTTGTGCCAGTGAGGCGGCGGCAGAACTTATGGCCAAGGATATTTTTGCGCAGGTTCATGAGTACGAACTGCGTTTCTCGCGCTTTCTGCCCGAGAGCGAACTTAGTCGCCTCAATCAGACTCTCTCACTCGAGGTAAGTGACGAATTTTTGACTGTTCTCAAGCGTAGCGCGGAATTAGCCAAGCTAACCGACGGCGTATTTAACCCACTCACTCAAGTTGCCAAACTCGGCTACACTAAAAGTTTGAAGGATTTGAAAGGACAAACTATCGCTGTTAACAGTGATATTAGCAACACCAACCTGTCTGAGCTAACCCTAGACGAGAAAACCAATCGAGTGACACTCGCACCA
>JBNKMC010000060.1:0-3714 GCA_050292865.1 Minisyncoccia bacterium | reverse complement strand
TTCAGGAGCAAAAACAGAGTTTACAAACTCTTTGGCATTGTCGACAGTTGCCAAGTCGCCATCGCGTAGGCGCTTGTAGATTTCGATGTAAGCATCGTCAACAGACTTTGCAGTGTCTTTAGCAATAGTTGCCTTGATGTATTCTTCACCACGCTCAACATCTTTGAAGAGCTTAATCATATCTTCGTCCTTCTCTAGACCAAAGATACGTAGTAGTGATGAAACAGGAAGTTTCTTCTTACGGTCGATTTTGATGTAGATAACACCATCGGCCTCAGATTCAATTTCTACCCAAGCACCACGCGCTGGGATGATTTTGGCACCAAAACAAGTCTTGCCCTTAAGCTCTTGTGCGGTAAAGAAGATACCGTAACTACGAGCTAGCTGTGGCACGATAACACGCTCCACACCATTGATGATGAAGGTTCCGTGTTCTGTCATCACAGGGATGTCAGCCAAGAAAATCTCCTGCTCCTTGTTGGAATCAAAAGTCTTGTTCTTAAGGTCGACAGTCGCACGAAGCGGCGCGTCATAAGTAAGCTTGTTCTCCTTAGCGTACTCTGGAGTACACTTTGGTTGACCTAGCTCATACTTTTTAAACTTCATTTCAAACTTCTTGTCCGAATAGTCGGCAATCGGTGAGAATTCTTTGAAGATCTCTTTAAGACCCTCCTCAACAAACCACTTGAACGAAAGTCGCTGTGGTTCGATAAGGTCTGGTAGCTCTACCAATGGATCCTTTGCCAATTTGAATTTCTTCTTTGGCATTGCACCCACTGACGGATACCCGTCTGCTTTCGGTTCTGAATACATATATATGTGTATGCAAATTATGTACAAAGACAAACAATCGATAAAAAGCGAAAGAGACGCCAAAAGCGCCTGGTTAATATCGATTATTTATTTTTGCACGGTTTCTAATAACATCACTGACGAAAGTGAAATTACTGGCCCCCACTCCTAACGTGCAATCGCGACTCAATCCGTGTCTTGGAGAAATGACAAGTGGCGACATTATACTTATTTATCCAGCCTTTGCAACCCCTACTGTGGGAAAATTGCTCCGCAATTTTCCCACCCCTTAAAGAAACTTGAGCTAAAGTAAATATTTTGCTAACCTGACTCCAGATACAGAAATTTCGGATAAAGGAGGTGTGAGTTGGCACAGAGAATCCATATTACAGCTCATGCCTTTAAATATATAGGTATGAATGCAAAAAGACCAAGAACAGGTCTGACTGCTGATGAAATTATCAGCCTACTGAAAAAAAATTGAATTTGTTCGGCTGGGAGTAAAGGAGGACAACGTTGCATTTGACCTGGTTTGGGATCATCGTTTCAAAAAATTCATAATCATACTGAATCATAATGAAGGTGGATTATATGGCAAAAAAGTAAAAAATGTCATATCAATATGGGAAATTTATTTCAGAAATCTTCCTGTAAAGAAACCCACTAGTAATCAAAAATGGACAGCAAAGAGACTGTCCCACTTTCAAACTTAAAGCCCCTGCGCTAGCCGGGGCTTTTCTTTTTTAAAAAGTTAAAATGAAGTCATAACAACAAACAAATACTGTGATTAAAGTATTTGAAATATGTCGATTAATCGACATATTTCAAACTCACACAATTATCAAATATTCATTATCATTAAGGGCAACAAAAACACTTGGCCAAAGGCCAAGTGTTTTTGTTGTCCTTAAATATAGACACTCAATTACTTCTTCGAACGCCTAGCCTCAATGTCCTTATGATGTCCAGAGAGAAAGACATCAGGCACTTTGTACTTTTTCTTTTTAAATTCTATAACTTCCGGACGAGTATAAGCTTCGCCAGTAGTAGCACGT
The DNA here is from genome assembly GCA_050292865.1 of Minisyncoccia bacterium. Lineage (GTDB taxonomy): Bacteria > Patescibacteriota > Minisyncoccia > Phycocordibacterales > UBA918 > OLB19. Next base: position 1,867 of record JBNKMC010000060.1, on the reverse strand, counting down.
TCGTCTTCCAAAGATTCAAAAGTGCCGAGTACTCCTGGCACTTGTCGTGATACCGAGTCGATGATTGTAAGGGCTGGCAATTCCCCGCCAGTAAGAACATAATCCCCCACACTCACCTCTTCGGCCTTTAGTGCCGTATTTACTCGATGATCTATTCCTTCATAACGACCAGAAATCAAAACCAGATGGTCGTACTTCTTAACATATTCTTTAGCAAGCTCATTAGTGAACTGCCTGCCTCGTGGTGACATTATAAGTGTCTTCACTTTCTTCTGGTCTTTCCTCCCCACTGCCTTTTGCCAAGCCTTTAGTACGGGCTCGGCCGCCATCACCATACCTGGCCCTCCGCCATACGGACGGTCATCAACCTTCTTGTGTTTGTTTTTAGAAAAATCACGCGGGTTGTAGTACTGCACAGAAATCTTCTTCCCTCGCACCTTGGCACCTTTCCCCTTCTCTGTCTTCTGCGCCCGCCCCAAAACACTCGCGTCTGTATACGCCTGACAGACCTCTGGGAATAATGTGATTACGTGAAAATTCATGATAACTTTTATTAATGACCTTGAACTATTAGCTCCTCGCGCAACTTCATCCAAAGCTTACCAAGATTATTCTGACCAGTAAAATCCGCACCCGTTCCCCAGTCGTAATCGGTATCGTAGACTTTGAGCAACTCCCTGTCACCAGTTTCGATAAGAACTTCACGCACATCTTTGTGTTGTGCTAATTTTGCTCTACAAAGCCTCTCCATGATTTCATACTTATCGTATCCATCCACAAGCAGCTCAGGATTATGTTTATATTTCTGTCCCTCCCTCCAAGCATCCATAGGAGACCGCTGCTTCATTATTAACTCACGTTCTGGACCTGGTTTGATACGTAATGCATGATAGGCATGTTCGACAGTTTTAAAAATATCGCCATCCACTTCTATCTCATGTGCTGAAAAAGGGGAAAGGTCTAAAAACTTTGTCTCAATAAAGTTAATCGGCTCTTTTGAACTGGGATCATAATCAATCCCGAAAAATAAATGGTCCGTGTTCGACATACAATAAATCCTAGCACAAAAAGCAAAACTTTTGAATTAACTTAGCGAGTTAATTCAAGGTTTATCAGCAGGAATCCTTGGAGACAAAACAAAAAACCTTTCATTGCAATGAAAGGTTTTTTTGTTTTTCAAACATTTTGTGTATTTAGGTTTATTTGAAGTTAGAAATTGGATGACTGACGAGGAGCCTAGAGAAAAACAACGCGAGTGGGACACGAAGTCCAGGGAGCGTTGTTTTTCTTGTAGCGACAAAGTCAGTCGTCAATTTATATCTTCAAATCATCGATGGCCTGGTCTAGACTCTTTGGTTCAGCCGAAACCTCTGCCCCGCCATTGTCTGACATATCTACATCAGTTTGGTCAGCCGTTACTACACGACCGCCTTCTGGTTCGTTGATTTTTAGATTGACGCGAGCGTCGTTCTTCATACCAACTACACGTAGGAGTGTGCGGATGGCCTTAGCTGTGTTACCGCTGCGACCAATTATTTTTCCCATATCTTCTCCGTGTACGTCTAGTGTCAAAAGAACACCCATCTCATCGACTGTGCGGTCGATTTTTACAGATTCTGGGTGATCTACTAGAGCTTTAACAACTGTCTCTAGGAATTGCTGATCTTCGTGCATAATATTTTTAGTTAAGAACTAACTGAATTAGCTTTCGTTACATGCTATACGGTAACGTGCTACTTCAATAGTACGAGACGGGGGCAAACTCGTCAACCACACATTCTGTACAAAACAAACGAACGAGTCATTCCCGCCTCCGCGGGAATGACAGAAAAGGGTACGATGATGATGAGAAGAATGTAGAAAGGAC
>JBNKMC010000059.1:0-3841 GCA_050292865.1 Minisyncoccia bacterium | reverse complement strand
GCAGAAGAATTCAAACGCCCGGCTTTTGTTTGGGGTCGCGATGGTAATGGAAAAATAAAAGGTTCATGTCGTTCAGACGGGCGGGTTAGCATCATAACTCTGATGGACAAAGCCAGTGAACACTTGGCAGAATACGGTGGACATCATCATTCTGGCGGTTTTAGTGTTAATGAAGAACACATCCATACTTTCCCCACATTATTAAATGACGCCTTTAAAGACCTGGGTGCAGCCGCCCTTATCGATGAGGAGTTGATGGTAGATATGCAGATTCGACTCGATGACATATCTAGTGACTTCATTAAAGCTCAACAAACCTTAGCTCCTTTTGGCATGAGTAATCCAAAGCCGGTCTACTTGGTGGAAAAAATAAAACCTAAGCAAGTAGATATGTTTGGCAAGGGAGGAGAGCACACCAAATTGCAGTTGGACACCGCCGGTTTGGCGCGTGAAGCAATTGCCTTCTTTCGCACACCAGATAGTTTCACTAAAGTTCCCGAAAGTGGACAAGAGGTTTCACTACTTTGTCATCTAGAACAGTCTTATTTTATGGGTCGTCTCCAAACCCGCCTTCGCATCATCGATATTATTTAATTTGCTATCACGAGCTGTTACAAACACTATCCTTACCGTGATATAGTATATGTCGATTAATCGACATATATGACACATGTATCAAATCAATTACTAGTTAAGGAAACTGAAGAAAAATTGTTCAAACAGTTTGCTTCACTTTTTGCTACTACCAAAACGAAGGATATGTCGTTGTTATTTTCTGATTTATTTACGCCAGCGGAGAAAATTATGTTTATAAAAAGAATTGGCATTATTATGCTCTTGCATCAAAACCAAACCTCGTACAGAGTCGCAGAGCTTTTGAAAGTCAGTCACTCTACAGTTAGAAGGCTCGCGGTCGATTATGATAATGGCAGATTCGACAATCTCATTGGTATAACTCGCAAGGGTAACTTTGATAGTAAAAAATTCTGGAAAACTTTAGAAGTTTTATTAAGATTGGGTATGCCGGAGATGGGTAAGGGTAGATGGAAAGGTTTTGGTTTGAACGACTAAAACTAAACTTTTTTCATATGTCGATTAATCGACATATATTATGAAAGTATAAAATAATTCATGTAACAGCCTTTGTGCTGTTTTTCTTTTTTTTGTTTAATATGTCGATTAATCGACATATTATATGCGGGTCTGTTTTATGGTTTTTTAAAATGGTATAGTAGGTTCAATATGGAAAAGATAATCGCTTATACGGATGGTGGGTCGCGTGGCAATCCTGGACCGGCTGCAATCGGGGTTTATATAATTGACGAGACTGGAAACGTAATAAAAGAAGTTAAGGAAACCATCGGTAACAGCACCAATAACCTGGCTGAGTATCAAGGTGTAATGCGGGCTTTGCAAACTCTCAAGGAGATTTATGGCAAGCGGAGCAAAGATATGGAATTCGAACTACGGATGGATTCGGAGTTGGTAAAGAAGCAGCTCAATGGCGAATATCAAATCAAAGAACCAGGGCTAGTACCGATGTTTATGGAAATACACAATCTTCGTGTATCTAATTTCCCCAACCTAAAGCTTACACATGTTAAGCGAGCTTTTAATAAAGAGGCGGACAGACTGGTGAACGAAGCTCTTGACGGAAAATAGCTTAGGGTATAGGGTGTTAAGGTTCGTCAAAGGAGGATAGAATGACTCAATCAATTTATCGTGGTCCTAAAGAATCCCATAAAGATAAAGGGAAGGATGGCGAAACAAGTTGACGACAGGGAAGGTTGGGGCTATTTGCCCCAACTTCCACACCGGTCAAGTTTGGCCGGTTTTTGTTTTGCACATTATCGATTGACAGTTGGTGTGGAAATTTGTATCTTGGGAAGTGGATGTTGCCGCGATCTGGGGAGTGGCAACCGGGAGGAAAATACTTTGACCCCAGAGAAAGAGGTTGACATGATTAGCCATGCCAAAACCATTCGTCTCCGTTACAACGACGGCGGAGGCGGTAAAGAAACCGATGATCGTCATTTTCATCCTCGCAAACATTAGCCCCTAGCGGCCTGTACGCTGTAAGTCCATGATGTCTTACATAAGACGTGCGTGCGCCAACTGGGGCATGAAACAAATTTTGGCCTACGGGCCACAAACTGGCGCGTTCCACACTTGTGTGGGCGCGCCTCAATTATTTATTTTATTTTTGGTACACTCAACTGTATACAGTATGAGTGGCTTTTCTTTTTATGCGGCGGTAGTTGGTTTTTGTTTGGGAATACTTGGCCACGAGTTTTTGGCTTTTGATATTAGAGTGGCGTCTTTTGTTGCGGTGGTGGCTTTGGGGGTGGGGTTGGTGTGGCGGAAAAATCGCGGAGCGATTTTTACGCCACTGATTCTTGCTCTAAACATATTTCTTATTTCTATTTCTTTTGGTATTGCTAGAACCGAATTGGCTCTGTGGTTTGGTGTTAGTCAGTTTGCGGAGAGTGAGATAGGGCAGAGCGTAACTTTCGAGGGAGTGATAAGTCGCGAACCAGATTTGCGAGAAAGTACACAACATCTTTATATAAAAGATGACCATGAAATGGTTCTGGTCATTGATGACCGTTTCTCTAAGTTTGATTACGGTGACGAAGTGGTAGTGCAAGGTGAGTTAAAGCGGCCGGAACCTTTTGAGACAGATTTGGGCAGGACTTTTAATTATCCTGGTTATCTTAAAGCTCAGGGTGTTAATTATATGTTTATCTATCCGGAGCTGGAGGTGGCTGCTCATGATGGAGGCAACTTATTTCTCAGTAAAATACTCAAAGTCAAACATGCTTTTATGTCACGGATTGAGTCTCTGATAGCACAACCAGCGGTTGGTTTGGGAGAAGGTCTTTTGCTCGGTGTAAAAGAAGCATTGGGTGATGAACTCAGTATGGTTTTTAGGCGGACTGGAATCATCCACATTGTGGTTCTCTCTGGTTACAACGTTTCACTGGTGATTATCTTTGTGATGTATGTGTTGGCATATTTTCTACTGTACCGTACCCGCTTGGTGGTCGGCCTGTTGTCTATCGGTGTCTTTATGTTGCTGGTTGGTTTGTCGGCCACTGTAGTACGGGCTGGTATCATGGCGGCTTTGGTGCTTTTGGCCAACTTCACTGGACGTGCTCATACTATCTTGCGCGGCCTTATGTTAGCCGGAGTCGTCATGTTGCTTATCAATCCGTACTCACTGCCGTACGATGTTGGATTTCAGTTGTCTTTCTTGGCGACACTAGCGTTAATACTAATGGCAGACAAGGTTGAAAGTTGGTGCCGTTTTGTGCCGGAACTTTTGAAGCTCCGAGAATTTTTTGTCGCTACTCTTACGACACAGTTGTTTGTAATGCCGCTGCTGCTTTGGCAAATTGGTCAATTCTCGGTAGTTGCACTATTGGTAAATATGTTGGTGTTGCCTACTGTAGCGTCTGCGATGTTGCTGACATTTTTAACCGGCTTAGTGGCCTTTGTTTCTCCGCAGCTGGCTTTGCCAATTGCCTGGTTGGCGGAAATGAATCTCAATTATATTTTGGCAGTGGCGAGGTGGTTTTCTGATTTGCCGTTTGCTTCGTTTACCGTGCCAGCGTTTTCTTTTGCTGTATTGGTGGTTTCATACTTGGTTTTGGCGGTTTTGGTTTATTGGTTGTTGCACAAATCACCGCGCTTCACTCGAAAAAAGATATTAAATAAACCGAAGTTTGTCGCGATAGATAGCGACTTGACTCATTGGACGATAGAAGAGGAAAAAGATTTGGTTGATAAGCTTGGCTGGAAGGGGGAGGAGGGTGTGGGGGGCAGGTCCGCCTTGGCGGAC
>JBNKMC010000058.1:0-4091 GCA_050292865.1 Minisyncoccia bacterium | reverse complement strand
ATGCCCCTGCCCCACCGGAAAGCACCACCGCGCCGGCCGCCACCGTCGTACTAGATACAGTCGCCAAATTACTACTATCAGTAAATGTATCCGCAAACGTAGCATAAGTAGCCGGCGCTACCGCCAACAACTGCAAATCACTCAACCTGTCTATCTGGAAGTTCATGGTAGACACCTGACTTTCAACCACCGCAATCGGAGGAGTAGTTGGATTTGGATTGGTAGAGGTAGCAACATAAGTACCGTCAGTTGAGTAGCCGGTATTTGTAACTATCATCTGATAGTTAGATGCTGCCGGGGCACCAGAAAGGTAAGCCACGCCCGAAGCGTTGGTATAGCGAATAGTATCGATAGTACTGGTGGTGGTGTCATTAATAAATCGTACCGGTATACCAGAGAGCGGTTGCACAGCTGCGTCAAAGACGTTCACCTTGATGGTTCCTCCACCTGCTGTAGTTTCTATTCCGGTTGGCACTACGTTTGAGACCAAAGCTATCGAACCGGTCTTATCATGAAATACCCAAGACTCTTTCACTCTTATCTGCTTGTAATCAGTCATGATGGCGTTCTCATCACTACCCTCAAGTCCGTCAGCCGGATCATCTACGTATTGAATTAAAATATCTTCGGTATAAGTAATTTTATTTAAAGTAGTAGTGCTAGTCTGCACTATATCACCAGCCGGTACACCACCCTCGGTTCCCAAACTGTTGTACGGAAGGCTGCGCAAATATTCCATTTTATCGGTTGCCAAAGCCAAAGCCCCAGACTTAACCTTTGCTACTCCTACCAAATCAATCATGTGTTTAAAGCCGACAAACAAACCTCCAAAAACAATCACTGTAACTGCCGCGGCTACAATAACTTCAACCAAACTAAAACCACCTTTTCTTTGTGCGGAAATTTTAGTTTTAAACCACATAACAAATAAAAGTGATTAGATACTGTCGGAAAGTGAGTAAATAGGTGCAATCATGGCCAAAGCAAAGAAACCAACCGAACCTCCAATCACCACCATGAGTAACGGCTCGATGATAGTAGAAAGGTCTTTTGTTTTCTGCTCTACTTCAGTTTCATAAAATATAGCCAACTGTTCCAAGAGTTGTGAAATATTTCCCGTCTCCTCTCCTACCATAATCATCTCACCAACCAATATCGGATAAAGGTCTTCACGCTCCACAAACACCTCAGACAATGGCAAACCCTTCTCTACCCGTTTAGAGGCTTCGGCAATAATTTCTTTATAAAAAACGTTCTGTAAAACATCCTTCGTGATAGTGAGGGCACGCACCACATCTACTCCCGAACTAAGGAGCGATGACAGAGTACGGGCAGTGCGGGCCGAGTTTACTTCCTTGGCCATTTTGCCGATTACCGGCAAGCGTGGCACGATCCACGAACTAACCAACCTCCCATACTTGGTACGCAAAGAATAGATAAACCCAAAGATAAACACCACCATACCACCGAGCACCAGTATTGTGTGCGCCACCATAAAGTCACTGGCTCCGATAAGGAACTTGGTAGACGCCGGCAATTCGGTGTTGAGAGACTTGAAGGTACCAGTGATAGACGGCATCACGTATATCATCATCAAAGCCGCAATAATAATCAAAATCGTAATAACAATGGCTGGATAAATCATCGCCCCCTTTACTCGTTTTTTAAGTGAAGATGATTGCTCCATTTGAGTACTCAGAGTGTGAAGGGTTTCTGACAGCTTTCCTCCCTCTTCCCCAGCTCGCACCATAGCTATATAAAGCTCACTGAAAATTTTAGGATACTTGGCAAGTGCGGCATTAAGCGGCTCTCCTTTGTTGATTTCAGATACAATGTCTTTTACTACTCCTTTCAGTCGTGGGTTTTTTGATTGACGCTCAATCACAGACAGCGCACGAGAGAGAGCGAGACCAGCCACCAACATTGAACCGAGGTTGCGCGTCATCATCACCAACTCATCATCTTTCACTCGACTGAGATAGTAGTTTATTTTTTCGATATTTAGAAAACCACCCAAAGAAAGACTCCTGGCTTCGCGCACACTCTCCACAACATGGCTGTTTTCTCGAGCAATATCATAGACAGCAAAACGGTCTTTTGCCTCTACTGTCTTGGTGACATTGTTACCATCTTCGTCTGTCCCTTTGTAAACAAACTTCATGACAATTATTCATTAATTACACGTAACACTTCTTCTATAGAAGTCACTCCGCGAGCTGCCTTGTAGATACCATCTTCGAGCATAGTAAGCATGCCTTCTTTGCGAGCCTGTTCTTCAATGTCATCGGCAGTAGCATTGGCCATAACCAACTCCTTGATAGTGGGTGAAACAGCCAAGACTTCCTGGATACCAACACGGCCTTTATAGCCGTCACTGCCATCCTTTTCTACCGGATGATAAAAAGGAATACTGTTCCAGGTGGCATTACTCTTTACCACCCCTTCTTCTTTAAGAGTATCAAGAACCAGGTCTAGATTGGCGTGCTTGGCCAAAGCTTCGCGCTCTTTAACAGACAGTGTGTAAGCCTCACGATTATCATCCAACTTACGAACCAAACGCTGACCAACAGCTACCCGCAAGGTAGAAACCAGCAAGAACTTCTCTACGCCCATGTCGAGCAAACGAGCCACTGTAGCCGAAGATGAATTAGTGTGCACAGTAGCCAACACCAAGTGTCCGGTAAGAGCAGCATTGATAGCCAGACTGGCAGTCTCCTGGTCACGAATCTCACCCACCATGATAATGTCTGGGTCTTGGCGCATCAGGGAACGCAAACCATTAGCAAAGGTGAAGCCGATATCTGGTCGTACTTGCGTCTGGTTGATACGAGGCATCTGGTATTCGACCGGGTCTTCAATGGTAGAAATATTTACCTCTGGCGTATTGAGCAAGTCGAGAACAGTGTAAAGCGTGGTCGACTTACCAGAACCAGTTGGACCAGTCACAAGAATCAGACCGGTGGTTTGACGGGTTGCATCCTGCACACGCTCAAGCGTAGAACCATGAAATCCCACCCCTTCAAGACTAAAGCCAGAACGATTCTCGCGCAAAAGACGCATAACTATCTTTTCTCCATAAAATATAGGCAAAACAGAAACACGGAAAGATACTTTCTGTCCGTCCATTTCCATTTTGAAACGACCGTCTTGAGGCAAGCGCTTTTCGTCCAGCTTGAGATTAGAAAGTACTTTTATGCGAGCCGCAATAGTCGGAGCCGCGTGCTTAGGCAATGTCATGGCATCATGCAAAACACCATCGATACGATAACGAACGAGTAGCTCAGCCTCCATTGGTTCAATATGAATGTCCGACGCACCCTGGATAATAGCGTGACGAAGCAGCGTATCCACGATACGTACCACCGGCAAATCTTCGGCTAGTTTTTTCAAATCAGCTTCACTGGTACTATCCCCTTTCTCCTCAGCAACCACTTTGAGGGCTGATGATTCTTTAGCAATAATGTCACCAAATTCATCTTTGAGAGTTTTTTGGTACTGCAACAACGCTCCACGCATAGAGTCCAAATCAGTCAAACGAGGAAGAATTTTGAGTCCCACTTTTTTCTTCACAAAGTCTATGGCAGGCAAGTCAGCAGTGTCGAGCATGGCCACCTCCAAGGAAGTGTCGTTCTTTTTATAAGCAATAATATTGTGATTGCGAGCAACCGGCTCCGGAATCATGGACAGAACAGAGAAATCAATCTTTATATCTTTAAGTGAAACAAAGGGGATGCCAAGCACGTATGACTCGACGCGACGCAAATCATCTTCGCTCATCATGCCGGCAGCAATAAGAGCCTCGGCCAAAGTACGCTTTTCGTCCTTCGCTACCTTCTCGGCTTTTTTCAAATCTGTCTTAGATACCATTCCGGCATCGCTAACAAATCGCTTTAGTTGTTCATCTTGAATACGCATAAAAAAGATCTAGCACCCCGCTATTAGATGTCTCAATTATACAGCACTGACTCACATATATAGGTATTTTAAATACACACTTTGACAATAGTTTTTGGGTGCGGTAGATTAGGGGGTATCAGATGTGGGCGCACCCTTTGGGTGCGCCCATTGTTTCTGAAAATAATTACAACTAA
>JBNKMC010000057.1:0-4231 GCA_050292865.1 Minisyncoccia bacterium | reverse complement strand
AAGGTGTATATTCCCGTATTTATATAAAATAAAACCACCCCAATCATCGGAGAAGGGGTGGGTGAAAAGGAGAGAAGTTAATCAGTGAGCGCGGCAAGGTTTTGTCTCGCTCTGTTCATAAAAATCTAAGTATTCTCGACCTCGATTCGTCTGTCGCAGGTGACATGACTTCGTCTTTCGATTCCCAGACGAAAGAAAAACAGTTTGCTTTCTTGGCCGTTCAGGCATAAGAAAAGCCCCTTGCGGGGTTTCTTATGCCTGGGCGACCAGAGGGAATTGAACCCTCGATAACAGAGCCACAACCTGTTGTGTTACCACTACACCATGGTCGCCATGAACTTTTCTCGTTCCTCAGGATAGTGATGGACGAGGAGATGGCAATTGTGACATAACCAAGCAAGATTTTCAATACTATTGTTTTTTCTGTTCTCATCAATGTGGTGTACGGCCAATATGCGTTTATCAGTAATATCGCACAAACTACAAATTGCCAGCTTGTTATTTTGCAGCATTTTACGTCTGTAAGCATGCATGCCTCCTTTCCAGTTGGCATGTTTTTCTTCGACAAATTCAGTATTTCTCCATTTGGTCTGGCAGGATCTGTTACAGAAAAATTTTCCACTCCCAGACCCGTTTAATGCCTTGCCAGACTTATACACCTCACCACCACATGTATCACATCTAACTATTTTGCCATTGCGAGTTGAGATATGGGCACATTCTCGAGAACAATATTTCTTATAACCGTCCTTTAGTCTAGACGGCTTGATAGAGAAATTTTTACGGCATATAGGGCAAGAGATTTCAATCATACGTAATTAATATGGCTTGTGGATATTTTAAGTTTATCATGTAATGACGATGTGTTCTAAATTGTATATGTGAAAGATTTACAGTTTTGTAGTAGCGGTGTTTAAGAATTCTTGTACAATAAAGTTATGGACAAAGAAGCGATGCAGGCGGCAATATTTTTTATTTTCTTGATTGGGGCCGGGATTGGTTTTTATTTAACCAATTTATTTTTGGGTTAGTAATTTGTTAGTAAGTAATTTAAATATGAAAAAATTTATAGAGGAGTTCAGGAATTTTGCGATGAAAGGAAATGTTATTGACTTGGCAGTAGCGGTGGTAATCGGTGCTGCCTTTGGCAAAATAGTCTCTGCTCTGGTTGATAATATTATTATGCCTTTGGTCGGAGTATTGCTTGGCGGTATTGATTTTACGGGTCTTTCTTTGCAGATAGGTGAAGCTACCGTTACTTACGGAATATTCCTGCAGGCAGTAGTAGACTTTATTATCGTTGCTTTTGTCATCTTTGTGGTAGTCAAAGCTATTAATAAGGCACAGAGTCTTGTTGATGAAGAAGAGATTGTAGAAGAAAAGCCCAAAGAGCCATCTGAAGAAGTGAAACTATTGCGCGAGATTCGTGATAGTTTGAGACGGTAGAGGTTGGTTGAGGGGAGGGGAGAAAAAGAGCGGCAGAGGCGTAGCCTCTGCCGCTCTTTTTCTCTTGCCAACAGCAACTTCTGTTACCTATTGCTACTTAGCACCTGACTGTGGATAACAATAAAAAGCTAAAGGTGTAAAAAACGGCTAGCCCTTTTGCTTTTTATGCGTCGGTATAAAAACTTTCCACAAATGTCGTTTTTTACAAAACCCGCTGCTAGAGTTACCATCTAGTTATCACTCGATAATCTCACCGAGTGTCGGAGGTAAGACACTTTATGGTGTAAAGGCGCCAGTCTCACTATGTTAGCCGCATGGTGTTGTATTTAGCGCTTTGTCATCTGCTGCCGGGATGCGGCGTGTCACCAAGATCTTTCTCAGAAATTAATGTTCTCACTAACAATGTGTTAGTGAATATACATCACACCACCATTTATTTTTGCGAGAGATCACTCGACACATATATTTATTTTATTTGTGTCAAAAAATCGCACAAACTGATTTTATCAGTGGCGATTTTGGAGCTGTCTTTTCGACAGTTGGTCATTATTAATTAATCTAGTTGAAACTATGAAGATAGAAAGCATTCGAAAGCGCGACGGGTCAATCGTTTCTTTTGAATTGGACAAAATCATCAAGGCAATAGCCAAAGCCTTTGCTGAAACAAGAGAGGGAACAGATGAAGATGCTCGCAAGGTTGGTGAACATGCCTACGAAAAAGTGGTAGAAATGTGCAAGTTGGCTATCAGTGCTGATCCAGAAGAAAAAGAAGGCATGAAGTGTATTGATGGTCATCCTTCGGTAGAAGAAATTCAGGACGAAGTAGAAGCTTCACTGATGGAGATGGAATACTTCGATACTGCCAAGGCATACATCATTTACCGAGCCGAGCGCAAAAAAATGCGTGAGCGTGACATCTTCCGCAAGCGTATTAACCTCAAGCCCTACGAATACCCAGAACTAGCTGAGTACGTAGATGCTATCCGACACTCATACTGGATTCATACAGAATTCAATTATTCTCGTGACATCGACGACTTCAAGACTCGTGTAGAGGATCACGAGCGTGAAGCCATCAAGAAGACTATGTTGGCCATTGCTCAGATTGAGGTGGCTGTTAAGACTTTCTGGGGCAGTATTTATAGCAAAATGCCGAAGCCAGAAATCGGAGCGGTTGGCTTCACCTTCGCAGAGAGTGAAGTGCGTCACATGGATGCCTACTCACACCTATTGGAGATTCTTGGTCTTAATGATTCATTCAAGGAGCTTAACAATGTCCCAGTTATTCAGAAACGAATTGATTACTTGGATAAGGTAACCAACCTAGCTAAGACAAGCGACAGTCGCGAATATTCACAGGCTGTTCTACTGTTTTCTCTATTCATCGAGCACGTGTCACTCTTCTCACAGTTCCTAATCATGATGTCCTTTAATAAGTACAAAAACTTATTTAAGGGTATTAGTAACGCGGTGGAAGCGACTTCTAAGGAAGAGCAGATTCACGGCATGTTCGGTACTGAAGTAATCAATATTATTAAGAAAGAACATCCAGAGTGGTTTGATGATACCAATCGCGAACAAGTTCGTACCCTTTGTATCGAAGCTTATCAGGCGGAAAGCGCAATCGTCGACTGGATTTTTGCAGACGGTGAATTGGACTTCCTGCCAAAGGCTGAGGTAAAAGAATTTATCAAGAGCCGTCTTAATAAGTCACTTCAAGGTATCGGTATGTCACCGGTCTTTGGTATTGATAACGAGTTGGTAGAGCGAACAGATTGGTTTGACGACGAAGTGATTGCTACCAAGCACGTAGACTTCTTTGACAAGCGGTCTATTAACTACAACAAGCGACAGACTTCTGTTACCTCAGATGATTTGTTTTAGGACATCTAATTTTCGAAGTTCTAAACGACAAACAGATCAGTGACAAAACAAATCATAAGCTATAGAGGCAAACAAAATTTAGAAATAAATTGTGGTGTACAATTACTTACCAATAATTTAAAAACAACAGCATGACAAATCGCACAGAACCCTGGTACTGGCTAAACGAAAACAGCCGGGCTTTCCTCGAGAGAGGGTATACATTAAAAGACCAATCACCGGAAGAACGTATTCGCCAAATCGCCGACTTTGCCGAAAAGGTCTTGGATGAAAAAGGTTTTGCCGACAAATTCTACGACTACATGTCTAAGGGTTGGATTTCTCTTTCCACTCCAGTGTGGGCCAACTTCGGCCTTGGTCGTGGTTTGCCTATCAGTTGCTTCGGCTCATATATTGCCGACGATATGTCGAGCATTATGTACACTCACGCAGAGACCGGCATGATGAGCAAATACGGTGGCGGTACCTCTGGCTACTTCGGTGCTTTGCGACCTCGTGGCGCAGAGATTAAAAACAACGGCACCTCAAACGGACCGGTGCACTTCATGCAGATGTTTGAAACCCTTATCCAGGTGGTTTCTCAGGGCAAGGTACGCCGCGGTTCTTTTGCTCCATACTTGCCGCTAGAACACCCAGACATCAAAGACTTCCTTGATATCGGTACTGAAGGAAACCCGATTCAGAACATGACACACGGTGTAACGGTGGGGGATGAGTGGCTTAAAGCCATGGTGGATGGTGACGAAGACAAGCGCGCTATCTGGGCCAAGGTTATCCAGCGTCGTGGTGAGTTGGGATACCCATATGTGCTCTTTAGCGATACTGCCAACAACAACACTGTAGATGTATACAAAGACAAAGACCTGAGGATTGTTGCTTCCAACCTATGTTCAGAAATCAT
>JBNKMC010000056.1:0-4412 GCA_050292865.1 Minisyncoccia bacterium | reverse complement strand
ACCGACTGCATATGATTTATTTGAGGCTTTAACCACGGGAAAGGGTGGTGAAGAGGGGGAGATGTACCTAGGTTACAAAAAGGACAGAGAATGTGTTGTTGCACACCTCAAAGAACTTATCTCTCGTGAATATGGTAATAAATATGATTGATTTTTCAGTAAATACAAACCCCTTTGGGCCGCCTAAATCGCTACTAAAAGTTTTGCAAGATAATGTAAATATCATTGCTGAATACCCGGATTATCTCAATAAGGAAATCCTCTCTATTCTGCGTATTTTTTTGGAAGTGCCCACGAAAAATATTGCATTAGGTGTTGGTTCGACACAGATTATTTTTGATATACCAAAATTTATTCCCTATAGAAGAGCGGTTGTGGTTGTCCCAACCTTTTGGGAATATACTATATTCAATAAAGTATTTAAAAAAGACATTAAAAAAATACATTTACACGCAAAGGACGCTTTTGCACCTAATTACAAAACAATACAAGACACACTTCAACATGGAGATTGCGTATTTATATGTAACATAAATAATCCAACTTCTGTCTTGTACGATAGAAAAGAACTTCTGAAGCTTGTCAAGAATAATCCTGATGTTCAGTTTGTTGTGGATGAAACATATCTGTTATTTAGATCAGACTTTTCTACACAGAGTTTAGTGAAAGATGCCACTCGACGTAATAATTTACATGTCGTAATGTCATTTTCAAAATTCTTTTCAATACCAGGGGCACGATTAGGAGTAATTGTTTCTGGTAGATCTATCATTAAAGAACATAATACCAAGTACCATATACCTTACTCTATGTCGCCTTTTTCTGCATTGGCGTTAAAACATCTTATTACAAAAAGCGATTTTGTTTCTAGAAGCAGAGCCTTTTACGGTAAAGAAAGCAGTAGATTGTTTAGCATACTTAAAAAAGAGTTTGAAAATCAGCTAGAATGCTTTATGCCAAATGGTTGTTTTATCTTGGTAAAGATTGTTAATGGACAAAAAAGTGAGGAATTGAAGAGTATGTTAGAGAGACGGGGAATTTTAGTTAGAGGTGGTCATGAAATACTGGATATGACTAATCAGTGGTTGCGTTTTTCTATACAATCAAGAAAAAATAATGATTTTCTAGTGGGTGAATTGAAAAAGGTTCTAAAGGACTAATCAGGTGTATTTATCAGTCCGTGAAGCAGGGCTGACTTTGCAGGAATGCTGTATGTGTAGGAGGTTTATACTTTAGGTACGAACTTTTGATTTGAAACCTAGGGTCGCTGCGAGTACGACGAAAATCGGAGTGGAAGACTACTTGAGTAGACGGAGATTGAAACGAAGCTTTTTGTGAATGAGAAGCGGCGAGCATCCTGCCACCATTTCCTTCTCATATCTTTCCTTTTGTAAAAGGTGTGAGTATGATTAGGGCATAAAAAGGCAAGAGGAATGGTGGTGGAGGGAAGGTAGAACGGTAAGATTTGCTCACCATCAGAAGTCTCGCAGAGCGAGCTGAGGGCGTACTTGATATGTTGTTGGTTCACCACAATGCGTACATTGAAGCATAAAGCCACCATGTGCTCCGCGCGTGACGCCTTGAACCTTCATTGCTTCACGAAATAGGTTCGAGTAAAAGCCATTGTCTCATCCCAAGTCTACAGAACATTAAAAACGAGGTCAGACCTCCCGTACTCTGGCGGTATTGGTTATAAAACTCGCAATGAGATTTAGAGGTATGAGGTCTGACCTCATTTTATTGCCATGCTAGGAATCAAACATTCTCGACAGTTCTCGCCTGGTACGTTATTATTCGCAGTGAAAATTACTTATGGATAAAGCACAAATACAACACCTTGGCACATTGTCACGTATCAAGTTAAGCGACGATGAGGTCGACAAATTGGCGACAGAGATTTCGTCTATTCTTGATTATGTTAGTACCATCGACGAGGTGGTAAAGAAAGGGGAGTTAAAGAAAGAAGTTGGCGCTGTATACAATGTCTTCCGCGAGGACGAGGTTACCAATGAACCAAACGAATTTACCGAAGCTATTTTAAATGAGGCTCCAGCGCGTGAAGGTCGGTTTATAAAAGTGAAGAAGATTTTAAACACAGATGAGTAATATGACTATCCAAGAACTAAGAGAGAAATTCCTCACTACCGACTACACTCCAGTTGATGCTCTTAATGACACACTCGCGGTAATCAAAGAAAAAGACGGTGACATCCACGCTTTCTTAGAGTTGTTTGATGCAGCCAAAGAGGCGGCCGAAGCAGCTACTGAAAAGATTAAGACTGAAGGAGGCAAAACCCACCTACTTTGTGGTATTCCAGTGGCGATAAAAAATAACATTCTAATCGAAGGTGAGCGTACTACCGCAGCGTCAAAGATTCTTGAAAATTACCACGCCACTTACGACGCTACAGTTATAGAAAAGCTACGTGAGGCAGGAGCTGTCTTTGTGGGAGGTACCAACCTAGACGAATTCGCCATGGGTTCTTCAACCGAAAACTCAGCCTTCGGTCCAACTAAAAATCCGCACGACACAGAGCGTGTGCCTGGCGGTTCTTCTGGTGGTTCGGCAGCAGCTGTGGCGATGGCGGCGGTACCGGCTGCTCTCGGCACCGATACTGGAGGTTCTATTCGTCAGCCAGCTAGTTTTTGTGGTTTGGTGGGATTTAAGCCAACCTACGGCGCTGTGTCTCGTTATGGTCTGATGGCCATGGGTTCTTCCTTTGACCAAGCTGGTCCGCTGACTAATACCGTGGCTGACGCCGAACTCATCCACAATACTATTTCCGGTCGCGACAAAATGGATTCAACCACTATCTCTGAAGATACTTATCCAGAAGTGCCAGTTAAGGAAAAATACCGCATCGGTATTCCTCGTGATTTCCTTAAAGAGGGAATAGACGAAGATGTAATGGACTTGTTCAATAAGCAAGTCGCAGAACTAGAAGCGGCCGGTCATGAAGTGGTGGATATTGAGTTGCCGCTCTTTGCTAAAGGTCTAGCGGCTTACTACATTTCTATGCCGGCAGAAGTTTCTTCCAACTTGGCTCGTTATGATGGAATCCGCTACGGTACCAGAGTAGATAGTGAAGACTTGCTTGGTGATTACCTCAATTCTCGGGCTGAAGGTTTTGGTACAGAGGTGAAGCGCCGTATTCTACTCGGTACTTATGTACTTTCTGCTGGTTACTACGATGCCTACTACGGCAAGTCAGAAGCCTTGCGCGACATGATGCGTGCAGAACTAAATGAAGTTTTCAAAGATATTGATTTGGTCCTTACACCAACTACTCCAACTCCAGCCTTTAAGTTTGGTGAGCAAGAAGACCCTATATCTATGTATGCTCAAGATATCTTTACCGTACCAGTAAACTTAACTGGTGTTCCTGCTATCTCTATCCCTGCTGGCACTGTACAACGTGACGGCAAAGATCTACCAGTTGGGGTACAATATATAGCACCACATGCGGGAGATGCTCGGTTGTTTGATTTAGGAAAGAAGATGTACGACCAAAAGCTCTAGTCCGTAGTGACCAGAACTTATGCCAGATGAGAATGACATCGTATTTAATACTTACGGTCCCGATTTTATCGGTTTGTCTTCACAGCTTTTAACCTATCTGACCGATAGTGTTTTCTGGTCTCAGATAATATCTTTTTTGGGACAAGCTTGGCTCATTTATTCCGCTCTAGCTTTTCTCCTGTCAGCTCTGATGGTTGTAGGAATTATCTATGCCTACATCATGATTAACCATTTTGGTGATTTGGCTACCGAGCGGGTTAAGGCAGACGAAAAAATGTGGAGCAGTGTTTACCAAAATAATCACGCTGGCAACGCACAGTGGACACAGGTGCAATCACATATTTCTTCTAGTAATCCAAACGACTGGCGTCTGGCTATTATCGAGGCTGACATCATGTTGGACAAAGTTCTAACTAACGCAGGCTATGCCGGTAATTCTATCGGTGACAAACTAAAGAGTGCTTCCACCACTACCTTCGCTACACTGCAAGACGCTTGGGATGCTCACTTGATTCGTAACAAGATTGCTCACGAGGGAGGTGATTTTATTCTAACTGAACGTATAGCCAAAGAAGCTATCATAAAATACCAGCGTGTATTTACAGAGTTTGGAGTTATTTAATTGATTTAGAGTTGTTTGCTTTTCTTTAATTACTACTTCATATCGTCATCCCTGTGAAGACAGGGATCCAGAAATCATTATCTCAATTGGTATAGGTGCTTAACAGAGGATAGACATACGTTTTTTTGTATGTTAGTATCTGCGACACAGTTTCTTTGCTAGAGAATAGTTAAATATACAGCGGGGTAGAGGAGAGGTACCTCGGGAGGCTCATAACCTCCAGACCCCGGTTCGATTCCGGGCCCGGGAACAAAAACAAAAAAAAAACCC
>JBNKMC010000055.1:0-4581 GCA_050292865.1 Minisyncoccia bacterium | reverse complement strand
AGTACACTACCCCGCTTAAGGGCGCTTACCTTATTCCCTTTCCTATTGTCTAAGTACTTACCTACAACCAACTGAACAGCGATGGTTATTCCGACAATAACGGTTGATAACATACCGATTTTTAGAATATTGCCATGAAGAATCTCATACAAGAAAATAGGCCAAGCAATCAAAGATACTACCAGTTCGGCACCATTAGCCACCTCCCCCACCACAATGTTTCTGTATTCTGGAGAAAATAAATTAACGTAAGTTTCTTTAAAACCCCAAGTAAATTTCTCTTCAACAGCCGGCACTAAGAGGTAAGAAACAGCCGACAAAGATAGCAAAACCATACATACAATAAATAACAAACTGTAACCGCTGTTTTTGATTATAAACGCAGCCAAAAGCGGACCTACTACACCCATAAAAGCAATAGTTGCATACATTATTGAAACATCTCGTCCACGACTAGCGCCACTTGTAAAAGTGGTAAAGTCGACATGATAAGGAACCCAGTGGAAGATACGATAGCCAGTCACAGTTATGACCAGTACCGCAAGCGACGACCAGACGTTACCAACATTCATGTAGTACAGTGTCACATATTGCCCAACTGCAAATACAGCACTAAGAGCAAGAGCTCGACTAAAACCCATCTTGTTGGTCAACTTCATACAAGGAACCAGCAAACCAGCATAAAGCAAGCTTATTATCGCGTAAAACAAACCAACAACCCAAAACCTTTCACCGGCTGTTTGGTAAATATAAATCGGCATAAAGAGCGCCAACATGGCCGCAGCCAACCCTTGAATAAGGCGTTTAGAAATAAACAACTGCACAAAACCCTCTTTATGATTAGCTCCTCTAACAGACATGCTCTGTAACACCACTGTGATTAATTCCATATTTCTTTACTCTAACTTTTTGCTAATTTTAACACGTGTTCGTAGTGCTTTTTACTAATCGGCATGACAGACAAGCGGTTGCCACGACGCAACACTGGCATATCTTGAAATTTTGGATCTAATTTCATTTCTAACAAAGAAACAACCTTGGGAAAAGACGATACATATTTAACGTCAACACATAACCAGCGCGGATTATCTGGAGTACTCTTCGGATCCGGATGTTCACTCTTTGGATCAAACTGAGTTGGATCTGGGTACGCCTCCCTTACCACCTCCATCTCCCCCACTACTCCAGTCATAGTTCCAGCATTGGAGTGGTAAAAGAGTGCTCTATCCCCCACTTTCATATCATCGCGCATCATATTTCGCACTTGATAGTTGCGCACACCGTCCCATTTTTCTATTTTATCCTTCTTTAAGTCGTCTATAGAATAACAACTCGGCTCGCTTTTCATCAACCAAAACTTATGTGATTTATTGGCATTATCTTTCATACCAACAGTATATAATATAAAGACATAATATGAGAAAACCAAAAAAAGATTTGTATTTAAAAGTAGTGGCTCTAACTCGAGAATACAGACGCTACTTAACTGCCATAGGACGTATTCTAGTTGGAGTATTCTTCCTCACCATTGGTATTCAAAAACTAATGGACATTGTCTATGTGGCCGGATACATTGAAGCTCTAAAGATCCCCTTCCCAACCACTTTTGCTATACTAGGTGGTATTATCACGACCGTAGCCGGTGCGGCGCTGGTCTCGGGATACAAATCACGCTTTGCTGCCATCACACTCATTGCATACACACTCATCATTACAATAATCTTCCACCGTCCTGGTGTCTGGGGAGATGATCCAACCGGTCAAATTATGCTCATGAAAAACTTAGCTATCATCGGTGGTTTGATATTTATGTTACCAAACCTGAGAAAATAAAATAAGAAAACCCGGCACCTACGGCGCCGGGTTTTCTTATTTTATCTTCTGCTTTCCCTTCAAAGAAGGTAGGATTTCACGGAAAATGTTAGAGTGACGCAAGCGTTCGACTCCAACACGGTGCTGAGGCACTCCACGGCTGTGTACCCTGACGCTCATAGAGGTCGCGAGCATAAGCCATGTTATCGTAGATATTCAAGAGATCGAGTCCTAGAGCATCTGCAGTATCACCATGATAATAGGTGTTAATCTGCATCACTCCAACGTCTCGACTATCAACTCGTCCACGAAGAACTGTTCCGTCAGCCAGTGTGTGTCGAAATTGTGACTCACATCGGGCAACCTGGATCATAACGGGAATGTCTGCAAAATACTGACGAACGATGTCTTCAGTATTAACAACTTCCTCGCTACGTACGGTCGCGTCAGTAACGATCTGACCGTAAGCGGTGTCGGTAGTTTCTACCGCACCGTACCCTGTAAAGGCCATTGCGGCCGCAATTACAGTGGATATAATAAGCCAAGGGTCTTATCTAACAATCCGTGTGAGCGAGAGTCGCACAAGCCTTCAGGCTTGTATATCACTGAGGAGACAAAGAAATTAAATTTATTTTCATTTCTTTGTCTCCTAGTGATATCAATCTTGTTAAAGATTGTATGACCGAGCGAACACGGTTTGTATGGCGAATGCCATACAAATATCTGTCCGGAGAGGAATATATACGCAAAATGATTTGCAACTCCTCCGCTGACAACCGCAAAATCATACCACGATTTAACGATTTTTATCATAATACCATATTTATGGTATTTGTCAATGTATTTTACCTACTTTGACACCAAAAAATGGCCTACATAGGCCATTTTTTGGTGCCAACAGCTTTTGACATCCTGACGTTTTATTGTTTGTCTGCTATGTTGTCGGTACTCACATCTAACCATTCCTTTACCGATTCCACTGCTCGCAAAACCTCTAACGGAACCGCAAAAACCACAGTGTTTGACTGATCTGAGGACAAATCATTAAGGCTTTGTAGTGTGCGCAAGTGAAGCGCACCAGGAGCAGACGACAACATTCTAGCGGCCGTAGACATATTTTCGGCTGCTGCTACTTCACCCTCTGCCTTGATAATTACTGCCCGGCGCTCACGCTCCGCCTCAGCTTGCTTCGCAATAGTGCGTTCCATATCTTCTGGCAAGAAGAAGTCCTTGAGCTCCACATTTTCCACCTTAATCCCCCACTTGTCTGTTTCAGCATCGATTATTTGCTGTATTTTTTGTGAAAGCTTCTCACGTTCAGCCAGAATTTCATCGAGCTCGGCACTACCAATAACATTGCGCATGGTAGTCTGCGCCAGCTGAGAAACCGCGAAGAAAAAGTCTTCCACCTCGAGTACAGCTTTGGCTGCATCAGAGACCTTGTAATAAATAACGGCATTGATACTGGCCGAGATGTTGTCTTTGGTAATAACCTTCTGATCAGGCACGTCTACCGCTTTAACACGAAGGTCAACCTTCATCATCCGCTGAAAAACCGGCACAACAATACTCCACCCCGGTCCACGCATACCAGTAAAGCGACCCATGGTAAGAACCACTCCCCTTTCGTACTGCTTTACCTCTCGCAAAAAAGAGAGAAGTATCACCACAGCACCTATCAGTATCCACCACATAAGCAAAAAAATATTAAAACCTGTAATTAACCCAATTATACCACTAAACACCTTAGGCGTAGATGGGAAGGTTACCAAGCACATTACAATAGACCTAGATTCCTACCTACATAGGGATGACGGAAGGCGTGCAATATTTGAAACAACTCTCGTTGTCATTCCCGTGAAAACGGGAATCCAGCTTTAGGTGTTTTTATCCAACAGTGTCATAGCGCCGTAGAGCCCTGCCTCATCACCAAGCTTTGCGTCCACAATGAGAGGACATGGTGCGGTGTCGCCCAGCACATCATTGGTGTGCTTGATGATATCGTCGAGCAAAATTCGTGGATCACCAACTATCATAGAGCCTCCGAGGACAATAATGTCTGGCGACCAATACAAAATGGTATTACGCAGGCCATGTGCCAGATAATAAGCCAACTGATCCCAAATAGCATCGCTTTGATCAATCTCGTATGGCTTAACACCAGTTCTTTCTTCTACTGCTGTTCCTGAAACTAAGTTCTCCAAAGTTGGCTCCACATCCTCACCAAGGATAGTATGGTCGATATCGAGAATCTGGTGCCCTGGTTCGAAACCTTCGGCGTAAGAATCTATCTGGCCGTTCTCAATCTTTACCCCACCTACACCAGTGCTTACTGTGTGATAGACCACAATCTCATGCCCTTCACCAGCGCCAAAAACAGCTTCGCCAAGACCAGCCACTGCAGCGTCGTTTTCTAGGTGAACTTTGGTTTTAAATTTCTTTTCTAGGGTTTCTACCAAGGGTTGTTCCTGCCAACCAGAGAGCTTCTCGTCGTGAATCATTTCTGTTTTGTCGTCATTTAAAAGACCACGAATGCCGCCAGCCATACCGCGAATTTCGTCTTTGGTTAGACTCTTGATGGCTTTTTCTATCTCTTCGATCCCTTTCTCAAACTTGGCTGGAGTATTAAATTTAACAACCTCACCAAAAGTGCGCAGGTCTTCACTTACCGTCACCCTTGTCTTTGTACCTCCGATATCAAATAAAACGTAACTCATTACAGTAAATCATAAGTTATAAACCATAAATCATAAAGTTAAAGAGAAGGAT
>JBNKMC010000054.1:0-4857 GCA_050292865.1 Minisyncoccia bacterium | reverse complement strand
CCCCGCTTTTCTTTCTCCACACCAAACGTTTAAACAATCAACACACCACTACTCATGAGTACATGTGCTTGATAGAGACCAAACATGAGCAGGAACAAAGCCATGCTGTAAGCGAGTTGGATTGGATTTTGGCGTCTGATTTCTACCAAGATAGACAATAGTAGAGAACCGATAACAAACAAAGCAATCATACTGTACAGAATCTGCAGCACCTTATGCGGTTGAGTGGCCAGGCGAGTTAAGAAATTTGTACTGCCGGCATGTACTTGGGATACATCTGTCGGGTCGATAGATGCCACACCAGTTGAAGTAGACATGTGGTCAGAGTAAAGTGTCTTCTCTCCGTTCTTATCAATCTGCACATCCGCCACGACAGTTGTATTAGTATCACTTGCAACCACATCTGCAGTGTCCGGTAGTTCCTTAATCTCGGTTATTGTTGCAGTTTTTGGTTCTGGTGGGACATTGTTCACTTGTTCTGAAATATTTACATTCTCAGACAACACAGCAGTGTCAACCGCAGAAGCAACCTGTACTGGAGCCTTATCAACCACAGTTACCGGTTCTGCAGTAGCGGGAACTGTAGCAACAGTTGCCGATTTGCTGGCTGCAGCAGCAGAAACCGGAGTTCCAAACAACTGCACAACATAAACAGTCTTATAACCTTCAAAGGTTCCCTCAGCAGTACCAACACCGATTTCTGTGTAGTTGCCGTTCATAATATTGGCACGGTGAGTCGGAGAGTCCATCCAGGCTCCCACCACATCGGCGGAGTCGGTAAAGTGGATAGCCAGGTTTTCACCTGCATGAATAAAGTTGTAGTTTACCTGTGAGAACCAATACCAAGGAGATACATTAGTCGGACTAAAGTGAGCGAAGTATTCGTTCTTAGCCATGTCTTGCGCTTTTAGAGTAGCTGCCGCGTCCAAGACAGAGTTGCGAGTTAGTTCACCAAGAGCAGCAGTGTCGCGCTCCTGATTGGTCAAATCCACAATCACAGCCGGCAAAACGGTTGAAACCAACCAGTCAGAACCAATCCAAAGTAGCGACTGAACATTAGTAACAGCAAAAGACAAAATCACCATCGCAGAGAGACCAACAAAGGCCGCTTTCTGTAAGCTGTGGGGTTTGTAATCATTTCCTTCGTGAGGAATGAAGTAGTCCTTCAAGTGTTTTTTCATTGTTAATATTATAACACATTTTATGTATTATTTCAATACCTTATGATAAATCCTGCGATATTTAGTATAGCACTAAGTAAGAGACCAGGTCTCCAACTTAGGCCAAGGCCTAAGTTGGAGACCTGGTCTCTTACTTTAGAACCTAGAATACCTACAAAATACGGTGACTGAATAAAAACACGTAGCGACAAAAAAGTTTGTCAATTTATACGTTCTGGGTACCAAAGCGTTTAAATGAGATGCTAGACAAGGAAACAAACCACGAGCGACTGAGTCGTATGTGTTATACGGTGAAGAAGCGAGTGGTGCAGTTGACGCAGTCTGGCGCTCATTTGTAAATTACGAATATCTGAATGTATAAATTGAATAAAATTCGAGGAGCCTAGTGTTTTTATGAAGAAGACGTATTTTTATACGGTGACTGAATAAAAACACGTAGCGACAAAGAAGTTGGTCAATTTATACGTTCTGACCAGCTACATAGCCAGTAGTCCAGCATAGTTGCAAAGAAAATCCCCCACTCGGACGATTGACGTTTAACACGTCACCAACCAAGTACAAATTCTCTACCTTCTTTGACTGCATGGTCTTGGTATCCACTTCACGCAAGTCTACTCCCCCATCGGAAATAACTGCCCAGTCCATACCCATGGTGCCAGTGATAGTAAGTGGCATGGCCTTGAGGCGGTCGGCAATGGCGTGTCGCGCTTCGCGCGACACGCTGTGCACCTTCTCCTCCAACAACTCTCCCTCCAGCTGTGCTGCCACCGCCTCACTCATACCGTGTGGGACAAATTCTTTGAGGACATTCTTGAGAGTCTTGTTTTTATTCTGTTCAAAGACTTTAAGAATCTTTTCACGAATGGTACCAACTTCTGTGTCAGGATATAAATCAATCTCCGCCTCTACCGAGCCGCCATTAAGGAGTTTCTTAACCTCATAAGCAGAATTAAGAATCAGTGGTCCAGACAGGCCAAAGTGTGTGAACAAGACCTTGCCAGTCTTTGCAAAACGTCCCTGCTCTTTGCTCAAGTTACTACCAAAAGTTATTTTCATGAAAGATAGTGTAGTACCAGACAAATCTTTAACCCACTGATCCTCTACCGTTAACGGCACAATGTTTGGATTGGGTGTATGCACAGTGTGACCAAATTGTTTTAACCAATTAACACCCTCGCCCGTTGAGCCAGTTTCTGAGTGTGACGAACCACCAGTAGAGAGGATGAATTTCTTTGCACGCATGTCGCCATGATTGGTTTTAAGACCAACCAGTTGTCCATCTTCCACAATCAAACCGTCGACACGTGTCTTCAAACGAAGTTCAACGTTGTTGTCAGTACAAAAGCGTCGCATGAAATAAGTCACATCCTCAGCCTTCTGACTTTCAGGGAAAGTTCGCTTGCGTGCCTCGATTGTAAGAGGCAAACCACCTTCTTCAAAAAAGTCCCAAGTGTCTTGCATACCAAACTGAGCAAAAGGAGAATACAAAAACTTCGCCGAGTCACCGTAGTTATCAAGCAGTTTTCTGGTGTCCTTTTCGGCATTGAGAATATTACAGCGACCACCACCGGTAATAGAAAGTTTCTTACCTAAATCCTTGTTCTTCTCTACCAAAACAACGCGCTTTCCGCGCTTAGCTGCTGTACCGGCCGCCATCATTCCGGCTGGCCCGCCACCGATTACAATGACGTCGTATACCTGTTCGCTTGACATAATGCCGAAATATTAGCACAATAGCAGCCTATTTCAAACTATTTATATGAACGAGGTACGAATTAACAAACGAATGGCGGATTTGGGACTATGTTCTCGCCGCGAAGCAGACGCCCTTATTGAAAAGGGCAAGGTTTTAGTTAATGGCAAACCGGCCGTAATGGGACAGAAAGTAACCGAAAAAGACGAAGTGACTGTCAAAGGTAAACTAGCCGACAAGAAGTATCTTGCTTATTACAAAGGTCGTGGAATCATCACCCACTCACCAGCTGCTGGAGAGATTGATATTGTTACCCGACTAGAAAAAGACTATCAACTAACAGGCATTTATCCGATTGGACGACTGGATAAGGACTCCGAGGGTCTAATTATCCTTACCGACGATGGTCGTATAACCGCTCCCCTGCTAGATTCTGAAAACAGCATTGAAAAGACCTATGAGGTAGAGGTAGATAAGCCGGTTAACAACTTCCTTCTCAAGCACTTAGCTGAAGGAGTAAACATCGAAGGTTATTTGACCAAGCCTGCCAAAACAGAACAGAAATCAGGCAAACGCCTGCTTCTTACCCTTACCGAAGGCAAGAAGCATCAGATCCGTCGTATGTGTGCTGCTCTCGGCTTCCAAGTACAATCACTCAAGCGCGTACAGATTGCCAACATTGAACTAGGTACTCTGAAGCCAAACCAATTCCGCAAGATTACCGGTGGTGAATTGAATGAATTGCTGCATACTCTAGGTATCAAATAATGCCCAAATAGAAAAACCAGGTCGCAACAAATAAATACCCATTTAAATTGCAATTTAAATGGGTATTTATTTTTCCTTTACCAATTTCTCCTTCTCCTCCTTTGGATATTTCTTTAGTGCGGCCTCTGCGGAGGCCGCACCAGACCGGTCCTTACACTTCTTCTTATAAACCATCTCCACCGTTCTTCGCACTCTAGTGTACTTGGCACCTTTGTCCTTCCCTGCCACTTCCCCATTATGCTCCGCCAAACGCCTTTTTGGATCGGTAGTTATGCCGGTATAAAGACTGCCGTCATTGCACCGCAACATATACACATACCAATTATTATCCATGATTAGTTAGACTCAACTGTCTGCACTTTGGGTAAAATAGAAAAGACACTTATCACAGCCGCCCGCAAGTTGAAAGGCAGCTCTGCCTCAGTATTAGCAATCGCCATTTCTTCCCAAAGTTTTAACATCTCTTTGTACAAAGCAGTACCATAGAACTGCGTGCCACAGGAGTTGAGCTCATAAGAAATACCATCGACAATCACATCGTACTTGTAATCAATACCATCAGATGCGGCTCCACAGTACGAACCTGGTTTTTGGAACTCAAGTAGGTTGTCATTTTCTATCATGCGACGCACGCTTTCAAACTCTGCTCGCGGCAAGTAGCCGGTAAGTGGGTCTGGAGTCTCTTCGTGTAGGTTGTGAGCTTTTATGTACTTGTATGAGCGATTGGACAACAGCTCAAAAGACGGACAAACACTACCTTCCATCCTAGCACAGCCACCAATCTGCTCTGCTCTAATGGCGAAATCGTTGCCGAGAACTTTCTCATCACGCGGCACCACATTCTGGTGCTCCGGCGCAAAGCCTGTCACATACACATAAAAGCCGGCAAACAATCCGACGATAAAAGTAAAAATGAGTACAAAAAGTTGTTGTCTTTTCATAGATATGATTATAACAATTTCTTTAACAAAATTGCGATATAAGTTATTATAATGCCACAAAATATTGGAGAGATGGCTGAGCGGTTGAAGGCGCACGCTTGGAAAGCGTGTAAGGGTTT
This sequence comes from Minisyncoccia bacterium, assembly GCA_050292865.1. Classification (GTDB taxonomy): domain Bacteria; phylum Patescibacteriota; class Minisyncoccia; order Phycocordibacterales; family UBA918; genus OLB19. The sequence goes on along the minus strand of JBNKMC010000054.1, from coordinate 155 downwards.
ACACCCTTCGCAGGTTCGAATCCTGTTCTCTCCGCTTGTAGAAAAACCACCGTCAGGTGTATTTTTCTTAAGCGGAGAGAACAGAAACAGTCTGGGAGACTGTTTCGTAGGATTCGAAAAGGTTGACAGGTATTTCTTGAGTTAACGAAAAGAAA
>JBNKMC010000053.1:0-4895 GCA_050292865.1 Minisyncoccia bacterium | reverse complement strand
CCTTACAGGGGCTGTTCAGGTTATCGTTATTTTTCCTGACGTCAAAATAACAGTTAACCTCTTGCGAAAGTTTCCCAAACTTTCTCACGCTTCGCTCGCAATGACGGAAAGGTATACACAAACAAACATTTAGGTTTTTGGTGAATAAAAACGGCGCCCACAATGTGGGCGCCGTATGTATTTTCCTTGAAGGACCTCAGTAGTGAACGACAACCGTCAGGTTGCGTTCATTATCGCCATTGCAGTAGCTGGCCAAGGAAGGGTGTTCCTTAGTGCAGAGTCCGTCATGGTGGATGTTTTCTGCTGGTACGCCGCGGCGGATGCAGCCTTGGCGGATGACTTCGACCAGGTCGAGGCCGTGTCCGCCAACAATTGCGCTCGGGAACTTATCCCGAAACGGCGCAATTAGTTTTTGCGCGTCTGGTTTTTCATGCTGGAAGCACTTACCACAGATGGCTGCGGTGATGTATATCCGCACCTCGGCACAGTTGGCACCACCCGGCGCTACAGCATTAAGTAGCGCGGACACGACGTTGTACCCACAGATATTGTCGTACGGTGTCAGGGCTGGTCGGCCAGCATGGGTTATGGCCAACGTATCCGGCACTGGATTATAGGCGGTAACAATCGAGCAATCACCCGACTGGATACCGACAGCCGCACCCTTGGGTACAATCATGCCTTCGGCATGCACAGCAATATCGTCACTGTACTGCCTCACAGTTTGGAAACCACGACCGTCCTTATCACTGGGCGGAAATACCATGTAAGTAAGAGCAAAATTCCTTTCCCGTAGCCATTCTCTGGCTTCGTCGAAAGGAGAAGAACTGAGCCCGCCAAAGAGGGCTGTCTCAAACCGGTCGTACCGGCAACTGGAAACAAAACTCATTTTTTACCTCCTGGTGGCTGTTATTTACTTGTGATAATATGGCGAGCGAGTATATATGTCAACTAAAAAACACATTCATTTCATCGGAGTCGGGGGAATCGGTATGTCCGCATTAGCGCGGTTGTATTTGCATGAGGGAGCAGACGTGTCCGGCTCTGATGTTGTGGAGAGTGAAAATACCAAGAAGTTGGAAGCGGAGGGTGCTGCTATTTCATACGAACAGACAGCAGAAAATATCACCGCTTGGGGTCTTGGCCCCCAAATTGAAAATTCCTCATCCGAGGGGTTTAACCCCTCGGATGAGGAAGGTTGCAGCACAGGTATTGATTTGGTGGTGTATACCGAAGCGATGCCTCATGACCATCCAGAGTTGGTGGCAGCACGTGAGGCTGGTGTTCGCACTATCAACTACTTCGAAGCATTGGGAGAGGTGGCTAACGAGTATTATGTAATTGCTGTGTCTGGTACTCATGGCAAGACCACCACAACTGCCATGCTGATAGATATATTGGAAGAAGCGGGCTTTGACCCTTCGGCCATCGTTGGTTCGCTGCGCACCAAGACTGGCAGCAACTACCGAGCAGGGAAGAGTAAGTACTTTGTGGTAGAAGCTTGCGAGTATAAGCGTGACTTTTTATACCTCAAGCCAGATGTTTTGGTGATTACCAATCTCGAACTAGAGCATGTCGACTACTACAAAGACTTGGCAGATGTGCAGAGTGCCTTTCGCGAACTGGCTATGAAGGTGCCTGAAGACGGGTTGGTGGTAACAGATGTAGCTAGCGAGAATATTGCTCCAGTGCTGGACGGTCTAGCATGTGAGGTGGTTGATTACCGAAAAGATATAGATTTGCAGTTGGCTTTGCGGCAGCCTGGTTTGTACAATCGGCTTAATGCCGCCGCCGCCAAGGCGGCGGCGGCCTGGCTCGGTATTGAAGACGAAGTAATTACATCAGCTCTCGAAAACTTCGTCGGTACCAAGCGTCGCTTTGAATATAAAGGGGATATTCATAACGCGCCAGTCTACGATGACTACGCTCACCACCCAACCGAAGTGAGGTCGGTGATTGGTGCTGTGAAGGAAAAGTTCCCAGACAAAAATCTCATTGCAGTTTTCCAACCGCATACTTTTAGTCGAGCTTATACTTTATTTGATGATTTTGTTAAGGCCTTAGCTTTGGCCGACAGAATACTACTACTGCCTATTTATGCTGCACGTGAAGAAAACGAAAGTGGTGTTTCCAGTGCGCAGATGGTTGAAGCTTTGCAAGAGCAGGGTAAAGACGCACAACATTTTGAAACTCTTGAGGCAGCTGCTTTGGAAATAAAAGAGTCTGTCTCAGCCGACGACGTGGTGCTTTGTGTTGGCGCTGGTAGTGTGACCAAGGTGGCTGAAGAGTTGACTAAAGCATCAGTTTAATCGGCGCTTTTCTTTTATCTAATAGAGTGGTAGTTTTGTGTGTATATGGAAGGAGAAACACAAGGTAAATTAAGTGTGGTGGCGACGCCGATTGGAAATCTCGAGGACATTACTCTTCGGGCTTTGCGTGTGCTTAAGGAAGCTGACTATGTGCTGTGTGAGGATACACGGGTTACGGGGAAGTTGCTTGCACACTACGATATTGATGCAAGGCTGAAGCGCTACGATGCCCATGCTAGTGAGCGGGTACATGATGAAATCTTGGCAGACCTGACGGAAGGGAAGCGCGTGGCAATGGTGAGTGATGCAGGGACACCGGGGGTGAGTGACCCTGGGGTGTTGCTTATAAGTCGCGCCCGCGAAGCGGGCGCGACTGTCGAAGTCATCCCTGGTCCGTCGGCCGTAACTGCAGCTTTCTCGATAGCGGGTATACCGGGTAATCAGTTTTCTTTCTTGGGTTTTGCACCGCAGAAAAAAGGTCGACAGACATTTTTCTCAGAATTGCTTGAGTATGACCATCCAGTAGTTTTCTTTGAGTCGACTCATCGCATTATGAAGACTTTGGAGGCACTGCAAAACATCGCTGTTAACAGCGATACTAAATTTAAGATTTATCTTGGCCGGGAGCTTACCAAAATGCACGAAGAGATGATTGTCGGTGTACCAAGTGAGATATTGGAAACTTTGACTAATGAGCCAGTGCGCCAGAAAGGAGAATTCGTAATTATTGTTACCAGGGAGTAATTGTCATTGCGAGGAGAAAACAAAGGCGGCAGATTGCGAAGCAATCTGCCGCCTTTGTTTACGACGAAGCAATCCAGTATTAAATAAAATAGCCCTACTTTATTTTGAGCTTTTTGCTTTTCCCTTTATACTTAGGGTAATGACAAAAGAATCACTAGTTTTTATCTGCGGTTTATTGGTACTAATAACCGCCAAACTCGGCATTCCCAGCGACTGGAAAGAATACATATATCTTGTATCAGGTTTGGTATTGCTTTTTGTTGGTTACAGCCTACGTCGTGCTGCCTATCTACGTAGTATAGAAAATGAAAAAGGCGAATACATGACAGAGTCATTTGTCGAAAGCGTTCCGGTCGAGCAAGCAATTTCAGAGCATCAGACTCAAATGGAACTATGATTCGTTACACGGTAGCTGGAGTGGCAGTGGTGGGTGTTGGGGCAGCTTTGGCATTTGCGGCCCCGCAGTTGGCTACAGTGTCTTACGATGTCAATTCTCCAGCTACTACAGTAGTTGCTAAAGATGAGGTAAAAAAAGCTGCAACAGAAGAATCTATCCCTGATAATAGGGAAGTGATTTCCCATGTACCGCTACCGGTCCAGGTTAAGGCAATATATATGACTTCTTGTGTGGCCGGCACACCGTCTTTCCGACAAAAGCTAATTGACCTGATGAACACCACCGAGATAAACAGTGTGATTATCGATATCAAGGACTACTCTGGCACCATCTCATTTCCACCAGAAAGTCCCGCTTGGCAACCAGCTTGGGAGAATGCACGCTGCGGTACCAGAGACATGAAAGATTTGGTTGCTATGTTGCATGACAATGGCATATTTACCATTGCGCGCGTGACTGTCTTCCAGGACCCATTCTACGCACCACTTCATCCGGAGCTTGCCGTACAGAAACACGATGGCACGGTTTGGAAGGATAACAAAGGTCTGTCGTTCATTGATGTTGGTGCCGTCGAATACTGGGACCATATCGTAGATTTATCTAAAGATGTATACAACATCGGGTTTGATGAAATAAACTACGACTACGTGCGTTACCCATCAGATGGTCAGATGAAGGATATTGTTTTTCCTAAGAGTATAGCCGGACAATACGGAACAGATAAGCAAGCAAACCTAGAAGGCTTTTTTAAGTATCTAAACGAGAAACTGGATGATGAATCTTTGTTTGCTAAGTATAAGCATGTGAATACTGGCCGAGCTAGCAGTACACCATGGGCTAGTGCGGACTTGTTCGGCATGGTTACTACCAATACTGACGATCTCTCCATAGGACAGGTGATAGAACGGACAGCTTCGTACTTTGACTTCGTGGCGCCGATGGTTTATCCATCACACTATCCAAAGTCTTTCCTTGGGCTTGGTAATCCGAACGACTATCCTTATAAGGTAGTGAACTATGCCATGGCCAGTGGTGTGGAGCGTATGTTGGCTACTACCACAGTGGTGAATGGTTTCTTGCATACGCCGCTCAATACCACCAATGCCAGCGGTACAGTAGAGTGGACGGGTCTGTACGAGAAGCCTGTTTATTCGGCCCATAAGTTGCGTACTTGGATTCAGGACTTTGATTATGGCGGCGATTATGATGCTGCCGATGTACGGGCAGAGATACAAGCTAGTTATGACGCAGGGGTAATGGACTGGATGATTTGGGCACCTTCAAATATTTACACCAAAGCTGCTTTGTTAGAGCCGGGCAAGTTGGAGGTGGGGGAGGCACTTACGAGTCGATAATTGGGGAGAGGTGGAGTGGTGAGAAGAAACTGCTGAACCAGCCGATGTCTTGGCCACCGAAGTCCGACATTCGTACTTGCCGAAGCAAGT
>JBNKMC010000052.1:0-4915 GCA_050292865.1 Minisyncoccia bacterium | reverse complement strand
CCATAACGCATATACGCCCGCATATGCGGGCGTATATGCGTTACCTTAGATACTTCTGAATGTTTTGATTATGTCCATCTAGCGTCTTAGCGTAGTAGAAATCCCCTGCTTTGTCTGTCAGATAATAAAAGTAGTCTGACTTTATCGGACTTAATACCGCCTTGATAGACATAAGTCCTGGGTTGCCGATTGGTGTTGGGGTTAATCCAGTGTGTTTATAGGTGTTGTAAGGAGAATCCAACTCACGTAATTTTTTAGCAAACTCGCCGGCTGTTAACTCACCAATCGATGAATCGAGTACGTACTCTACCGTTGCGTCGGCTTGCAAAGCCATACCGATATCTAGGCGGTTGAGTAAAATACCAGCTACCATTTTCATACTGGTTTCGTCGTTAGCTTCGTGCTCGACGATTGAAGCCAAAGTTAGAATCTCATATTCAGACAAAGAATAATTTGATATTTGTTGTTTTAGATCAGCGGTTTTGTCCTGGTAGGTTTTGAGTTGTAGTTTTATCAGATCAGTCGCAGTAAAAGTATCAGGTACGAAGTAAGTGTCAGGAAATAAAAATCCCTCCAGATTAGCCGTTCCAGTAATGTATTCATCGCGGTTTAGTATTGGCAGCACTTCGCTGGCAATGTCTGCCATTTCTTTGCGGGTTATCCCTTCTGGTAGTGTCAGTCTGGTTAGGTCTTGCTCCAGTGCGCTGGTTGATAGTTTTGTGGCAACTGAAAAGACATCATCAGAAGGATTAAAAATGTAGTTGCCGGCTTGAATCTTGGTTGGGTCATGCGAGATGGTTAACAGTGAGTAAAGTATCAACTCTGAACGTACTAAATGTTCCCTTTTGGCTTTCTCGGCAATAGACCGTACGGTCATGCCTTTTTCTACCACGAAGGATTGCTGTTCTTTAAGAGCAGGTCCGGTTTCGTATTGATAAAAGAAAGCAAACAGTAGTATGCCAGTTAGTAATGTAACAAAGGCTAACTTTAGGTAACTCTTTTTTTTGTCGGTTGTTTGGGTAGTTTGTTCTGAGGTTTGTTCTGTCATAGATGCTAATTGGGGGCGACTGGTAGATTGCTTGGAGCTTGACTCTTGGTTGATTCAACGCGACTAAGAGTTGGTGTCAGAGCTACTAGGCCTGGTGGATGGAAGATAGTAGCCAGTTCTTCGGCTGAGAAAACCTTAAAGCTCATAGCAGAACTTTTTGCGAAGAGTTTGCGTTTTTTGTACTCGCTTAATTCGGCCTTTTTTAGTCCAGGTATCACCTTGCCAAAGGGGTCAGAGAACCAGTGGTAGTTGAAGTCTGTGCGCCAACGAATACCGATACCGTTGCGACCTTTGGCTTCTGTTTGGGCAAAGGTGCGGTTCATACGAGGGATAATTCCAGCATCGAAATCCTTCTCATTATTGGTTAGATAACAATAACGAATAGCAGTTTCGTAGGCGTATTTGCTGGCATTGCGCTCGATGGCGTCCACTAAGTCTCTTTCGCCCATGGTTAGGCGTGGTGAACCTTCGAGTTCGGCGGCGCCGGCTTTTGTCTTGGGGTCGCGTTGCATTATTTCATGGACTTTCTTCTCAGCAGCTTTTGTCCACTCAGGCTCGGCTTTAAGCGAACCAGTCTTAAATGTCTTTTCTTTATGAGCAATACATATAAACTGCACCCAGATTTGGTGACCAGGTTTGGCTGAAGCCATTACTTCGAGCATCGGTGTTATTGGATCCAGTTTCTCTTCTTCCTTAGGTAGTTGATCCATCTTGAAATCCTTGTAGGTCAGGATTGGAATAACATCGTCTTTTTTCTTTTGGAGATGGAAGCTCATGAACCCCCAACCCTTGAGGTCGCTTGGTACTTCAGCGGTGTAGTCTAGGTCTACATCACGTACTTCAATACCCGGGTACTGAGCATACAGGTTGGTCTTGATAGCTGGCGCAAACTTTGGTGGAACTGTTATATAGAAGTGCATGTCACCACCGCGTGAGACAATTTCAAAGGTGTACGGTAATGGCCTTTTACCATCGATATAAGCTTGCCAGAAGTTGTCGGCGCTTGGCGCTGAGTGGATTTGAGTGAAGAAATATTCCATTGCCTCCGGAGATTTCTTAACCTCAGGTGGAAGAATCATTTCTAGAATTACTCGCCCGTTGGCTTCGGCGAATTTTGCGCCGACCATTTGGGTCCATTTTTCGGCCAAGACTTTGAAAATCAAATAAGGTAGCCAAATCGGTGAAGTATAAAACAGCATGCTAAACACACCAACTTTGCTAACACCGAGAGCTCCCAAAACAAAGAAAATAAATATCACTCCAGCAAAGAAAAGAAACATACCGTAGTCGATACTTTCTCCTTCTAGGGTGGCAAAGAATTTTCCCACTAAGGGAATCTTTTTAACTTCCAATTCCATGTCTGTATATTGTACAACAAAGACCGGGCAAATGACGTAGTCATTTGCCCGGCCTTTGGATAAGTTATTCAACTATCATGTAGGTGCCGTTTGATGTTCGTTTGAACAAGTTTGGGTCTTGTAGGTTTACTACGATGGTGTTGTCTTTCACGTAGCGTTCCTTGCGTACCTTGTCGATTATTTCTTCGCGTGAAAGTGGTCCGTGTTTTTCGAGTATGTCGCGTAGGACATCCTTGACCACTCCAGCTGAGTAACCCCATTCTGTTAGAGCGTAGAGACCGCGGCCTACTAGTACGAAGCGTTCGTCTTTAATAAGCTCGTTGTGAGTAGTGGCAGTGTGAGCCTTACGGTCGAATAGAGCTTCGATAGATTCTGCAACCTCACGGAAGTGCATTGGTGAACCGTGACGCTTTACAACTAGGTAAGCATAGTCACGAATACCTTTAACACGTACGTTTGGTGAAGCAGCATGACCCCATTCTCCTAATGGGTTTGGAGCAACCTCTTTAGAAATTTCCAACCAACGCTTAAGGATGGTTTCATCGTGTTGATCTGTTAGTTCTGACAATTCATTGCGGAATCTTTCTAGCATTTCTTCTTCAGAAATAAGGTCTTCGCGATTTAGAGATGCGTATACGTTTTTTAGAGCTGCTTCAACCGTGTTGACGATTTTGTGCTCTGTGTACCAACGATGATGGTAACCGTTGTTTTCTTTGCTGCGATAAAATGGAGTGCCGATAACCAACAGGAAGTAAATATGATTCTTAGTAGACTGGTCGTTAGATAGTTCATCTAGTAGTGTCTGCTCGGCAATCAAGCCGCCACCAAGTGAGTCGATGTTGTCTTGCAGTTCTGCAAAGGCACTTTCGAACTCTTTGTAAGATTCAGACTTCTGGATACTGTTGATGCCGTAGTTCTCAATCTGACGAACTCGTTCACGAGTAATGCCATAAGTTTGGCCGATTGATTCTAGGGTGTGGATCTCTCCGTCCTTATCCAATCCGTAACGTTTGATTAAAACATCACGAGCTCGGTCAGGTAGCTCGGACAGTAGTTTCTTTGTTATATTTTTTGGTTTAAATGAAATCATATTTTCCTGTGGTTAGAGAAATCCTGTACTTCTCATAGCCAATTTCTACATTTTTATCATGGGATTGACAAATAGTCAACACATTGCGAATACAGAAATCGCCAACGGATCAGATTTTTCTCTCTTGTATTGACTAATCTACTATAATGTGATATTATATACAAGTACTTAATTCCAATTTGGAATTCGCTCTTAGCTTATTTGCGCTTCCCTGCCCCGTCAATTTATGGTGCTGTAGCGGAACTCGCAGTGTTTACGGCTAGTGTTTGTACAACTAAATTATAGGTACTCATTATAAAAAATAATATGAATAACGTTTTTGAAGAAAAAAAGGACTCAATTACAAAAACAATGGCAATCATTGGTTTTGTGGCAGCTATCTTGTTTTTTGCTTGGTTGGCTGTTGCGGTTGTAAAGGTTATTCCTTCTGCCTTTAGTTCACTAGCTTCATTGGCTGATAGTGTTTATAACTACCCTGAAGCAAAGGAAATTGTCGTTTCTGGCGACAAAACCAGCATTGAATCAGGTGAGGTGGTAAATCTCAACTGGACTGAGGAAAACATCAAAGGCACATACTCACTGTCATATGATTGTGTAAGCGAAGTGTCAGTAGATGTTCGTATGGCAGGTAATGTTTATAGTCCTAGCTGTAACGAGGTGCTTACTCTTGGTAAGGTTAATTCCGCTGAAGTAATGATTACTTCTAACAAGGAAAGGTTCTCTGATGTATCATTCGTGATTACTTTTATTCCTGAGTCTGGCGCTGATACAGTGTCTGGTGAGCGTAAGATTACCGTAACAAATACGGACATTCCTACTGTAAAGCCAGCGGAAGAAGTGCTTGGTGTAACTACTGACACAACAGAAAAAACACCTACCAAAACTAATACAACAGGTGGACAGCAACCAACTGGTTACAAGACTATTGAGGTCCCTGTGTATACATACCCAGTTTCTGACCCTAACGGTTACGCTGATCTATCTATCAAGTTGCTTGGGGTTGGTATTTTGAACACTGATAAGCAGTTTGTTCAGGCCAGCTCAATTTCTAAAGATCAGACCGGTGCGCTTCAGTTTGAGGTGTCCAACATTGGCACAAAGACTTCAAAGACCTGGTCATACGAAGCAGAGCTTCCTTCACAGATAAACTACGAATCATCAACTCAAGATGTTTTGCGACCTAGTGAAAAAGTTGTTGTTACTATCGGTTTCGATGGTCTAACAAAGACAGGACGAGAAGAATTTAGTATCAAGCTGGGTACCAGCGGTGATGCTAGTTCAAAAAACAACTCAATCACTTAGGCCCCAATCTGGCTGATATATCCTCCGAATATCACAAAACGATAACAGGCACTTAACATGTCTATAACCTTATGAAACCTCTGATCATTTCAGAGATTCCTGCGGGATTGTGCACCA
>JBNKMC010000051.1:0-5067 GCA_050292865.1 Minisyncoccia bacterium | reverse complement strand
CCCCGCCCAACGCGAAGCCGTCGACACCATAGAAGGCCCGGTTATGGTTATCGCCGGACCAGGTACTGGTAAAACCCAGATTTTAACCCTTCGCATTGCCAACATATTGCTCCAAACTGACGCTGCTCCTGAAAGCATCTTGGCCCTTACTTTCACAGAAAGTGGCGCCAAGGCGATGCGTGAACGTCTGCGTCGTTACATCGGCGCTCGGGCTTATCGGGTGCCTATCTATACCTTTCACGGTTTTTGTGGCGGACTGATTTCTGATTATCCAGATTCCTACGGCGCTATCATTGGTGGCAAAGTAGCTACTGACATAGATAAGATAAATATCGTAGAGACTATTTTGGAAAGTGGAGAAGTAAAACAGCTGCGACCAATCGGTAATCCTTCATACTACGTATCACAAATCATAAACATCATCGGCACTCTCAAGCAGGAATACATCACACCTGACAAATTCGCTGCGATTATTTCCAAACAGGAAGAAGAACTGGCTGGTATAGAGAAGATACATCAGAAAGGTGCTCATAAAGGCAAAGTGCGCGGTGAGTACACGAAGAAAGAAAAAGCCATCGAGAAGAATCGTGAGCTGTTATTTGTTTACCGACAGTACGAAGCCTTGCTTCGCGAGCGTAAGCTTTACGACTTTGACGACATGATTGTGAAGACCATCGAAGCGCTCGAGAGTAATGAGGACATGTTGCGCGACCTGCAAGAAAAGTACCAGTACGTTTTAGCCGATGAGCATCAAGATGTGAACGGTTCGCAGAACCGCATCTTGGAGCTGCTTACTTCTTACCATGATTCGCCCAACATCTTTGTGGTGGGTGATGAGAAGCAGGCGATTTATCGTTTTCAGGGAGCTTCACTGGAAAACTTTCTTTACTTTGAAGACGTCTACAATGGTACCAAGACCATCTCACTAACGGAGAACTACCGTTCTGGTCAGACTATTCTGGATACGGCGCATTCACTCGTGGCAGTAGAGGATGGTCCACTAAGTTCATTACGCGTGCCACTAAATGCGGCAGCGGTGGCTGCGTCGGAAGTTTGTCATATTGGTTACTCACACCGAGCGGTTGAACACGATGCTTTAGTAAAGCAAATTAAACAGGAGCTTAAGGCCGGCACCCCGGAGGGCGAGATTGCTGTGATTGTGCGCACCAACCGCGAGGTGGAGGCAGTCGCTGCAGAACTCCGCGCTGCCGGGGTGCCGGCCAACGCCTCCGCGGATGGTGACATACTCTCTCATCCAATCACCATTGCGGTACGTAACCTGATTTCCGCTATAAGTGAGCCAGGCAACGAGTCTGCTTTGTTTACTGTCCTGCATGGCGCGTATTGGGGAATCGATAGTGCAGACTTGGTAAGGTTGTTAACTGCTCGTTCTTATGATTTGTCTTTAGCAGAGCTGGTAAGTAGTGAAGAAAAACTTAAAGAAGCAGGAGTGAAAAAACCAGAGACCGTACTAAAGGTCGGTCAGGTGTTAGCGGCGGCTCGTGAACGTTCTGCTGTCGATAGTCCACAAAGAGTTTTGGCGTACGTGCTTAAGGAGAGTGGTTTCTTGGTGTCTGCCATGACCTCAGATGGAGTTGAGAGCGGTCGGGTGTTGCGAAGACTGTACGACGAGATTGAGGCTTTGGTAAACCAAGATGAATCATTGACTCTCTCTGGTGTGAGTACGATTTTAAATACCTACCAGGAGCATGGTCTTGGACTAAAGGCGCCTTTCATCGACAGTAATAGTAAAGCGGTCGAAGTAATGACCGCACACAAATCTAAGGGGTTGGAATTTGAAGTGGTCTTTATACCTCATCTAAACGACGGTTCTTGGGGTGGTAAAAAGAAGCGAACCTATTTCGACATACCTCTAACACGTCACCAACACGATGAGTATGATGAACTAGATGATGAACGGCGTTTATTCTATGTAGCCCTCACCAGAGCAAAAGAAAGAGTATACCTATCAAATGCTGAAGCTAACGCAGAAGGAAAAGAGTTAACGATTAGTCGTTTGTACGACGAGCTAAACAGCGCACTGGTAACAGAAAACGAGACCAAAGTGGCAGAAGAAAGTTTTGCTCCATTACAAAAAATCACCCAGTCAGAAACCAGTGTCTTTGATGTATCTTTATTACAAAGAATTCTTGCGGAACGAGGTTTTTCCGCCACATCACTCAATAACTATTTACGCAGCCCGTGGGATTATCTCTATCGTAATGTCTTGCGTATACCTGAGGTGCAACCTCCGCATATGTTGTTTGGTACAGCTGTCCATGGTGTTTTAGAATCAGTATCCAAGACACATACCAAAAAAGGCACTACGCCATCAGATAGCGAAATAAAACAGCTTCTAGAGACCGAGCTTGGCCGTTTGCCGCTAGCAAAAGAAGAGTTTGTACGTGTGCACGAAAGAGGGTTGGAGGCATTGCTGACCTACATACCACACATGCTTTCTTCCATACCGCAAAAAACCGAGGAAGAGAAAAAGATTAGAGTTATCTTAGAAACTGGTTTGCCGGAGCTGCCAGAGCTGCCACTGACTGGTATGTTTGACCGACTAGACTTTAATGACGACGGTACTGTCTGGCGAGTGGTAGACTACAAAACAGGCAAGTCAAAAACACGCAATGTAATAGAAGGGAAGACAGCCACTAGTGATGGTGGCTACAAGAGACAGCTAGTTTTCTACGCTCTGTTACTTTCACTGTATGATGATGACCGCTATCAAACTAAAGAGACCATGTTGTCATTTGTAGAACCAGATACTAAAGGTGTAATTCATGAAGAAGTGTTTACCATCACCGAAGAAGAAGTTGCCGAACTAAAACAAACCATTATAGACTCAGTTAAGGCTATTATTGGTGGGCAGTGGTTAAAAGATGAAATTGAGGAAGGTGATACCGATTACGAACAGCTTGCCCTATTGCTACAGCAGAAAATCGGAGTATAATCGTCGGTGCCGAAAATAATTTCGGCAGAAATGGAGGAAATGAATATGGTTGCTCTTTTGATCTTTGCGGTGTTTTATTTGCTGCTGGTTGAGACCGGTGGTGATGCATCATACGACATGGCGCGTGTCAGCGGCCGCTGGCACGTATGAAAAAAGGCCGGACGGATTTTATTCGCCCGGCTCTTCTTATATCTGCATAACTGATTACTGCACTTCTGGGTTAGTATCTTCTCCGTTCATTTGTGATATTAGGTTGTCTAGAACTTGCTTAACCACGCTGTATGGCTGAGCCCCTTCGATAACAGCTGTTTGGTCTCCAATCATAATTACTGGATACGGTGTACCCTGTGCACCGGCTGCAATAGCTTCGTTGAAGTCTGCTTCTACGTCAGCTCTTGTCTCACCGCTCTCAAGACAAGCCTCCAAAGCAGCTTCGTCTACTCCAGCTGTTGTAGCAAATTCGTTTAAGCGAGAAAGGTTGGTTGGCTCGTTGGTGTTTCTTTCTTCATAAACTAAGTCTGAGAATTTCCAGAAAGCGTCATTTCCAGCCAGTTTTGCTACACACTCTGCAGCTGCCGCAACGTGTGGGGCACTAGGGTGTAGTTGCTCCAGAGGCATGTTTCTAAATACCCAAGCTACTTCACCAGTGGTGCCGTAATTGTCCATGACCTGTCGCATTGTTTCGTGGAATCGCTTACAGAAAGGACAGTCAAAGTCTGAATACTCCACAATCATGATTGGGGCATTTGGGTTGCCGCGAATGTGGTCTTCTTCAGTAACTGGACTAACTTCGACAGCAGCTACTCCTTGTTCTTGGTCGTTGCTGTTTTTAACTGGTTGTGGGGATGTAGTATTGTTACTAAAATATATCGCTCCAGCGATCATAGCAAAACCGAGTAGGATAGCTGCGGGAATTGTCCATGATTGAGGTTTGTTTGTGTTTGAATTTACTGTGTCCATATTAAATTTATTATTTTTGTTTATTGTACCACGGTGTTTAGTATATAATAAAACGATGGGAATATTTGAATCAATTACATTAGGCTTAATACAAGGGTTAACAGAATTTTTGCCGGTTTCTTCTTCGGGTCATTTGATTTTGACACATTCTTTTTTCAGCGAGAGTGGGGTCGGCGGAGATTTGGCCTTCGATGCTATTTTGCAATTGGCCACTGCGTTGGCTGTTATTGTCTACTTCCGTCGTGATTTGCACGCTATGTTGCAAACTTTGCAACGCAAAGCGGCTCGACTGCCGGTAGATAAAAAAGAAATAAATTTAATCTACGCTATTTTGATAGGTACGATACCGGGTGTAATACTTGGTCTATCACTGGAATCATTAATGGAGACCACTTTTCGCAGTCCGCTTCTGGTGGCAACAACATTAGTGATTGGCTCGATTCTGTTTGCAACGGCGGAATGGTTGATGGTTATCAAGCCGCGCGAGGGTAGTATCAATACAAAAAAAGGTTTACTAATAGGTTTGTTTCAGTCCTTAGCTCTTTTACCTGGTATGTCGCGCTCAGGGGCAACTATCGCTGGTGGTATGTTACTTGGTCTTTCTCGGGCAGAAGCGGCACGTTTTTCTTTTCTTTTAGCAATACCAATTATTGTTGGTGCTGGACTTAAAAAACTTTTAGATTTGATGACATCTGCAGTAACGGTAGACTGGTCGCCTTTGATTATCAGTGGCGTTACTGCATTTCTGGTTGGTCTCTTCGCTATACATTTTATGCTTTCTTTTATTCGTCGTTATTCTCTCTGGCCGTTCATTTGGTACAGGTTGGTTTTGGCTGGAGTAATAGTGGCAGTGTTTTTCTTGGGGTAATGAAATCGTTCCATTCCGTCATCCTTGCACCTAATTTCGTCATCTCTGCACCCAGCGTGTCATCCATGCATCCAGCGTGTCATTCCTGCGCTCGATTCCGTCATTCACGTACCCAATTCCGTCATTTCTGTACCCAATTTGTCATTCCTGCGAAGGCAGGAATCCAGACTCTAACCAACTCCTCTCCCTTTGTCATTCCTGCGTGAGAAAGTCTGGGAGACTTTCTCAAGAGGTTGTACACTCGTCCGTCATTCCTGCGCAGGTGAGAAAGTCCGGGGGACTT
>JBNKMC010000050.1:0-5323 GCA_050292865.1 Minisyncoccia bacterium | reverse complement strand
CCCCCCCCGCTTGAAGGCCAGATAGAAAACGTAGAAAAAATAGACATCGCCGGTCCGGGCTTCATCAACTTCCACTTAAGGCGTGATTTTTTCGGAGAAAAAATCACACACGCCATCGACGCCGGTACAAACTGGGGCAAGAACAACTCACAAACCGGTGAGGTTGTGTTGGTGGAGTATACGAGTCCAAATCTATTCAAGCCACTTCACATTGGCAACTTAGTTGGGAACATCATTGGTGAGTCATTGACCAGACTTTTTGAATTCAGTGGAGCCGAAGTAAAAAGGATTAACTACCCATCAGATATTGGCCTCACGGTGGCTAAGGCTGTTTGGGGTCTCAAACAAACTGATGGTGACCCCGAAGACATCAATGCACTCGGAGAAGCATATCGAAAGGGAAACGATGCATACGAAAATGACGAAGCGGCCAAGGAAGAAATTGTGTTGGTGAATCAAAAATTATATGCCGCCAGTGATACCAGGTTGTCTGAATTGCGACAGAAGGGAATAGAAACTTCACGAAAACAGCTGGATGCAATTTGTGCGCGCTTGGGAACCACATTCGATACTTTTATTTATGAGAGTGAGGCAGCGCCAATCGGTATTGATTTGGTTCAAAAGCATATCGGCGATGTGTTTGAGGAGAGTGATGGCGCTGTTGTTTATCACGGAGAGAAAGTGGGGTTACATACTCGCGTGTTCCTTAACTCAAAAGGTCTGCCAACATATGAAGCGAAAGATTTGGGTAACTTCGCACGCAAGCAAGAAACATATCCAGACTGGACTACGTATCTGGTAGTCACCGGCAATGAACAGACGGAATATTTCAAGGTATTGTATGCCGCTCTTAGGGAAGTATTCCCAGAGACAAAAGACAAAAAACTTGAGCATGTGCCGACCGGTTTTCTTACTCTTACAACCGGCAAGATGTCTTCACGTAAGGGCAATGTTTTGACTGGAGAATCGTTATTGGCAGAGATGGAAAAGGCTGCACGTACAAAAGCAGAAGAGACTCGAACAGAAGATGTTGAAGTGCTCACCGAGCAAGTTGCTGTAGCTGCGCTTAAATACCAGATCCTGCGTCAGTCGGTTGGTTTTGATATTGTTTTTGACAAACAGAAAGCCCTTTCTTTCGAAGGTGCATCAGGCCCGTACTTGCAGTACACCAATGCACGCATCAACTCCGTGTTAGAGAAAGCTGCAACTAATGGCATCACTCCCAACTTGGGGGTCAGACCCCCAAGTCCTTATGTGGTTGAGAAATTGCTTTACCGTTTCCCAGAGGTGGTGCAGGAAGCTATGGAAGAACGCCTGCCACACAAGGTTGCTCAGTACATAACCGAGCTCGCAGGAGAATTTAATACCTTCTACGCGCATGAAAAAATTGCTGACGGAAGCGATGAATACGCACCGTACAAAGCGGCGGTAGCACAAGCGGTAGGGCAGACGCTTAAGAACGGTCTTTGGTTACTCGGTATCGAGGCACCGGAGCGGATGTAGAAAAGTTGGGTAGCTTTACACGAGGAAGAAGTATGTAACTTTGTTATTGAAACAAGTAGATATCAATAAACATTCAGTCAATAAAGTGTTGAAAAAGGACTTGTTATTTTTAATAAATGTGTAGTATTATGTTAGGACCTAAGCGAAAGTTTGGGGCGACACGCTATGAATTAAATTAATCTTATTTAGTTGGGATTTCTGTTAAAAACCCAGACGACAGCTGATAAGCAATGTTTTATCAGCGTGTCACCTGGGTTTTTTGTTTAGGGGTGGTGTAGGTTGGTCTAATACCAGACCTACGTAGTAGGTCAGCTATGAAAAAGCACCGAGACCACAATAAGCTGATTCAGTAATGACAGATCCAGCTACAGGCATCGCTCAGCGATGCTTCGTCGGAGATGATGGTTTCAGACGGTGTAACTTCGTTGTTCGCAAAGGAGTTCCCGTATGGACAAAGAGCGGTAAATGGTGGAGATTCCCTGCCTGGCCGTTTGCCAAGATTGCAAGACGTAAAAAACCGGGATCTTCTGAGGGTGTGAACAAGGAAACCGCCACCACCTCAGAGAAGTAGTAGCGGTTTCCAATCGGAAGAAAAGGGTCAAGCAAGCAATTGCTTGGCTCTTTTCAATTGTAACACCCACAAGCATTACAGGCAGCTAGGTTACCCCCATCGTGTTTGAAAGTCAATAGTATTAACAAAAATGTTTAAGGTTTGTCCATGGTCCTATTGGACAGTATCTATCATTATTTAATTTATCAAAACCACTCGCGTTGTTATTGCTATGGTTTGGTTGATCCTTATAATAAAGAACATTTTGTTTGCTTATGTTAAATAGGTCATTTAAAGGTATGGTTATGCTACGGTGTGGCTTTTTCTTTTTTATTTTTCATATCGTGGTAACATGCACCAGTACGTCTGATACACGTATTTTAGTAATGTCTGATATACATTTATATGGAGAAAAATAATAAAGATAAAAAAGAAGTGGTTTCGCCGGCTTGTGCTGTGCAACTAATGGATGGGGGAGTTGTGACGCCAGCGACACAACAACCAGAGAAAAGCGAAGTAGCTTTGCGTGAAGAAGTCATTCTGCAATTTTGGAATGAAGAGGATATTTTTAATAAAACTTTAGTGAAAGAGGCTCCGAACGGAGAATTTGTATTTTACGATGGGCCGCCGTTTGCTACTGGCTTGCCACACTATGGTCACATTTTGGCCAGTACTATTAAAGACGCCATCCCACGTTTTTGGACTATGCAGGGATATAAAGTGCGTCGTCAGTGGGGTTGGGACTGTCACGGTTTGCCGATTGAAAACTTGATAGAAAAGAAACTTGGTTTGGCTACCAAGCGTGACATTGAAGAATTTGGGGTAAAGAATTTTAACGAAGCAGCTCGCGGCGCAGTGATGGAGTTTGCTGATGAGTGGCGCAGGATTATTCCCCGTATGGGTCGCTTCGCCGACATGGATAATGACTACAAGACCATGGACAGTACCTACACCGAAAGTGTGTGGTGGGTCTTTTCTGAGCTAAATCGCAAAGGTCTGGTTTTTGAAGGTTTCAAATCTATGCACCTTTGTCCACGTTGTGGTACGACACTCTCTAACTTTGAGGTGAACCAGGGCTACAAGGATATTAAAGACATTGCGGTAACAGTGCGACTACCGCTACTTGATGAGGCGGGCAATCCGACCGACACTAGTCTGCTGGTTTGGACTACTACACCATGGACTATGCCGGGCAATATGGCCGCGGCTATAAATAAAGATTTCGTTTATGCAAAGGTACGTATATCGTCATTGCGAGGAGGTGAAGCGAATAGCGGAGTCGACGAAGCAATCCAGGATTATGTTATTTTAGCCAAAGAACGATTGTCTCAACTCGGAACAGATGAATACGAGATAGTAGAAGAAATAAAGGGTAGCGACTTGGTTGGTAAGAAGTACGAACCACCATTTCCTTATCTTAAAAATCAGGACTTCGAAGGTAAAGAAAAAGCTTGGACTATCTATCATGCTGACTATGTAGAGGTGGGCGAAGAGGGGACCGGTGCAGTGCATCTAGCACCAGCCTATGGTGAGGATGACATGAACCTAGCCAAGGCTGAAGGTGTGCCGATTTTTCACCACGTAGATAGTGATGGTCACTTTATGGACTTTGTCACTGACTTTGCTGGGCAACTGGTAAAGCCGAAAGATGACGATGCTTCTGGAGTAACACACCTTGATGCGGATATTGAGATTGTTAAAGCCCTCAGTGCCAACGGCAAATTATTTAGGAAAGAAAACATCACTCACAGTTATCCGCATTGTTGGCGTTGTGATACTCCACTTCTAAACTACGCGACTACATCATGGTTTGTGGATGTTCCGTCTATCAAGGACAAGTTGGTGGCTGAAAACAATAAAATAAATTGGGTGCCAGAACACGTAGGCGAGAACCGCTTTGGTAAGTGGCTTGAAGGCGCGCGTGATTGGGCGGTTAGCCGTCAACGCTACTGGGGAGCACCGCTACCAATTTGGAAAAATCCAAAGACTGGTGAAGCTAAGATATTTGGTTCTCTTAAAGAAATTCAAGACCGTACAAAGCAAAGTGGCAACACGTACTTCTTGATGCGTCACGGTGAAAGTGAAAAAAATATTAAAGGAATAGTGACAGGTGAGTATGACGCACCATACGCAGTGACAGAAAAAGGTAAAGAAGATGTCCTTCGCGCTGTGTCTACCGATCTAAAAGATGGGGTGGATTTGGTAATTACCTCACCGGTACTGCGTGCTAAAGAAACCGCGGAGTTGGTAGTTTCAGAATTAGGTCTGTCTGCAAAGCAGCTGGTGGTAGATGAGCGTATCCGTGAACTCGAAATGGGTAAATGGGAAGGCAGAACTGTCGATGAATTTCGAGAGGCGTTTCCGCTCGGGGCCGGACGCTTCGCGTCCGGCCCAGAAGAAGGCGAGACATGGTCAGATGTCCGTCGTCGCATGGGTGAATTCCTTTATGACCTAGAAGAAAAATATCAAGGCAAGCGTATCTTGATTATTTCTCACGGTGACCCAATGGCATTACTAGTTGCTAATGCTAAGGGGCTTAATGAAAAGCAGACTATAACAGACTGGATAAAAAACTATCCAGAGAAGGGTGTGGTTGCAGAACTTGCATTTACACCAATGCCGCACAACGACAATTACGAACTAGACTTCCATCGTCCGTACATTGATGAATTCCCGGTCTTTGCCGAAGACGGCACTCGTCTGGAGCGTATTGGTGATGTGTTCGACTGTTGGTTTGAGTCTGGCTCTATGCCTTATGGTCAGTACCACTATCCGTTTGAACACAAAGACGAGTTTGAAAAGTCACTCTTCCCAGCGAACTTCATTGCTGAAGGTCTCGACCAAACTCGTGGCTGGTTCTACTCACTTATCGTATTGGGCACAGCGCTCTTTGGTAAGGCACCGTACGAAAATGTGATAGTAAACGGACTGGCCTTGGCAGAGGATGGTAAGAAGATGAGTAAGTCATTGCAGAATTATCCCGACCCGATGGATGTAGCTAATACTTCTGGAGTGGATGCGATGCGTTTTTATCTTCTTAGTTCTCCGATTGTGCGCGGTGAAGATTTGAACTTCTCAGAGAAGGGTGTGACAGAGTTGCAGCGCAAGAATGTTGGCCGCTTGCACAATGTGTTGGCGATGTACTTGGAATATGCTGGCGGCGAAGCCGCCAGCGCCGAGTCCGACAATGTACTCGACCGTTGGTTAACTGCACGCCTCAATGAACTGATGGTCGATGTTACCGCTGGTTATAAAGCCTACGAACTCGAC
>JBNKMC010000049.1:0-5402 GCA_050292865.1 Minisyncoccia bacterium | reverse complement strand
CGGTTGCAAAGAGTCGTTCAAAGTTAGTAGCGGCATTGACTGCGTGTAGCAATAATCGCCAAATTACCACCCCAAAAAGCGAGAACAACACAAATACACCAACCAGCCCCCACTCTTCGGCGAAGGCGGCGAAAATAAAGTCTGTCTCATACTCTGGCAAGAACTGCAGTTTGCTTTGGGTACCATAACCAATACCTTTGCCTATAATCTGTCCTGATCCGACCGCCACCGTAGACTGATAGGCGTTGTATCCAGCACCCTGAATATCCGATAGCGGGTCTAAAAAAGTCATAATGCGAGCCTTTTGGTAATCGTGAAAACCAAACTGCCACATCCCACCAAAAGCCATGGCACCAAGCAAAAACACTAACGCCAGATGCTTAAGCTTGATACCGGCCACCAAAATCATCCCAAACCAAATGAAGAACAGAATAATAGCCGAACCAAAGTCGGGTTGGATGAAGACCAAACCAAACAACAAGAAAGCATAAACACCAGACACAATAATGTGCCTGAAATCACCTATATGCTCATGACGTTTAGAAAAATATTTAGCCAGGATAATTATCAAAACCAGCTTGGCTGGGTCGGCTGGCTGAAGAGAAAAGAAACCCAAGTTAAATCGACTTTGCGCACCTAGGGTTACTTCACCAATCATCAAAACGAGCATTAGTGATAGAGCGGTAATAACATAAATGATAAAGCTGGAGTTACCCACTCGCAAAAAGCGATAATCTGGCACCATCGATAACAGCATGAAGAACAAGGCTCCGGTAATCCAAATTAGTTGTTTATTAAAATAGAAGTTATCACCCACGAAAGAATACATGGTAACCAAACCCATTACAGTTAAGGTCATAACGGCTCCAAATAAATAAGGGTCAAAGCCTCCAAACAAACTCGATAGGGTTCTAAAACGCATTGCTATATTCTAGTTTATAACGGCCAAGAGACCAAATGTGCCGGAAGCGAAGCTTCCGGTACATTTGGTCAAGGATACTCCACCAAAAAAACCAACTTAAATTATTTTATACCCCCTCGCGCCCTATTCGCCATTGTGAGGTAAGAAGCAGTCAAGGCAAACATCACCATATAAGACTGGATTCCCGCCTGCGCGGGAATGACAAAGTGTGTGGGAATGACGAGAATTCAAACCACCCGTCATCGCGAGGAAATTGGGGCGACAAACTGTGCAACCACCAGTTGTCATTCCCGCGCAGGCGGGAATCCAGTCGTTTACAAAGTATGAAGTTGGATTCCTGTTTGCACGGAAATGACAATGATGAACAAGGATTTTGTCTCACCTCACCGCTACCTAAGCGGTGTAAAACCGTCAGACGTCTTAGTCACAATATCTATTATGGCCGCACCATCTTCACAGATATCGCCAGTAATTGTGGTATATATTTTATCTACGTCACCGTTTGAGATGGCTTGATAGGCCTGAGCCTTAGAAGAAGCCAACGAACGTACAAAGTCCATGTTTACTTGGTCTCCCAAACCAATAGCATAAACTATCACACCATCCGCCTTGGCCTTATCAGCTGCCGCCTTAGCATACGACTCCGGATTATCACCAGGAGCAGTAGCAAGGCCGTCAGTAAGGATAACTAGCACCTTTCTACTATTTGGATTGTGTCTGCCAGATATCAATTCGTTATTCGCTGCTTTTATTGCGTCACCAGTGTTAGTACTGCCCCGTTCCTCTGCTGGGGAAATGGTTAGACCAGAAATCATCTGCGCCACAGCACTGATACCAGACGATAACTGACTATTCAAAACCGCCTTGCTAGCAAAGGTTACCAAAGCCGCCTGATCGCCAGATTGCAAGCGTGTAGCAAAAGTCTCCGCCGCTTTTAAAACAGATGTTATCGGCTCTGGCGGATTACCACCGTCGTTGTTCATACTACCAGAGAGATCGATTGCCAACACGACATCAGTCGGCACCTCACAGCTACGTACCGTCTTGGCAATCGGCTCCGGCCAGGTAAACGTGACCTTTTCAGTCGAGCGCGGCGCAAAGTTGTCTACAAAGGTGCGAGAAACTGTCAGTGGATTATGACTGGTGTCGAATAAGGTAGCTACCACTTCGACATTTTTAGATTCAAATAATTCTGTATTCTCTATCGTTGCCTCCAGACGAGGACGACCATCAGCATCAAACAATTGGCGATTAACTACTCGGAATTGCTTACGAGTATCAACCGCTGGCTGCCACAACTCAGGAGGTTCTATCACCAACTCAGTTTTATCGGGAACTCGTCCACCAGTATCTATACGGGCTTCAAATATTGGTGACTCACTGTTTGGTGGCAGTACGGTGACACCACTACGTTTTACTATCACCTGCCCTTTCTCGTAAAGAAAGAATGTATAGCGCACCTCAGGCGAAGCAGCAATCACATTTTTGTTTTCTACATAAGCCACCGCATTGTACTGACTGCCGGACACCTTAAAACTCTTAGCCCACAACACTTGTGGCTCTAAAACATCGATTGCACAAATACGCACACACTTCCCACCACAGTCGACACCAGACTCTGAGCCGTTTTGTTTATTATCAAAACAGTTGGCGGGTTGATAGAAGTTGGCCATATATATCCAACCAAAAAACATCATTAAGAAAAAAGAAAAAACCGAGCCATACTGCACTCGCCGCCAAAACGCCCATTGTCGCTCAATTATCATTAGCTATATTGTACCAAACCCCAGCCACAACAAACCTACTTGCAAACACAATAAAGAAATAAAAAGCCCGGCACCCAAGGGGTGCCGGGCCGTGACTTCAGCCGTTCATCTGCGAAAGAAGATGTAAAAGTTCGACCGGATCTTTCAGGTGGTCGAAGTGACCACCTGATATACGAACTTCACGCAGTCCAAGTTCGTGCAAGAAGTCCAGACTCGGACTGAGGCCGGCATTGATCAACTTGTCCTGCTCGCACAAGACAAGTTTATACTCGCCACCTGCTCGCACAAATCGCTCGATGGCGGGGCGATAATCATACCGCGGAATCTGACCGACTATGGCCAGATCACGGCGCATATTGTGGCCACCAGACGCCTCGCTGACATGCTTGAGGCGCAACCATGTCTCCCAGTCACCCCGGCACCATGCCGCCCATATGTAGGCAGAATAGAGCCAAGAGTCACCAAGCAAACGACGTACTCCACGATCGAAGCGAATTATACACTCTGGCACAGACTCTGTTTCCAGGTGCGTGCCCATGGTCAGCAGGTGGCGCACATGCGAACCATAGTGCTTTAGATACTCAAGCACTACCACCCCGCCGAGTGAGTGGCCAAAAAGGTCGACTTTTTCGACCTTCACATCCACAATCACGCCATGTACCGCCTCGGCCATGGCCTGCAACGTCCACCTGTGCATATAGGTGTAGTCGCACGTAGTTGATTGCCCATGTCCAGGCAAATCAACCAAAACCACACTAATGTCAGTAGCAGAAAGCAGCTCTGCCGAGAGCTGGAATTGTGCAGCACACGACCCGCGGCCATGCACCATTACCAGTGGCACCCCGTTGGTAGGGTCGCCGTAGACATAGTAGACAACGTCATGACCTGACGCATTCACAACCTTCACTTCACACGACATCACTCTACCTCTTTCAAAAAACAGATTCACCCGCAATAATACCACGATTTTATCAAAAGTAAATAGATATAAATAGCCCGTTGCGGTGATTCCTCGAGAGGAACCATCAACGCAACGGGCTTTGAGCAATTGCAATAAAAAGGTGACGAGGGGTCTTTTTTAAGTACCCGACCCCCTTATCTCCTTTTGGCCTGCTCAATGTTCAAACTATAAACATTTATACTCCTTTAAAAATAAAAAGCAAGTAAAAAGTATACGTTTTATGTTTTTATATATCTTTCTCAGATTCATTGAACCAAACAATTCATACATAACCATCGTAACCTTATATAGGTGTCTATGTAAAAATAAAATTACTCCAATCGATTGGAGTATAGGGTCATGTGTCAAGGTATTAAATTAAATACATTCCATAAAATAGATCAGGTGATTGGAATATATAAAGACAAACTTTAACAAATTAAAACACTCCAATCGATTGGAGTGTTTTAATTTATTTTCTCTTTCTATGGGACGCATTAGCTTGTCCATAATGTGGCATAATTCCTCCTACTGTCAAAATCTGATCTAAAATATCCAGTATTGCTAAATAACCTTTCTTGTTTTTCTTAACCAGTGGTACTAAATCAACAAAAGCACCGCTACTCATTGCTGTTTTAATTTTATCTACGGTGCTCTGACTAACTTTTAAAGTAGTTGATATCCTATACATCGAATATTCCTCAAGAATCATGATAACTATTGCCAAACGTTTAGCAAGCATCACTCTCTCCTCCTCACCCAATAAATCGAAAAGGAAATTTTCTACCTGACTCCTATTAAGTTCTGATATTATTTTGCTTAGCTGTTCATAAAGACCGAGCAAAACATCTTCAGGCACCTTATTCTTGTTCAAATGAACCATTATTAAAAGTTTACACTACTCCAATCGATTGGAGTATGCGGTCTCTGTGTCAAGGTTCAAAAAAACGACTGTTATATTAAATAAAAACACTTAAAGCGACCAATTTTTAGGAGTGAAACGACCATAAAATGGAAATGCCCTTGTGGTGTGGCGCCTACCCGACTTGTGCAAACGAGGAGCAACATGAAAGTGGGCTATGTTCACTTTCATGTTGTCCGAGTGCAGCACAAGGAAGCTTTGCTTTCCTTCCCCCTAAGGAGTACCATCGGCGATGGAAGGCTTGGCTTTCGAGTAAGTGAGCAAAATGGGAGTTTACTCACATTTTTGAACGCACGAAGAAAGTTTTTATTTGCCGTGTTCGGAATGAGAACGGGTGAGAAAGTGTTACTACACTTTCGCAAGAGGTTGCCTACGATTTTGAAGTATGAAAAATCGTGACAACCTGAACAGCCGCTGTAAACAAGTTTTCTTTTTCTGCGTTCGTAACTCAAATGTAAGTAAACTTCCGTTTGCTTACTCACTTACCAAAGTAAGCGGGACCCTACCGCCTGAATATTTAAGCAAAATAAAAAGCCCTTAAAGTTGGCGCCTACCTACTCTTCCCCCTAAGGAGTACCATCGGCGATGGAAGGCTTAACTGCCGTGTTCGGAATGAGAACGGGTGTACCCCTTCCGCTAAAGCACCAACTTTAAAAGCTTTTTATAAATCTTTGTCTTGAATACAGTGAAATGGTCGGGATGTCAGGTTCGACCTGATGAAGTGCCAAAGCACCATCCCGTAAATGGCTCCGGTGGTAGGAATCGAACCTACCTAACTTACCTGTAAAAGTAAGTGACTTTGCCGCTCGTCCACACCGGATCAACCATTTCACTATATTCAAGTGCAGGAAA
>JBNKMC010000048.1:0-5582 GCA_050292865.1 Minisyncoccia bacterium | reverse complement strand
ATCGCCCACGACCCAGCGGATCAGGTGAGTGGCTTGCAGGGCGGAACCGATCTCTCGGCCCAGTTGTTGTTCGAAGTACGTTATTTTCTCGGGGATCAGATGCAGCGGCAGGCCGCGCACAAAGCGTCGCACCAGTAGTAACCACATCATCTAATAATATTATTTTGTTGCTCTTACAAAGTTGTTTGTACTCATCTTTGTTTCTAATACTAAAAGCATCCTGCACATTAGTTAGTCTCTCTTTGCGACCATATGATGTCTGCGGTTCTGTGTGTTTGTGTTTAATCAGTATGTCGGTTTTAACTGTTACATTATGCAAATCACCAACCGCTCGTCTAGCTACCTCTTCCACCTGATTATAACCACGCTTATGAAGACGTTTCTGACTAAGGGGAACAGGTATAACTATAGTTGGCTGGTCGCTATGCAATGATAAATAAGTGTGTAGCACAGTACTAAGCAACTGTAGTGATTTATTTTGGTGGTGGAATTTATTTAGATGAACTGCTGCCTTAACGAATTTGTTGTCGTAATGAGTAAGAGCAATTATGTTTCCGGGCGCATCAAACGGTCTTCCTTCAAGTTGTTCGCAACTTCTAATCAGTAACTCGTCATCGGATGGAGGAAAAATAAAATCAAGAATGTTTCTGTAATCCAGTTTCATACTCTTAAGTATATGTCACGAGGGTGTTAATATATAGAAAACATTGTGCGATAAAATCGCAAGTGAAAGTTATATGGCATTTAATTTCAAAAAAGTTTTTTCTTCTCTAAAAGGTACACCTACTGCTCCTAGTCGTGTAGTGGGTATTGATTTCGGTTCTTCGTCGGTGAAGGTGGTGGAACTAGAACAGAGAGAAGGTGTCTTGGCACTAACCACGTACGGCGAGTTACAGTTGGGTCCCTATGCTGATACTGATATGGGTAAGGCGGTTAATCTTGAGCCAGAAAAAAGAGTTGAGGCATTGGTAGACGTCTTGCGTGAGTCTAATGTAACTGCGAAAGCGGCAGTAATGGCACTACCGTTGGCTTCGAGCTTTGTTACTATCATTAAACTAAATGCACAGAAAGGAGAAGATATCTCTCCACGAGTACGCGTGGAAGCGCGTAAGCACATTCCAGTACCGATTGGAGATGTTACGCTTGACTGGATAGAGTTGGCAAATAACATAGAAACAAAAAAAGATAATGAGTCAGTAGATCATGATATCTTGGTGGCCGCTATCCAGAACGAATCTCTGGCAGCAACAAAAAAACTAATGACAGCCGTTAACTTTGGTTCACAGCCAAACGAAATTGAATTGTTTAGTTCTATTCGAGCTATTACAAAATCAACAGATGATGCTGTTGCTATTATCGATATCGGTTCTGGTACTAGCAAGATGTATATAGCCAAAGACGGTCTATTGCGGCAGTTACATAGAGTGGGCGTCGGTGGTACCAATGCTACTAAGCAGGTAGCTACCTTACTCGGAGTCTCTTTCACGGAGGCTGAGGAGTTGAAGCGCAATTACAACCCAAGCAGTCCTCAGGCAGCAGACATAAAAAAAGCTTTTGTAACCAGTTTTGAAAAAACTTTCCAGGAGTTTAAGCGCTTGCTAGACCAGTACGAACAAGAGAGTGGGGTAACCATAACCCGAACGGTGTTGTGTGGAGGTTCTTCGACATTTGTTGATATGCCTCAATTTGCCAGCTACATGTTGGATAGACAAGTAGTGCGAGCTAATCCATTTACGAAAGTGGCCTACCCGGCTTTCATGGAGGATACATTGAAAGAAATTGCTCCTACCTTTACGGTTGCACTAGGTTGCGCCTTGAGACAGTTTGAGGGTTGATGATTCTGGTGAAGGCATGGCCGGAAGCGAAGCTTCCGGCCATGCCTTCACTGTCCACAGGTAAAACCAATTCATTGAACATAAAAAAGTATAATTAAACATATGGCAATAGACTCTAGTCCTTCTTTTATCCCAAAACAACCTTCTCGTGGTGCGGTTAAACAGCGCGGCACTCGCAAAATATACATTCTGACTTATATCAGTTTCGTTTTGTTCTTCGGCACCCTAATTGCAGCTGGAGCGACTTTTTTCTACAAAATAAGCGTAGAGTCACAGCTTGATATAGAGAAACAAAAACTAGTAGAACAAAGACAGTTATTCAATCAAGCTGACTTTGAGAGGGTTAGAGAGTTTAGCGATAAGCTTACTTCGTCCCAAAAGCTCTTGGATGAACATGTGTCCGTTGTGTCTATCCTAGACGCATTGGAAAAGGCAACTTTATCAACCATCCAAATAAAAACCTTTGGTATAGACCGTAGTCGTTACAGTGTTATTGCTCTAAATCTTGAGGCACAGACAGACAGCTTCAACTCAGTGCTCTTCCAGCGCAAGATTTTTGCTGAGAACCCAATTTTGCAGGGTGCACAAATGGTCGACTTAAAGCTTGATAAAAACATCGAAGAACAAGTACTGCTCGGTGGTCCCGAACAGACAGTCGCTTTCAACATTATAAGAGAACTTTCTCCTAGTGAGATACCTTACGTACCGCAAGAATCCCGTCAGGTAACCACATCAGCAGACCAATCAACTACCACACCAGCGACCAGTCAGTCCGCTTCCGCTGATGAGACTACTCAAACAGTTGATACTGATGTAAGTACGTCTACCGGTTCATCGGATGTTAATAATGTTACACAATAATTTACTATGGGTTACAAAGCACTAGTACAAATAGCACTGATAATACTCTCAATAGTATTGATTTTTGTATACATCAAACCAACTTTTGCTGATATTGCGAAGGTACAAGATGATGTCTTCCAGTATCAAAATGCCATTTCCAAAGCCTCAGAATTCAACAGTTTGTTGGCTGAGTTGTCTCGTAAAGAACGTTCGTATTCCGATAAAGACAAATTATCTCTCAATACCTTTTTGCCGGATACTGTAGACGCGGTTCAAGTAATGGGTGACCTAGAGTCACTATTCGTTGATTATGAAGTCAAACTCACCAGTCTCTCGGTTGATACGGAAGAAGCTACCAAAAATGTCGATGTTTATCTAGAAGGTGAGACTGCGAAAGTTGATGCTTTGCCACACAAAGACTTTGCATTGAGCGTTGTTGACAGTTACTCAAACATCAAAATGATTCTTTCCTTGATAGAGTCTAACGCTTATCCTTTGGAGGTTGTCAGTATAGATATGTCACAAGCAGTCTCTGACGAAGAAGGATTGGCTGCCTTACAGGGATCTGCCGACCGGTTTAATTGTGATATCGTTTTGCGAGTTCACTCAATGTTTCCGTCTGAAGTTTCAGATTTATCAGCTAATTAGCAATTTGTCATGTCTTCAAGCATTCAAAACATCATTGTTGTAGTCGGACTAATCCTTGTCTTGGGTTTGGGCTATTATTTATATAGTGCTAATAAAGACAGCGTTTTGTCTGGTAGTACATCCGTTGTAAACAGCCAGATAGCCATTGAAAGCGCGGACTTTATCAGACGTTTGGATGAGCTGAAGACCCTTACTTTAGATGATTCTATTTTCTCAGATGCCCGCTTCCGTTCTTTTGTTGACCGTCGCAAACCTGTATTACAGGAGGTGGTAGGCCGTAACAATCCGTTTATTAAGTCCGAATAGCTATGGATGTTGTTGCTCGTTTAGTTGCCAGTAACGCACTAGAACAAGCTACTGCTCAATCTGTTGAGCAGTTGGTTGATTCTCAAGGCATGTCCTACGAACAGGCCTTGCTTCACAGTGGTGTTTCTAAAGAAGTTGTCTTAGAAGCGATGGCTGCGGAGTATGGCGTACCTCCTTATGCCTACAATGAGCATGAGAAGTTTGATCAAAAGGTTCTGGGTTATATTGCAGAAGACTCCGCACGATTTTATCGGATTATTCCACTCAAGGTCGAGGATAGTGTTTTGATTGTTGGTGCCAACAAACCCGATGACTTGCAGGTCCGAGAAGTTTTGAACTTTGTTAGTATGAAGTTCAATCTTCCGTACAAGATTGTATACATGCTCGATAGTGATTTGGAGTTAGCGCAGCGTGCTTACGAGTCTCTTACGGGCGAGGTTGATGAAGCTTTATACTCTTTAGGTGAAGAATTAGAGCAAAAAATTGTTGAGAATAAAGCCGAACAGGAAGGTTTATCGTCTAAGGAAGACTTGGCGCACCTCAAAGAAGATGCTCCGGTGACAAAAATCGTGGCAACAATTTTGCGCTATGCTGTGGACGGCGGAGCTTCAGATATTCACATTGAACCAACTGAGACCAACGTACAGGTGCGTTTTAGAGTTGATGGTCTTTTGCAAAAAAGTCTCGAATTGCCGCACAAGGTGCATTCGGCTGTGGTGGCTCGTGTAAAAATTCTTTCCAATATGCGACTAGACGAGAAGCGCCGCCCGCAAGACGGTCGCTTTTCTGCCACATTTGATAATAACAAAATTGACTTCCGTGTTTCTGTTTTGCCTACCAATCATGGCGAAAAGGTAGTGATGCGTATTCTGGATAACCAACGGGGAGTGGCTACGCTAGATGACACAGGTATTTCTAAGTATCACTTGGATACAATCCGTCGCATCATTAAAGAACCTTACGGAATTATCCTTATTTCCGGTCCGACTGGTTCTGGTAAATCAACCACTCTTTACTCTATGCTGGGTGAAGTAGATAGGGATACTAAGAACGTTCTGTCTCTAGAGGATCCGGTCGAATACAACATTGACGGTGTCAGTCAATCTCAAGTAAGGCCAGAGATTGGCTACACCTTTGCTACTGGTTTGCGTAGCGCTTTGCGTCAGGACCCGGACATCATCATGGTGGGTGAGATTCGAGATAAAGAAACCGCCCAACTAGCCATCCAGGCTGCTCTTACTGGTCACTTGGTTTTTTCTACCATACACACCAACAGCTCAATTGGTGTTATCCCTCGTCTTATCGACATGGGGGTTGACCCGTACTTGATTGCTCCTACCCTTAAAATTGCTATTGCTCAACGTTTGGCTCGTCGTATTTGTCCAGGTACAGGGAAGGAGGTTCCGGTAGAAGGAGCAATTAAGATGATGATTGATAAAGAGTTCGAAGACCTGCCAGAGCAATACAAAGACAGGATTCCAGACAGTCATACTGTCGTGAGCCCACAGCCGTCTGATGACTGTCCTTCTGGAACCAAAGGCCGTGTGGCTGTTATGGAAGTTTTTGAGGTTGACAATGAGATACAAGATTTGATTTTGAAAGGAGGGTCAGAGGAGCAAATGTTAGAGGCTGGGCGTAAAAAAGGTTTTATGTCCATGAAGGAGGACGCAATTATTAAAGCTCTTGAACATGTTATTCCTTACGAGGAGGTAAACACCTTTAGTTCTAAGGTAGACGAAGGTTCAGTTGCGGATGGAGATATGAGTTACGAAAGACAGGTTAGTGATATCGAGGCTCCTGTACCAACTCAGCCTGTTTCGGAAAACATAGAACCACCAGCCAACACTCCGACGTTTACACCAGGAAAGATTTCTGGAAATGTCGACTTTGATGATGTGTAGCTAGATGGTAGGTGTATTGATGACGAAGGCGGCGAGAGCGTAGCTCTCG
>JBNKMC010000047.1:0-6477 GCA_050292865.1 Minisyncoccia bacterium | reverse complement strand
CGACCTCCTCTCCTTCCTCGGACACACCATCTCAATCATCTACACCATCCTACTCGGCGCCCTATCCTTCATCCTTGGTTACCCAGTCCTCATCCAACTTTCTCTACTCTTTGGCATCCTCTACACTTTCTACCGCATCGCTAAAAAACTGGCTGGCCGTCCTTTCTAATTTTACTTTTGTTATAATAACCACCATGACAAAATACAAAGGCAGCTGTCACTGTGGTGCAGTGACGTATGAAGTAGAAGCTGATATCAACGAAGGATATAAATGTAACTGTTCGCACTGCGCACGCAAAGGATTTTTCCTTACCTTCGTACCCGAAAGCCAATTCACACTACTTTCTGGCGAAGACAATCTAACAAAGTACCAATTTAACAAAAAACACATCGACCATCTCTTCTGTAAAACTTGTGGTGTGCAATCATTCAGTCGCAGCACTGGCGAAGACGGCACCCCGATGGTGGCCATCAACCTCAACTGTCTCGAAGACTTTGACCCAACCGGACTCAAGGTAGTCGAATTCGACGGGAAGAATATGTAGAAACAAAAAAATAATTTATCGATCCAGTTAATACCGACATTAACTGGGTCGTTTTGTTTTAATTAACAAACTTATATGTACTAACGACAGATATAATTTATTTTATTAAAGCTTGCCTTTTTCTTGCAATGTTCGTTCTGCAAGTTTCACAACAAAACTTCCTTTATCATTTATCTTTTCATTCAACCAAGTACCAAACCCCTCGATGAGTAAGAAGATACCCATAGTGCTGAGAATCAAAAAAGGATTCTGGATTGAGAAATATATTGAGTCAAGGGTTTTTGATAAAAAATACGAAACAGGAATACTGACACCTAAAATAAAGGCAAAAGGTGTTTTGTATAAGTAGAAAAATCTAAAAAGTGGATCTGGCTTAAGTTTATTCTGTCTAGTTTCAACATCACGGTTCATAAACCCAGTTCTATTTCTGAATAAGTAATCAACATATTGATACCTTCTATCCACAAACCCAAAAATAATATGCAGAATTATTTTTCTTATGCGATTTAAATTCCTATCCAACCAAAACATATCGCAAAGGTGTTTTTTTTCAAGATAGTCTATAAATTCTGTGACATTAAATGTCTTTCTTTTATGAAAAATTTTTAAATATTCAGAATCAAATCTAACTCCCTCGTCTAGATTCGAAAAATAATTTGACACTTTTTTAAGACCAGATGTGTCTTGAGTAGTCCAAGAGTCACCATCACTTCTTTTAACCATATCGACACCACACCTCACTCGACCCTCTCTATCTACATAAAATTTTATAAATTCTTTTTCATCAACAAACCTGCTGTCGTCACTTGGATAGTTTCTAATAATTTGAATACCACCATATTCTTTATCTTGAAGTTTATATTTATTGTGATCTCGGTCATTATCTTTATATGCCGCAAAAATTTTTTCAGTCAAATCATTTGTCATCGTATCAACAATATATACTTTTAAGTACACAAATCAAGAAACGGTAAAATTTAGATGAGTCACGAGGAGCCTAAAGAAAAACAGCACAAGTGGGGCAAGTGCCCAGCGAGTGCTGTTTTTCTTGTAGCGACAAAGTGAATCGCTAAATTTTGCCGTTTCTTACCAAGCGAAGTGAGCGAATGCTCTGTTAGCCTCCGCCATCTTGTGAGTATCCTCCTTCTTCTTTACTGCATCACCTTCTTCGCGAGCGGCTAGCATTAGTTCGTTGGCTAGAGCCTTGAACATTGGCTGACCTTTCTGCTTGCGAGCTGAGTTGATAATCCAGCGAAGAGCTAGAGATAGTCTACGCTCTGGACGTACTTCACGAGGAACCTGGTAGTTTGCACCACCAACGCGACGTGAACGAACTTCCATCTGTGGGCCAGCGTTGCGAACAGCTGTGTTGAAAATCTCAAGTGGATCTCCACCGTGCTCCTTCGCGTTTTTGATTTCTTCGAAAGCTGCATACACAATCTTGCGAGCAGTTTCTTTTTGACCACGGAGCATGATGTAGTTAATCAAGCGCTCCACTTCGACTGATCCGTACTTTGTGTCCGGATTGACGACTGGTCGTTTTTTTATTGGTCTACGCATATTAGTAATTAATTAATGCGCGAGAAATGAGAGTATGACAAATCATTCTTTCATTCTTCGCATAATGGTCACTCTTTTGAGTACCAATCGTTATCTGTAGCGAATATAAACTATTAATGTGGGAATTTCGCTTAATCCCGTTTTGAACAAAGGACTATTCAGCCTTTGGTCTCTTGGCTCCGTATCGGGAGCGACCTCGGCGGCGAGCATCTACACCAGTAGCGTCGTATTTACCACGCACAATAGTGTAGTTAACACCGATGTCTTTTACACGTCCTCCTCGTACTAGAACAACTGAGTGCTCTTGCAGTGTGTGACCGATACCTGGAATGTAGGCAGTGATCTCCTGACCGTTTGATAGACGAACACGAGCAATCTTTCGAATCGCAGAGTTCGGCTTACGCGGAGTCTTAGTGGTCACACGAGTACATACACCACGCTTGAAAGGTGATGTGTATGTATTTGGCTTATTCTTGATAGAGTTAAAGCCAGCCTGCAAAGCAGCCACCTTCGTCTTTGAAGGTTTGTCCTTACGAGCTCTTCGTGCTAATTGATTTATTGTTGCCATAATTTAGCCCGCATACAATACTATATTTACACATTTCTGCAAGCCCTACCTATATCTAAAATAACAAAAATCACCCATTTGGGTGATTTTTGTTGCGTGCCTCTAAATTATTCTGCCAACTTAGCTGACAACTTGGCCAAGACTTCGTTTAATTCAGTAAACTTTTCTTTAAGAAGTACATCTCTATCAAGCGTGATATTCACACCCTTAACTCGTGAAACAGGACTTACTACAAAACTATTAATTAATGATTCTGTAGTATTAAAGACACCCGCTCTTATCGGATCGCTTATTACTTCTTGTTTTAGACTAGAAAAGTAACTAGGTTCTATTTGCTGCATAGTACTACCACTCTTAATTGAATCAGCAAAATCTTCAAATAAATTACCTACAGCGCTTTCGACCTGTTCTTTTTCAAAAATTGAATGATTATCTAAAATATCATCAATGGTTGAATTGTCTTTAAAAACAGTTTCTCTCACCAACGCATTAAATGAACTTAGAGTGCCCGAAAAACCAGTCTTAGCAATCAATGAACGAAACTCTCTACTATCTGGATTTAACCTAACTCCTCGTTTTACAGTTATAACAGTTCCGTCTTTTAGGGTTATCGTATAAAGGTAATATCCGGCATCGATTTCTGTATTACCAACCGGTTCCATAGTTACAGAAGCAATATTATCTACTGCGTACTTCAGCAGTGTATTTCCAGTCTCAACATCTTTAATGGACGAAGTAACTGAAGGGTAACCTGAGGACTTCTTCAATTGCTCTAGCTGAGCTTGAAGCTGACTAATCATTTCTAATAAACTATTTATTTGAATTTGATTTGACTCTTTATCCCGCAACGCATTAGTTACCTGTGCATTTGCTGAAGTAGGTATAAATACCAAAACTCCAAAACATAGTACAGCTCCCAACAGCAAAGTTGTAATATGCTTTTGAATTGTTAATGTTTTATCCATTTAATTTATCTTTAATAACTATTAATTAATTTATGACACGGAAATGGCCGACCCCTTTCGGGGTCGGCCTCCATAGCTACTTTATAACTTATGGAGTTAGAATTAACAAACCATAATTGTGAACAACCTTGTTACACACCAGTCAGCAAAGAGACAACTTTTTGCACTAGGGCGAAGAAGGGATTTGAAAGCAGTGCAATAAACAGAAATACAAAGGCAAACATACCGAGTGAACCAAAGCGCTGCATGCTAGAGATAAAATTGCGATAACCCTGTTGGGCTGATAGTGGTAATAATACTGGCAATATCTTAGAACCATCTAGTGGCGGAATCGGCACTAAGTTAAACAGAGCCAAAACAACATTGATAAAAACAATGTAATAGAAGAGACCGACTGTTGCATCTGGTAAAGCGAGCACCGGGGCCAAACGCAAGAAAACAGAAAAGATAACTGCCAAGAGAATATTAACGGCCGGGCCGGCTGCTGCCACCAATGCCTCACCCCACTTTTGGTTGCGAAGATTGTATGGATTGTACGGCACTGGCTTAGCCCAACCAAAGAGAAAACCAGCGTGACCAAAATACAATAAAGCCGGTACTATTACTGAACCAAGCGGATCAATGTGCTTTAGCGGGTTAGCAGTAAGTCGTCCTTGTAGGCGAGCAGTTGGGTCACCAAGCCAATTGGCGGCGTGTCCATGAGCCACTTCGTGAATGATAATAGATAGTATAAGTGCGATAAGAATTACAATTTGTTCCATAGTTACAATATAGTACGACAAACTAAAGCGACACGCTAATGGTAAATGCCTTGCGAATTTATTCGATTATGGTACGATACGCCCACTTAAATACAGCAATTATGGCAAAGCAATGTGATATCACTGGGAAAAAGACCCAGATTGGAGGACGCTACAGCAACCGCACTCGTGCGACGCAGTTTAACCCATGTGGTAAAACTAAGCGCCAGCCAAACATCCAGAGTAAAAAAATCTTCGTACCTGAGCTTGATAAAGCAGTGAAGGTAAACGTTTCAACCAAGGGTCTACGCACCATCGCAAAAAATGGAGCATTCAAGACCTTGCGCGCAGCAGGATTGATTTAATCTCTGAGGGAGGAGGAAAGGGCCGGAAGCGTGAGCAATGCTGGGAGCATTGCGCAAGAGGTTGTCGGCAAAATAAAATCCGCAAATGCGGATTTTATTTTGCCATACAACCTGAACAGTTCCTGTAAGGAAGCTTCCGGCCCTTTCTGTATCTACTTAAGCCAGACTTTTTCGCCGTCGCTAAAAAAGGTAATAGTCCCCTCTTCGGCTGTGCTATGAGTTTCTATTCTTTTATTAAAAAGCATATCGGTTACTTCTACATGAGGGTGTCCATAACTATTGTTCCGACCAGCTGATATCACTGCATATTCTGGCATCACTTCGTCTAAAAACATTTCCGAAGAAGAAGTACGAGAGCCGTGATGTCCGAGTTTTAGAACTGTACTTTTAAGGTGCTCGCCGTAGGCGAGCACCAAATATTCCTCCACTTGCTTTGGTGAATCCCCCGTAAGGACAAAGGAAGTATCGCCATATGTTACTCGCACCACAATAGACGAAGTATTACTCTCCAGATTACTGGGGTCGGTTTCTGGCCATAACACTTCCATGGTTGTAGAAGCGCCTAGAGAAAATATCTGTCCGCGCCTAGCATAAACAACCTCCGCTCCTTCTTTCTCTATCAACGACTGATACTCTTTAGCAGTCTTACTATCACCTTTATTTTCTGTCACTAAGATTGTGTCGACTTCATAATTCTGCAAAACTCCAACCAAACCACCAATGTGGTCACTATCAGGATGGGTGCCAACTACTAGATTCAAGTGATTAGTATCGCTGATTAGTTCCTCTGCCAGCCTGCTTAGAACCTTCCCATCGCGTCCACCATCTACCAGCGCCCTCACGCCATCAGGAGATTGTATCAAAATAGAATCACCTTGCCCTACGTCTAAGAAGCTGACTTTGAGATAAGGACTGCTGTCGGTCGCCGCCGAAGGCGGCGACCACCAAACAAACACCACCGCCAGAAATAAAACAACCAGACTGTACAACCGCTTTTTCACAGGGAAATCCGTCATGACATTATGATACAATCGAAACATAGCAATTAATCGACTTATCCATGTACGAAGCAAAGACATTCAACATCCCTGACCTTGACGGCATCTCCAATCAAACCATCGAGGAACACCTGGGTCTATATAGAGGTTACGTAAAAAACGTCAATCACATACATCAAACTTTAGGTACTATAAATGACAGCTACGCTAAAGCAGAAATGCAAAGACGTCTAGGCTTTGAGTTTGGTGGTATGAAAAATCACGAATACTACTTTAGCCAGTTTGAAGGTGGAGCCAAGGACTGCCCTGAAGGAGAATTCAAAAAGATGCTAGAAATGACCTTTGGCAACATGGATGCCTTCGTGGAACACATGAAGGAACTGGCCGCTACTCGCGGCGTGGGCTGGGTAATGTGTTACATCGACCGCCAAGCCGACCAACTGGTGACCACTTGGGTAGATGAGCAGCATCTAGGCCAACTGGCCGACCTAGACATAGTACTAGGACTCGACATGTGGGAGCATTCATACATGCTGGACTATCCACCGAGCGAAAAGAAACAATATATTGATGCCTTCTTCCGCAATCTCAACTGGGAGGTTGTATCAGATAGAGTGTAGTGGGGGGGGGGGGGGGGGTCCGGTCCCCATCTGGGATCCAAAAGGTGTGCTGTGGCCTGCATAGACATGGTAGACAAAAAGTAGTTCTGCTCATGGGTCTCATTCTCCCTACTCTT
>JBNKMC010000046.1:0-6678 GCA_050292865.1 Minisyncoccia bacterium | reverse complement strand
CCAATAGCCCACTTAGCCTTAGCTTTAAGTTCTTCTCCTATAACTGGACCGATAGAAGTGTAGCGAGTAATTTCGGCAGCTTCACCGGCAGATGTTAGGGCGCCGGCCACGGTAACGCGCTCTGTTTCTGTCAAATCACGAGTGCGCAAGATGTATCCAGCACGACCGCTGTCATCGACGGATTCACGTAGTGAGTAACCACCTAGGTCTAGCTTGTCTAATTCGGTAGTCAAAGCCTGCTTTTCTGGTGCTGTGTTGTAGGCAGCTTCGGTTAAAGCACCGCCGGTAAAGTCGATACCGAGATTCAGACCAAGGGTGGCCACAATGGCTAGTGAGCCGACTATTAGTGCGCCCGCAATAGCCAAGAAGGCTTTTTGATATTTAATTACAAACATGTTTAGAATCCTGATTTGAATAAACGACTAAGCAATCCTCTATCCCCCAACTTACGCTCCGGCAAAGCTCGGAGCAGCGTCTTAGTAATGAAGATGGCAGAAAACATAGAGACAATCACACCAATACCGAAGACCAGAGCAAACCCCTTCACGATAGAAGTACCGAACCAGAAGAGAATAATAGCTGAGAGCAAACTGGTTACGTTACCGTCGCGAATGGCTCCCCAGGCACGCTTGAAGCCGTCGTCGGCAGCCTTAAGGCTACTCTTACCTGCCTTATACTCCTCCTTCATACGTTCAAAAACAAGCACGTTGGCATCTACTGCCATACCGAGTGAGAGGATAAAGCCAGCCAGACCAGCGGCGGTAAGTGTCACTGGTATGTAAAGGAACAAAGCCAGCATCATAACAACATAACCAAAGAGTGCAGCTGCCGCTACAGCACCGGGCATACGGTACCAAAGTAGCAAGAAAGCGATCACCAAAGCGATGCCCAGCATACCGGCTTCGATTCCCTTCCCTAGAACCTCGTTACCAAGAGAGGCACCAATAGTCTGAGTGCTTTGTAGTTCAATTGGAACCGGGAGAGCACCGAAGTTTAGGTTGGTCGCCAAGACCTTAGCTTCATCTGGAGTAAAGCCTCCAGATATGATAGCTCGACCTCCAGCAATCGCTTCGTTGATGCGAGGAGAAGAAATAACTTCCCCATCGAGGAAAATGGCAAGATTTTCTCCTACGTGGTCACG
This sequence comes from Minisyncoccia bacterium, assembly GCA_050292865.1. Taxonomy (GTDB): domain Bacteria; phylum Patescibacteriota; class Minisyncoccia; order Phycocordibacterales; family UBA918; genus OLB19. The sequence continues at coordinate 5,537 of JBNKMC010000046.1, read as the reverse complement.
GGTAATCTGCTCGAATAAATCGGCTCCTTCGCTATTGAAAGTAACAGAAACAATCGGGTCATTAGATAGTGATCCGCGCGCATTAGAAAACTCAAGCGCAGCACTCTGCAAGTAACGACCAGTTAGACCAGTGTCTATGTACTGCAGACCCAGGCCTTCCGTACCCATCTGAATAACGCCGTTTTCATCTACAGTGGCTTTGGCTGAAGTTGCCATATCGCCCACAAGCTTAAACTCTAGTAGCGGAGTTTTGCCAATCTCAGCCACCGCATCACTCACATCTGTCACACCTGGTAATTCGACAACCAAACGTTGTGTATTACTGTCAGAAACAAAGCTACCATGTTCAACTTGAACAATCGGTTCAGAAACACCAAACACATTGACGCGTCTTTCAACAACGTCGCGAAGTGTGTTCATTAGGTCAGCAACTTCAGCCTGGTCAATCTTAGAAACATCAGCTTCGTAGACAAGATGTGAACCACCAGCCAAGTCCAAACCAAGTCGGAACTGGCGACCAGTATTTTCGGCAATAGTATTTGTATAAATAAACCATCCGGCAGCAATCATGGCTGTAAGGACGAAAAGCGCTTTTATAATACGCAGGAAGTTTTCTGTTTTTCCTGAACTTCCTTTATTTTCTTTATTAGACATATATTTGTGTGAGTGTTTTATATCATGAAGAGGCTCTACTTGCCATCTTTAACCTGTGTCACAACATTGTGTAGTAATACTGCTATTGTAACAGGGCCAATACCACCAGGAACCGGGGTGAAGAGAGAGGCTTTTGCGGCGCAATCTGGGTGGGCGTCGCCGGCGAGCCGGTCGCCTAGTTCTGAAGTGCCGGCATCGAAGATAACCACGCCTTCCTTTATCATATCTGGTTTTATGAGACCAGGCTCGCCGGCACCCAATATAAGAATATCTGCGTCCTTTATAGCTTTGGCGTTATTCTCTGTATTCTTAGTCAGGGTGGTAACGTGGGCGCCTTGGCCGGCTGCCCACAGGGCAGCCGGCCTACCTACCAACTTCCCCTGCCCCACTACTACTACTTCTCGACCAGCAAAAAGTACGTCATTTTTCTGAGCAATTAAGGCGATGGCTCCGGCCACAGGATGAATCGGATAGTTACCAGACCCGTCGTAATTCATACCGTCAACATCCATTTGGGGTGGAATCACCGCCACGATAGCCTTGGTATCAAGATGCTCCGGCACCGGCAACTGCACCATCACGCCGTCTGTCTGTAGACAAGCATTCTGGATAGCCGCTACGAACTCGTCTGTATTAACTGTCTCCGGCAGTTCAACCAATTTCATGTCTATTCCAACTTCTTTCGCCTTCTTGGTCTTAAGGTTGAGATACTTTGTAGTTTCAAAATTTGGCGCACAGGTAAAGACCGTTAGATGTGGTGTATGATCAAGATGAGTTACTTCATTCTTAATTTCACCAAATACTTCCTCTGCAATAGCCTTACCGTCTACAATCATGCCAGCCAGTATAGCAAAACAATCGGCCGGATGCGAAGCATCCGGCCGATTGTTTTGTCCTTATTTGGAACGTCTCATCTTCTCTGGTACCCAACTCTCATAACGACCGTCCGTATAACGAAAGGCATCCTTACTACTATATTTGCACTCGTAAACTTGTTTTAGTTTTTCACCACTCATTAGCAGTGGGTATGAGTAGAATCTCCAACTACCTGGGCAGGTAGGGATTCGTCCGCGAGTTGTGTGCCAGAAGAACCAAAAGGCAAAACGCGCCATCCATGGATGAATCGGCAACACTTTCTTCCCTACCGCATTTGCCATATCTTTCGAATAAACTGGTTCTGAAACCGGAGTGATATTGAAAACATTGTATTCCCAATCAATATCAGATAGAGAGAACTTCTGTACGATATCATTAACGTCATCTTCGTGAATAAACTGACGAACCCATCCCTTGGTTGCTGGAACAAATGAAGTTAGCAATGTAATTAGACGATTCACAAAACCACCCTTTAGATTACCCTGCAATGCTGACTGCAAACCAAAACGAATACGCATATAACGACCACGAGGACCTGTAATAGCAGCCGGTCGCACCACTGTCACTATCGGCGTGCGCCTTCCTTCCTTCTTGGCTTGGTCATATTTGGCTTTCAAACTTTCTTCGGTAATTTTCTTTTCATGTGCGTAAATATAGTCATCATCACGGAATCCCTCGTCTTCAGTAAAGAGATGGCTGAAACGATTATCTTTGCGTGCAGAGTATGAAGAAGCAGTTGAGAAATACACCAACCGGTCTACCGATGGTAGATTTAATGCAAAATCAAAAACCTTGTTTGACCCTTCTACGTTCCAGCGCCATTCCTCCGCTGCCTGGCCATACATAGCACGAATCTGCCAAGCTGTATGAATAACAACATCAGGTTCATACTTGGCTACTTCTTCCTGCCAACCATCATCAGCCATATTCTGCCTTATGTACACCACTTTATCTAACCCTTTAGAAAAGTCTGACTGTGGTTCTTTGTCCAAAGCAATAATAGTACCGACATCTTCCCTCTTAGAGAATTGGTCACACAACATCTCCCCCACATAACCCGCTCCACCTGTAATAAAAATTGTATGTTTTGTCATAAAAATAATTTAAAGCCACTACCGATACCAAAAGGACGATTATAGTATTCAGGATTATATCACTATCTAGGCAACTTAATAGTTACACCAAATCGTGACAACAAAGTTTTTATAGTCCGCAACGCGATTTCTATATCCAAAATGATTGAACGATTTTTAACATAATATAAGTCATACGCCAGACGTATTCGTGATTCCTCAAGTGACTGTGGGCTGATGTTGCCACTCATATAATGCTGATGAGTCTGCGCCCAGCCAGTAATACCAGGCTTCACAAAATTACGAATATTGTAATAAGGAATTTCGGTTGCCAAACGCTCAGCCAAACCAGCAATGTCGTTACGCGGACCAATAAGTGACATCTCTCCCATTAGGATGTTCCATACTTGTGGCAACTCATCGATACTTGCCTTACGCAACACTGCTCCCACCTTAGTAACCACATTACCTTTATTTTTATCTTCTGTCGTCCAAGTAGCGCTAGCCGCATCATTGTTGGTCATGGTTTGTATTTTATGTACTTTGATTGGCTCGTTAAAACGACCGATTCGGTCTTGTGTCATAAATATATTTTTGTGACCATTGAGACGCATCGCCACATAGACAAAAGGCAGGATAAGCAGTAGTACAAAACCAAGCGCAAGAGATAATAATATGTCTATTATCCGTTTGAAAAAATCATAAACCAGACTGCGTGACTGAGATATGTGATTGATAAACCAATCATAACGAAGTGCCGACAAAGGTACTCGGTCAAAGGTATCTTCGTAGACCTTATAAAAATCAAGGAAGGTAAACTTAAAGTGCAAGAAAGTCATGTCAAAGATAATCGGTAACACCTTCTCTATGTACTCACCGCGTGGATTGGCGACAATTATTTCTACACCCTCTTTATCAATCAGACTTAACAACTTCTCTTCAAAATCAGGCGTCGAACCAGCCACTTCTTCGCTAATTATGCGTATGAAACTGTAGTTGTAACGATCATTGTTATTTACTTCATCAACCAACTCAATCGCCTCCTCTCCGGAAGCAATTAAAATTGCCTTATGCATCTGTCGAGGTGAAAAGTAGTTGAACAAATACAGACGCCAAACAGTAATTAATACAATAGAAATTACCAGGTAAATAATCAAGTTTGTTTTAGGAGCAATTCCAAAAGGAATAATGATGAACAACAAAGCTGCCACTAGGATGTTTACAAACTGCGTGTTAACAATACGACTGAAAAGTGTATTTTTCAGAAAAACTGTATGCTTGTCATACAAACCAGCTACATAAAAAATAAATAACCAGATTCCAGACAAAAACATAAATGGTCCGAAGTGGGAATCTAACCTTTCCCAGCTGGGCCAGGCCAGATATCGCACCACCAACGTTAACCACAACGCTAATGAAAAACAGATAACGTCGCCTATGATAAGTATAAATAGTTCTCGCGTTCTTTCTCCCATAAATTTAATTATGCTAATCGTACAAAATACACTCAAATAAGCAAGTCTGTAGTCGGCATTGGCGGCATTATCCTCCGGATAATGCCGCCAATGCCGACCACACAAACCCTACCACCATTATAACTATTTATGTTAATCTGAAGTTGTATATTTTATGTCAAAACCAAGCATCCTCTACGTTATAACTAAGTCTAATTTTGGTGGTGCCCAGCGCTATGTGTTTGACTTGGCAGTAGCTATGCAGGAGGCTGGCCACCGCGTAGCGGTGGCCAGCGCCGCCGAAGGCATTATGGTAGACAAACTCACAACTGCCAATATTCAACACCTCCCTGTTCACTCTTTCCAGAGAGACATAAATGCTAGTAAGGAAATTGGTGTGGTTAAAGAATTAACAAACTACATAAAGGAATTTAAGCCAGACATAATACATCTAAACAGCTCTAAGGCCGGACTGATTGGCGCCGTTATCGCCCACGTATTGAGAGTACCAAAAATAATCTACACCAGCCACGGGTGGGCTTTCAACGAAGACCGCAGTTTGCCGGCAAAGATTTCCTTCACCGTTTTACACTGGCTCACTGTTGTCCTTTCGGACCAAACTATCGCTGTATCAAAAGCCATTAAAAAACAATTGCCAGGCCCCTTGGTTAAGAAAAAAATGACGGTTATACACTTAGGCCGAAAAGAAATCAGTTTCTTAGAAAAGGAGGTGGCAAGAGAATTTTTGGTAAACAAAAATCCGCAATTATCTCACCATAACAAAGACATCTGGATGGTAACCATCGCCGAACTTCATCCTACCAAACAACATCACATTGCCATCGAAGCTGTAGCAAAACTAAAATCAGAAGGAATAAACCTGAGACATTTAATAATTGGTGGTGGCCAAGAAAAAGAAAAACTGGAACAACTAATAAAAGAAAAAGATCTCAGTCAGAACGTTTTTCTACTCGGAACGATTGATGATGCTGCTAAGTATCTTAAAGCTTTTGATATTTTTGTACTTGCCTCCCGTTCTGAAGCCTTCGGTTATGCTGTCCTTGAAGCGGCAGCGGCCAAGTTGCCTATTGTAGCCAGCCTTGTTGGTGGCATACCAGAAGTTGTTGAAAACGGAAGTGAAGCTATTCTTGTGACACCACCATCAGACATTGGCTTTGCCAATGGGATAAAAACCTATCTATCGGACACAGCAAAGGCAGACAGGTTTGCGGAATCAGCAGAGAGAAAGTCACACAAATTTACTATGGAAAAAATGATTGAAGCAACGGAAAAACTATACTTAGAAAATAAATAACTACTCCTCAAGTATAGACAACTGTGGAGCACGGTAGTGAGTGCCAGCGTAGCGACGCATAGCAAAAACCATACCGACTCCGATAAACTCAGTGAACAAGTGCGTACCGCCATAACTCAAAAATGGCACCGTGGTACCGGTCACTGGCAACAGTCCGATATTCAT
>JBNKMC010000045.1:0-6972 GCA_050292865.1 Minisyncoccia bacterium | reverse complement strand
GGCCGCTATCGACTCCTGGTATAGCCTCGATTTCAACCTGGTTACAGGCGCGTCCACTGCCGCCACAGTGCAGGTTTATTATGACAATGGCGGAGTCTTAACCTTAGTGCCTGATGGCGACCTTCCTGGCAATAGTGCTGGCTTTACTTCCGGTCCGGTTGATTTGTCTGGTCTTTCTGTTGCCACTTATGCTGGTTTGGTAATGCGGGTAAATCTGTCTTCGACAGATATTACTGCGACCCCAGAGTTGCAAGACTGGACCCTGACATACATAAAATCACAAACACCAATCGCCGGAGCAAACCTCTATGTTTACGGTAGTAAGATTATTGGTACTGATGCCAGCAGCAATCCTGTTCTCAAATACGAAAGTACTGGTACCACTGACACCAACGGACAGTTGAATCTAACTGACATAGAATATGATACTTATAGTGTTGATATGGCAGATAATGGTTATGACATAAAGGAGATTTGTCCCATGACTCCATACTCTCTAGATCCTGGAGCTAGCGAGTCGGTCAAGTTAACTCTTGGGGCTTACACCGGACACATGTTGCGCGTAAAGGTGACGGATGTTCTAGGGGCAGCTATTCCGAACGCAACTGTTCGCTTGCAGAACACAGGTGTGGACGAGCAAGCCACTACTTCTGTGTGTGGTCAGGCGTATTTGTCTACTGGCCTTTATGCCGACGGAGGTTACAATATGACTGTCTCGGCTGTGGGTTATTTGGATAGTATTTTTTCTAGTACGACAGTAGGAGTAGACTCGAATGTCGAAGTTGTTTTAAATCAATAATCATAATTATGTTTAGCAGAAACAAAACTAAAAATGTCATCAGCCGTGGTATGACTTTGGTAGAGACTATTGTGTCTGTTTCTCTCTTCACTATCGTGATGTTGGTTATTACCGGTAGTGTGACTACTTTATATAAGTACAATGCTTACACCATTGCTCAAACCTACCAGGTTTATCACGCTCGTCGTGGTGTGCAATCGCTAGTGCGTGACGTACGAGAGATGACTTATTCAGACAATGGCTCCTTCCCATTAGTGAAGATGGAAGATAATCTCATTGGTTTTTACAGTGACATCGACCGTGATGATAGTGTGGAGTATATCGAGTACGAACTACAGGCTGACACATACCTACTTAAGCGTGTTTACAACGCTACTGGTACACCAGTTGCCTACAACCTATCATCACCAGATGAGACGTACACCTTGTCAGAATATGTGCAAAATATTGCTCAGGGTACATCAACTTTCTTTTATTATGATAAGAACGGAGATTTAGCTACAGCGGCAACCAAGGTGTCTGATGTTCGTTTCATCCGTACTCAGGTGATTGTTAATGTTGACGCTATTCATGACCCAGGTGAGTTTATGTTGAAGGGAAGTGCAGCACTCCGTAACGTAATTGATAATTCATGAAAAAAATCAGCAACAAAAATAAAGGTGCTCTTTTGGTTTTAGTGCTGATTTTTGGTTCTATTTTCTTGACTCTAGTGGTTGGTTTTATGCGGGTGATTCTGGTGCAGGTGGCGGTACAAAACGAGAAAGTTAATTACGAACAGGCCCGTGAGATAGCCGAAGCTGGGCTCAATTACTACAAATGGCACTTAGCGCATTATCCGGGAGAGGTTACCAATAATACAAATTTGCCAGGGCCGTATGTTATGCCCTACGAAGATCCAGAACTTGGCGCCATCGGGGAATTCTCTTTACAGTTTGCTACTACAACATACTGCGGAGAAGTGAGTTTTATCGAAATTACTTCCACTGGCCACACTTACGAAAATCCGAGTATTGAGCGCACTGTTTATGGTCGCTATGCTAGGCCGACAGTGGCTGAATATGCTTACATAATAAATTCCAATGTTTGGGCTGGTTCAGACCGCACCATCGTCGGTCCATACCACTCCAATGGTGGTATCAAGATGGACGGTACCAACAACTCTACTGTAACCTCAGGGCAATCGACCTGGACTTGTGATAGCAGTTTTGGTTGTTCTCCAACTGATTACAACACGCCGGGTGTTGCCGGTAGTGGTCCCAATAGCGATTTGTGGTCTTATCCAGTAGCTCCGATAAATTTCACCGGTCTTACTATCGACCTAGCCAATATGCAGAACAAAGCCAAAACAGGCGGTGGTGTGTACATAGGTCCATCAAGTGGAGCTGGCTATAAGATAGTTTTGAAGTCTGACGGGACCTTTGATCTCTACCTGGTAAAAAAGAAAGAGAACGAGCCGCGAGGAAACGCATGGGGATACCAACTTAATAAAATTAAAACAGCTCAGTTTCAAGCCAATTATAGTATCCCGGCAGAGTGTCCTTTGGTTTATGTGGAAGACGATGTGTGGCTAGAAGGTCAGGTGTCTGGCTTGGTGACAATAGCGGCAGCTGACGTGGATACGGTTGGAGTTGATCCGTCGATGTTCCTGAACAACAACATTACTTACACCAATGACTCAGCTGGATTGTTGGCTATTGCCGAGTATGACAACTTAATCGGTTTTGATGTGCCAAACGATATGGAGATAAACGGAATCTTCGTGGCTCAAAATGGTCACTTTGGTCGTAACTACTATAGTACGTATTATTTGCCGTCTTCGTGGGACCAGTATGCTTTGCGTAATTCTCTTACCGTCAACGGTACCATTGTTTCTAATGGACGAGTTGGTACCAAGTGGAGTTGTGGTGGTACATACTGTTCGGGATTTAATACTCGCTATAACTCCTACGACAGAAACCTGGTGAACAACCCTCCCGCACTGGCCCCGAATACTTCAGACGATTATAAGTTCATCGAATGGAGAGAAGAGGAATAGTTTCCTCTTCTATCCGTTCCGGACGAGAGTCCGGATGACCGATGTGAGGCATCAGCCGAACCAGGGCAAGGTGGGCTGTCCTCTAGACGAAGTCAATTTTGCCTAAACGTTTCTTACTTATCCTGCCGGATAGTTTCCTCTTCTATCCGTTCCGGACGAGAGTCCGGATGCTTTAGAAGAATTTCGAATGATGAATTTCTGATTTCGAATAAATTTAGAATGTCCGAATGTTTAAAATGTATCCTTGTGTGTCATTCCTGCGGAGGCAGGAATCTATGTTTACATCATGGACGACTGAATCCCCTTCTTACAGAAGTTGTTCAGGTTGTCAGTATTTTTGTCCAAGTATTCCAAAAATACTAGGCAGCCTCTTGCGGAAGTCTCCCAGACTTCCTCACCTGCGCAGGGATGCCAAAAAGAGTACAAATGTGACATAGAAAGAAAACCCGTTGAGCTGGAACTCAAACGGGTTGGTCGTGTATCAGGTCTGCGTACAGCCTGACAGTGACGTGTGTGTCCTTATGACACAAGGAACTTTTGCCTTTCCAGAGGCGTTGAACCCAACTTGTCCGCCAGGACTTGTTGGGTGTGACTTTCGTCTGTGTGCGTGGCGCGCTAGACGGCGGTGTCGATGGCGCGAAGAATCTTCTTCATAGCTCTCTCCTTATTGGCACAGCGCGCAGCGCCGTGCTGGTTTCATGTGGTGCGCTTGCGGCGCACCACTACTTTTAAAATAGAAGGTCTGTTGCGAAGGTGTCAAGCGGTACAAGCGGGCGGGCCGCAGGCCCGCCCGCTTCCGCCGCGCATCTTCCCCATGATACAATTCTTCTATAAACCCACACCTATGAATAAAAAAAGACACACACCGCTCATTGTTGGAAACTGGAAAATGAATCCAGCCACTTTGGGTGAAGCACGCAATCTTTTCATGGATATTAAAAAAGCCCTTGGTCGCAAACCACGCAAGACGCAAGTGGTGGTGGCACCGCCTTTCCCTTTTCTTTCTGAAATACAGCGCCTGACTCCTTCGCAGCGTATAGATATTTGTGCGCAGAGTGTATTTTTTGAAAGCACCGGCCCGCATACTGGAGAGGTTTCACTGCCGATGCTCAAGAGTGTTGGGGTTACATCAGTCATTGTTGGTCATTCCGAAAGACGGGCTAAAGGTGAAACCGAAGAAGAAATATACAAAGACGTACAAGCGATTTTCAAAAATGGTGTGACTGCCATTGTGTGTGTTGGAGAAAAAGAGCGCGACCAGCATGGTGATTACTTTACCTTAGTAGAAAAACAGATTCGTTCAGCGGTTCATGGCGTGCCGAAAGCAAAGCTCGACAGTCTAATCATTGCCTACGAGCCAGTGTGGGCTATTGGTACTGGCAAGACAGCCACCGCCGAAGATGTAGAAGAAATGAAACTTTTCATTCAGAAAGTCATTGCTCATATCTTTGGTCGTCCGGCTATCAAGAAAGTTCGCATTCTCTATGGTGGTTCAGTGAATAAAAAGAACGCCACCGAGCTACTGGAGAAGGGTGAGGTAGATGGTTTCCTCATTGGTGGTGCTAGTTTGCGCGCCGAGGAGTTTGCTGAGATTGTTCATTTAGCTGAAGCACATGACAAGTTTGCCGTTTAAAAGTGTTATCAAGTGTGATGACCTTTCCGGACAGTATGTTTTACTCCGGGCTTCTATAAACGTGCCGATTGATAACGGTGAAGTACGCAATCAGTTCCGTCTGGTGCGTGGACTGGCTACTGTTCGTTGTCTTATTTCTGGTGGAGCTAGAGTAATACTAGTAGGTCATATTGGTAGTGATGGCGAAGCCAGTGTAAAACCAGTGGCAGATATTTTGGCTCAGTATGTACCTGTTACCTTTGCGCCAGAGGTTACCGGGCCGGTCGTTAAAAACATGCGTGACCGTATGAAGGATGGGGAGGTGCTGGTTTTAGAAAACGTTCGCCGCGACCCAAGAGAAAAGAAGAACGATGCTGATTTTGCTCATGACCTGGCCGACCTGGCCGATATTTATGTCAACGACGCTTTCGCCGCTTCGCACCGCGAACATGCATCTTTGGTTGGGGTACCAAAGTTTATTCCGTCTTATGTTGGCCTCAACTTTATGCATGAATATGAAGAACTGTCTAAGGCTTGCAAACCACAGTCTCCGTCACTCTTCATGTTGGGTGGAGCTAAGTTCGGCACCAAGCTGCCATTGGTAGAAAAGTTTTTAGATATTTATGACCAAATTTTTGTCGGTGGGGCTTTGGCAAATGACTTCTTTAAAGCTAAGGGTTTAGAGATTGGACAGTCGCTACACTCAGAAGTCGATTTGTCTTCTAGCCCGCTCTTAACAGACGAGAGAATTTTGTTGCCACTCGATTTGACGGTTAAAGATGCTTCCGGAGAGGTAAGACTTTGTAAGCCAGAAGAAGTGAGAGATACCGAAACGATTTTGGATACCGGTCCAGAAACAATAGCCATGCTGTCTCCAATCATAGAGAAAGCTAAAATGGTACTTTGGAACGGTCCGTTTGGTGATTATGAAAAAGGCTTTAGTAAGTATACAGAAGAAGTAGCCAAGCTTTTGGCAGCAGCACCCGGCTACTCGGTGGTTGGCGGCGGAGATACGGTGGCCTCGATTGAGGCTTTGGGTGTACAGGATAAATATAACTTTTTGTCGACGGCTGGTGGCGCAATGTTGACCTTCTTGGAGACAGGGACGTTGCCGGCGATTGAGGCGTTGAAAGAGAGTGAAGGGTGAGGAATAGTTGGGGAATAAAAAGTGGGGGGCGCCGCAGGCGTCCCCCACTTTTTAAATATTCAATTTTTAAATATTAAACTTTATGCCTCCAGCGCTGCTTGAATCTGGGTTGCTATTACCGTTAGTTCTTCGTCAGTAGCTTCTTGTTGTTCGTGCATGATAAGACCAAGTGCTTTGTCTTTCTCTGGTACCGGGTAGATTTTTATATGTACGTGCGGTACGTCAAATCCTTCTACCACCATGCAAGTGCGGTATGGACTAAGAGCTTTATCAATAGCGGTACCGACTAGCTTGGCTACCTTAAACATGTGTAAGTAAGTGTCGTCATCCAGGTCGAAGGCGTAGTCTGTTTCTTTCTTAGGGATTACCAAGGCTTGGCCTTTAACAGCCGGAAATCTATCAAGGATGACCACGCAAGTATCATCTTCATAAAGAAAATGACCGGGAATCTCGCGGTTGATGATTTTGGTGAAAATTGACTGTGACATATATTTCAGAATTCATTAAAAATGTTCACTCATGATATCATGTCATTTATATATGACTAAGTTCCGATTGGCTGACGCTCCCGATGAAAATACGGACAAAGAACTGTCTATCTACTCATCTTTGCAAAAACAACTGCTTTTTAATCGTGACATAAAGACGGCAGCTACGGCCGAAGAATTTATCAATCCACTTTATGACGAAGGGCTTCACGACCCGTGGCTTTTGCATGACATGGATAAAGCGGTGGAGAGAATTCTGCTAGCCATCAAAGAGAACGAAAAGATAACTATCTTTAGCGACTATGACTGTGATGGTATTCCTGGTGCGGTAGTGCTACATGATTTCTTTAAGGCGGTTGGTTACACCAATTTCACCAACTACATTCCACATCGCCATTACGAAGGGTTTGGCTTTAGTGCAGAAGCGGCCGAAAAGATTGCTAAAGATGGCGCTGGTCTGGTTATTACTATCGACTGTGGTACTTCTAGCTTAGAGGCGGTCGACCAGGCTAATCTGCTTGGCGTTGATGTGATAATAACAGACCATCACGAGCCAGGACCGCGACTGCCTGCGGCAGTCGCGGTCGTCAACCCAAAGGTTGGCGATTCATATCCATTTACCGGTCTGTGTGGGGCGGGAGTTATTTTCAAACTGGTACAGGCGCTGATAGACAAGGGCGACTTCGAACTCAAGACTGGTTGGGAAAAATGGTGGCTTGATATGGTTGGCTTGGCTACGGTAGCTGACATGGTGCCACTTCTCGGCGAGAATCGCGTATTGGTGAAATACGGTCTTGATGTACTACGTAAGTCCCGTCGTCCTGGTCTGCAACAACTACTGCGCAAGCAGCGGGTGGACCAGCGCACTATTACCGAGGAAGACATTGGCTT
>JBNKMC010000044.1:0-7393 GCA_050292865.1 Minisyncoccia bacterium | reverse complement strand
CCCTGTTACAATATACAAACTATGGGATTACACAGACGTCACTATTGGGCAGGAATGCACCACAAGCAGATTAACTTTTGGAAAATTTACCCCTTATCAATACTCTTTATTCTCCATTTGTTCCTGGTTGCTTACATCAACTCCAGTTACATGGAGCAGTTTATCTCTCCGGAAGGAGTCGGTGCGCTTTACACCATCGGCTCTGCTATTGGCGTACTGACTTTCCTATTCTTCTCCCACGCTCTAAAAGCAGTCGGTAATCTAAAACTAACCCTTATCTTAGCTCTACTAGAGGGACTTTCTCTGCTAACACTAGGACTAACCGCCCACAGCTCTACCGCCATAGTTGCCTTTGTTGTATTTGTTATCACCAACCCACTTCTCTACCTAAATATCGATATTTTTTCAGAAACCCTCATCGGTAAAGAGGAATCCAGCACAGGCACCAAACGCGGCATTGCCCTCGGTATCATGTCTATTGCTAGTGTTATTGGTACTCTGGCCATGGGTTATCTGCTCGACGGTAGCACTAACCCAGCGACCATGTATCTTATTTCCGCAGCACTTCTGATTATCTTCATCGCTTTTCTTTTCTTTAATTTTAGCAACTTTGAGGACCCAGATTATGATATTTTTCAAATTCGTACTTCCGTACGGAGTATGTGGCTAGAATCAGACATCAGAAACGTGATGCTTTCGCATTTTATTCTACAAGTTTTCTTCTCCTGGACAGTTATTTACTTCCCGCTATATATGTCTACCGAACTTGGCATGACTTGGGACAAAATCGGTTATGTAACCGCCTTTGCATTATTTGCCTACGCTCTTATCGAGTGGCCAGTCGGTATCGTTGCAGACAAAGTATTGGGTGAAAAAGAGCTCATGGCTGTTGGTTTTATCATTATGATTATTAGCACATCCTGGATATCCTTCATGACTACCACAGCCTTGATTCCTTGGATGTTGTTGCTCTTTGCCACTCGAGTCGGAGCTGCTTTGACTGAGTCAACCACCGAAATATTCTTCTTCAAACACGCCAGTGGTGACGACGCCGACACAATCAGTTTCTTCCGTCTGCTGCGTCCACTAGCTTCCGTATTCGGCGCCCTACTGGGTAGTATGGCACTGCTTTATCTTCCCTTCCAGATGATTTTCTTGGTTCTAGGAGTATTTATGATCCCTGGTTTAATTTTCGCTTTCAACCTGCGCGACACTCTCTAACAAGAGCTAGAGTTCATAGACCATATCTTTGCGTTCAACCACCACTTTCCAACCGAGACGTTTGGCTTCTTTGTATAGGGTTTGATTGGGGTTAAAACAAATAGGATTTTCTACTTGTTCCAACATTGAAATATCACCTTCTGTATCCCCCACTGCATACGAACCTTCCTTTGTGACATCACTTTGTTCTAAGACTCTTTTCACAATATTGGCCTTGGTTTGTATTAAGTGTTCATCTGTCACTACTCCAGTAAAGCGATCGGTTGGGCCGAGCTCATAAATACGTCCATAGACTTTGTCAAAGCCGTAACTGCGACAAAACTCATCCAAAATAGCTTTGGGTGATTGTGAAATGGCCACCGTGTAATAACCTTCTGCTTTTAATTTTTGCAGTAAATCTCTAGTATAGCGATAGACCTTCTTACTGTTTGTGGCTACCACTTCCCTCCCCAAGTCTGCCATTTCTCCATAGTGCACGCCTTTTAAGTGTGTCAGGTAAGATTGTACTACCGCATCGATATAATCCTCGTAGGTTCCTTCTCGATTCATCCAAGCAGTGAGTTCGTCGTAATATTCATCACGTACATCTGACGAAAAAACTCCTTCGTCGATAAACTTCTCTACCAGTTCTATAAGCAGACTGGAGCGAAATACAGTACCGTCAATGTCAAAAAAAGCTACTTTTTTCATGTTTGTTTACGAGGTTATTTTGATAAAGACTGGGTGTAACTCTCTGTACTCTGTTTCTGACAATGTTACTTCACGATATCCTCCATCATCTCTATTACCTACTTCACTTATGCGAATACTGCGCTCCGGCAAAACTTCCTCAACAAAAGCCAAGTGTCCGACATCGTCTAGCACATACTCCATTACTGACATGGGTGACGGTAGCACATTCATATAAATACCATTCTGTCCTCGAAGTCTTGTCTGCCAAGTACCAGGAAGGCGTGGTGCGTCTTTTTTCCAATGAATAACTTTACCATCGCGAAGCAATCTGTAAGTCACATACTCTGCCGCACTAAGTAGCAATGAGGCTCTGCCGGCAAAAAACTCGTCATCAATCCAGGCTCTGAGTTTTAAGGTTTCTGGGTTTAGCGAGTCATAAATATCAAATTCATTCAGATCTGGAATAATCTCTGATTTGTCATCCACCAAAACATCTTTCAACACCCAGCCAACATGTCCGTTTACTTCAACCTTAACCCACCGTCCGCTAGTACTTATAAGCACCACAGCCTGTCCAAAGCCAAGTTTGCCAGAAGATGCATCAAAGGCCAAAACCGGGTCATGATGTAGATGGGCGTGGCTGCCTGCAATATAATACTTATTACCCACTTTGAAGCTTCTTACCGGAGTCAAGTATGCTCCAGGTAGCAGGTCGTCAACTGACTCCATAGAGTGAGTAGAAAACTTTTCATCTGTGCTAGCGTCAGTAGAAACCGCCCCAAATAAACTTGAGTATGCAAATCTGAATAAATCATCAATAACAGCCAGCCATGCATCCATATTAGTAATATAATAACATTTTACGGATAAAGTAGTGAGAGATATTAAGAGACGCGTGAAAGAACGAAGTGGGGGAAAAAAAAGCGCGCCCCACGGGCGCGCCTTTTCTGTCCCCATGTCCGGTCTACATTCCACCCATACCATCACCCGACTGGCAACACTTCTGCGCGTGGTCAACAAGCATATAAATAGCTGCGAATCCAACAAGGATATAGGCGCCTCTCTCTAACACAGGTACCGCACCTACCAGCATGCTTACCAGGTTAAGGTCCGCCAAGCCAACTGATAGCCAGTTTAGACCTCCCACTATTACAAGTAAGTGAGAAACTTTATGTAAAACTTTATTGTGCATAAGCAATATTTGTTACTTACTAATACTACTTTTAATATACACCCAAAAAGAAGAGGCTAGGATGTTAGAAGTTGATAAAGTTTAATAGTGAGCAAACCTACAGAATAGGCAATAACCAACACTACCACCAACCAGCCAAACACCGGCACTAACGATAATATCTGCAACATAGCTGTTCCGATTAGCAACCAGGTTAGGGTTAGCTTGTGTCTACCTGTGAAAAACTTCGCCATATATGAACCGGCCAGGATACCAGAGATGACGTAACCAACCACCAAAAGCATAATGGTTAAACCACCCAATATTAGTCCAAGTAAGGAACCGAGAACAGAAACCAACAAAACAAAGGAGGCAAGCGGTGCTAAAACAATAACAGCTATACCTATTAGCGCAGTAATAACATAATGCTCCTGCTCAAGCACAAATAAATCCGCTAATTTTCTACGGAACAACAGGTATAAAGTCAGACTAGCAAACAAGACTATCAAAAATTTAAGCACGACAAATTTCAAACTAGCTTTGTTTTCAACATCACGAGCTGAACGATCTCCTATTCGTCCTTCAACCACTGACTCCTGCGCTCGTATTAAGTCTCTATCGCTAACATAAGAAATATCTCCTCCAATTGAAGCGCGACTACCTAACGTAAGTTGGTTGTTTGTCTTAACATCAATCGATCCTGCAATCGGACCGTCTATTCTCAAACGAGAATTCGTACCATAAACAGAACCATCCACCACACCTTCAATCAACCCTTCTCCACCAAAGAAATAAATGTTGCCTTTTACATGGGCAGAAGACAACACCTTTAACGAGCCTGCAATAACATACAAATCACCCCCAATATCATCCGCTACTAACACTTCGCCTGAGAGTATGCGTACATCGTCTTTTACCTTGGCATGTATTTGAGAGACAGCGCTTAATAATGTCAGATCCTGATCAATGTCACCATTAACCGTCACTGACCCGCCGAGAGCATACATATCTCCAGCAACCTTACCGGACATACTGGTTTGCCCCAAGAGACCTACCGACACGTAATAGTCACCAGCGACAGCCTGTTCTTTTTCTACCGATATCGCATCGCCAGTACGAACAACTGTCTCTGCCTGTCCAGTCAAAGGCATTATAGCTAGTACAAATATAAAAATGTATCGGTAGAATTTCATATTAATTTTCTAATTCAGCCGCAGCGCGACGTTCACTATCAATCACGTTGGCCACTGCTTTTTCCTCACGATGTTGGATTTCAGCCTGTTTCTTAATGGTTGATTTGGCTACATTTTGTTTGTTGTATAGGTTCATTAAAGAGAAGCTGACCATGGCAGCAAAGATTATTCCAAACAAGTTCATAACCAGAATCACAGCCGAGCCTTTAATGATGGTTAGATTCAAATACGCAATGCCTATACCAACAACAGAGAGAGGTGGGATAAGCGCTACTGAAATAGCCACACCCGGAAGAGTCTCACTCCACTCTGGTTTAGCCAGAGCAAAGGCCACAGCAGACCCAGAAACCAAAGCTACCAAGAAATGTATCAGAGACGGTTCAGTTCTGACTACAATCTCATTCGTAACAACCCCGTCGCCCAAAAATACTGCTGCCACTGCCGAACAAAAGACACTTATTAGCAAAGCCTTACCTAAAGTAAAGACAGATCGGTTAAACACCACACCGTCTGACATCACCAATCCCAAAGCCACGCTCAAAATCGGATACAAAAGCGGCGCTATTAACATACTACCAATAACAATAGACGAACTATCCATCAACATACCAAAAGTAGCCATCAGGACAGACAGGCTCGTTAAATAAAAGAAATCGAAGCTTGGAGTACTACTCTCTATAAGCTTCCTCACTGCAGCTGTTTTATCTTTCTCTCCAATTACCTTAAATCTTGCAAAAAACGGCATAAGACAAATTATTTAGCAACCATATTATAGCACGCTCTACCCTAGTTTTTTATAAAGAGTGCCGGTCCCCACCAGGACAAACAGACCGACTCCGAGTAATATAAAAGGGTTATTATCAAAGAAACCAATCTGAGTAATTATTCTCTCCAGTCCAGACATTACAGCAGCTACACCAAAACTAACCAAGAGCAAGAAAAGTACCGGAAAACGCTCCAACACAGAACGCCGAACCGGACTCATCAAACTTTCTATTTCCTGCTCGACTTCATTGACTGTACCTTCAACAGTATCTAGTAGGTCATTTACAATTCTTTTAACCATACAAATTATTCTTTAAAAATCTCAAGCCCACGCTCCCACATTTCTGGTTGTCCTTGAGTTCTGAGCCAGTACCACCACTCTGCTCCCCATAGATATTGCTTTTCGAAATGAGTATCTTCTGCGTATTTTAAAATATCATTAAGTTTTGTGACGTTCATGCGGGTGTATTGGGTCTCGGCGTCGACATTAGTAACAGGTTCCAACAACCAAGGTTCGGCAGACAGCTCTATCAACATAACCTCCTTCTCTCCGTATATTAGACTAAAGAAATTCTTTTTTACCCGATAAAACCATGGAGGTAACACGGTTTTGAACTGTCCTAATTCAGGGTTCCAGAAATAGACATAAACACTCGTACCAAAAGTATCACCATGTTTGTATGGCCCACGCCATTTACCAAGGTTGCCACTGTCTGTCACCAATATCGGACGCGTGCCATCCAGGGCGCGTATATAGTCTAGCTCTTGATGAAAAAAATCTTCATCAAAGGAACCACACTGTTCTTTAGCAAAGATTTCCAAGTATGGCTCATTTTCTAACTGCCAATATTTAATAATCTTACTGTCCCTGTACCTATCCACAACAACCTTCATATAGTCAAGGATCTCCTGTTGTTGATCTTCCCACTCCATATTGGTGGCCCATTCCGGCACATGACACTCTGGCCAACGTGGTAAACGCCTACCGACAGCCATAATCACATCCGCCCCCATCTCCTCTGCTCTCTCCACTTGATAATCAAGTTCTGAAAAATCATAGACATCATTTCTCGGCTCGACCATTGGCCAATGCGCCGCTAGCCGCAAGTGTTTTACCTGCAGCTCATCCAAGATAGCGTCGTAAGTCTTGCGTGGATTTAACCCAAGGTCTTGCGCGTAAAAGGTATTGAAAGACATGCCATACTGAATCTTCTCCGGTTTTTTACTGTAAGAAAGGGCTGCAATCAATATGACTAGCAACAAAATCACACCGATTATTCCAATCACTATTCTCTTCACATAAGTCACATTAATCATCAACATAAGGTTTAGAAAATAACTTAAACAAACAAGATAATAAAACCGATGGATATCAGAGCCACATACAATGTCTTGCGTACAAGCGTCTTGGCGTCAAGAGCATTTTCACCAGCAGAGACAGGTAAGAAACGACCGAAGAAAACCCCAATAATGATAATGAAGACGTATTTGAGACCGTCCAATGCCTGTACAACCGCTACCTCGCCCAGGTTTGTAGAAAGCAGCAACATAAACGACGCCACACCCGCCAACGTCTTGTTTACCAACACAAGCACACCAGCACTACGGCAAACTTGTTTTGTTTGGGACTTAATTTTTTCCAAATAGACTGGAACAAGAAGCATAGATAGTGCAAACAAGAAAAGAGAGATGCGTGACCAAAAAAAACCATCGTCAAAACTAGTCTGTATAAAAAGTCCTTTCATGGATATATAATGCAAAGCAAAGAATAAACCGCTATGGACAGTGTGAAGAACGATATTCTTGGTTAGATGTACCTGAGATACCAAAATTGTACCGATAACCATAATCAGGATTCCCCATATGAAATTTGATGACAACGATGTATCCAACAAAACGTAAGATACGCCAAAGGAAGAAATAGCCGACACTGCACCAATGACCGGCATCACATCAGAGGCGTCAGCGTGACGCAATGCTTCATACATAGAAACCAGAGCCATAAAGAAGGTGTATGCAGCCAGGAAGGACATACCGACGACCTGAATGGACGGAGATTGTATGTTGTAGAGAGATGGCGCACCACGTTCTGCCAAACCCGGAATAAAACCCAACAGATAAACCGCAATCCACCCACCAGTGATTAGACAGGAGTAAAAGGCATACACGAAAGGCTTCGGCATACAGCTATTGTCAGTCACAATGTATTTGTCGATAATCGCCACTACAGCATTAAGAAACTGCCCAACAGCCGTCAGTATTATCCAACTCATATCAAGTATTATCCCACTATTTTTTAATATTTTCTGATATTTATACCCATATAGGCAGCAGCCCGAGAACAGGGCTCTCACCTCTGCCAAAGGCAGGA
>JBNKMC010000043.1:0-7508 GCA_050292865.1 Minisyncoccia bacterium | reverse complement strand
TAATATTATAGGTCGGTGCAAATTCTTCGTAACCAGTTTCGTCGTCAAACTTTCGTTCAAAACATACATCATCAAAAAAGCCAATTACAACTTCAACAGTGTTTTTAACAACACACCCTTCTTTTAAGTGACCACCAACACATGTTCCCTCTCTATCGGATAAAGATATATGAATATGGCTATCATTTGGAGAAATTGTGCCTGTGATAGATACTATTTCAAATGGTCCTTCTAGTGCCTTGATTGTATGTTTTTCTTGGTTGGGCAATATAGGCATACGTAAAAATGCTTTTTCAAGCCCACCGACTGCTGACAATATTACACCCGCATTAATACCAGCGTCTCTTGTTTTTTGCTCGATAACCTCACGAAGGAGTTCTCCTTGCTTAATTCTAAAACTTAAATTCTTCATAATTTATTTCATAGCTTCGACACCAGCGGTTATCTCTGACACCTCGGCTGTAATTGCCGCTTGACGAGCTTTGTTGTACTTAATGGTAAGTGCTTTGATAACCTCCTTGCTCTTATCAGTCGCATTTTTCATGGCTACCATACGAGCAGAATGTTCGCTCGCCTTACTCTCAAGCAGTGCGTGATAGAGAATAATCTGCACCAAGTTTGGTACCAGTGATTCGATCACTTCGTCAGCAGATGGTTCCACGGTGTATGAAATAGTGCTGTCTGCCTCTTCAACTTCTTCACTAAACTTTCCATGCTTAGGACGAATACCACGCATGATGTAGTGAATCTCAGCTGGATCTAGTGGCAAGATGTGGCGCTTGGTTGGCTCCTGCTCAAAGGTGGAGAGGAAGTTTTGGTAGATAACCTCAACTGCCTTGTATTCACCCTCAGCAAACTTGCCCAAAATGGTGCGCGTCATGGTGTACACGTCGTCTACAGTAACCTCGTCTGACACGTTGGTGTGCTCTTCTACAATGGTAAGTTTTTCACGCTTGGCAAAATCAACTGCTTTGCGTCCAATACATACCACTTCAACCTCCGCTCGGTACTCGTCGAGTACTGCCTCTGCTTTCTTGAGTACGGCGCTGTTCACACTACCAGCCAAACCCTTGTCACTCGTCACAATCACTAAAAGACGCTTCCCTTCTGTACGCTTCACTGACCAGCGATTCTCACTGAGCTCTTGCGAGCTCGCTACTCGTGAAAGAATGCGCATAGCAGCGTGCACGTATGGCCGGCCAGCAAATGCACGCTCCTGACTCTTGCGCATCTTGACGGCGGACACACTCTCCATGGCCTTGGTCACCTGCCCGGTCTTCTTGGTTGAGATTATTTTGTTTTTAACTTGCTTTAAGGACACGTTTCAATTTTAAAATTAAGAATGAAAAAGTAAAAATGTATTCTCAGAATGTTTTAACTTTTTCCTTGTAGTTTTTCATTTTTCGATTTTATTTTTCACCTTATGCAATCACGAAGAGTTGCGTATGTGCATCCTTGTAGTCAACAATTGACTTGTCGAGCTTCTCCACGATCTCATCGGTAAGCTCACGGCCTGATTCGATACCATCGAAGATATCCTTACGGTCACGCTCGATGAATTCAAGATATGACTCTTCAATCTTGCGAGTGTTTTCTACCGGTGCGCCATCGAAGATGCCATTGTTGGCAGCGTAGATAGAAACCACCTGCTTAAAGAATGGTACCGGTGCATTCTGTGGCTGCTTGAGAAGCTCCACATACTTACGACCAGATTCGATACGTGCCTTGGTGTCGTCGTCGAGGTCTGACGCAAACTGCATGAAGGCTTCAAGCTCACGGAACTGTGCAAGTTCAAGACGAATCTTGCCAGCTACTTTCTTCATCGCTTTAGTCTGTGCTGACGATCCCACACGTGACACTGAGATACCCACATCAAGCGCAGGACGAATACCCTTGTTGAAGAGATCGGTGTCGAGGAAAATCTGACCGTCGGTGATAGAAATCACGTTGGTTGGAATGTATGCAGACACGTCACCCTCCTGTGTCTCGATGACTGGAAGTGCGGTGATAGAACCGCCGCCAAGCTCAGCTGAAAGCTTAGCTGATCGCTCAAGCAGTCGTGAGTGTAGATAGAAAATATCTCCTGGGTAGGCCTCACGTCCCGGTGGACGACGAAGAAGGAGTGACATCTGGCGGTAGGCGTTGGCATGCTTTGAAAGGTCGTCAAATACTACCAATACATCCTTACCCTGCTGCATGAAGTACTCACCGATAGCTGCTCCGGCAAATGGTGCCAAGAATAGCATCGGAGAAGCTTCAGACGCAGACGTCGCCACGATAGTGGTGTACTCCATTGCTCCGGCTGCTTCGAGCTTTGCCATCAGGCTAGCAGTCTTTGAACGCTTCTGACCAATAGCAACGTAGATACAAATCGGACGTTTGTCCGCCGGTTCGTACTTCTGGTTGATGATGGTGTCGATGGCAATAGTTGTTTTACCAGTACCACGGTCACCAATAATGAGCTCGCGCTGACCGCGTCCAATAGGAATCATTGAGTCGATAGCTTTGATACCGGTATGGATTGGCTCGTTCACACCAGAACGTTCCATCACACCGTACGCTACACGCTCAATTGGCATGTCTTTTTTAGTTTCGATAGCTCCCTTGCCGTCGATCATTTCACCGAGTGGACTCACTACGCGTCCCACGATATCTTCACCAACAGGAATTGAGAGAAGTTTTTCGGTACGCAACACGCGCATACCTTCCTTCACTCGAGTTGATTCACCAAGAACCACTACCTTCACCGTGTCTTCCTCGAGGTTGAGGATAAGACCGTAGAGTGCATCGTCTGATGCGATTGTTTCCTCAAGTGACTTACCGTCACTGTCAGCGAAGACAACCATCTCCATCATCTCCGCCTCTTTGAGCCCATCGATTTCGGCAATACCGTCACCGACGGCAGTAACTACACCAACCTCTTCGGGTGTTGCAGATGTGTCGAGACCTTCAATCTCTTTCTTAATCTTGTCGATAATTACTGTACTCATATGTATTAGTGGTTAGGTTTAAGTGATTAGTAGTAAGGTTGTAGGGGAAGGTGAATAAATCGGTGAATTTTGCGATATCGAGGGGTTAAACCCCTCGGATTAGATGTTGGATTAAGGAATCTATTTAGTAAGGTTTCGGTAGAGTGATACGAGGCGAGATTTGTAACTTTTATCAAGTCGTTTGTTCTCCCCTTCAGCGATAAAACCACCGATAATAGTGGCGTCGGTGATTACTTCGGGATGAGTCTCTACACCGAGTTCTTTGAGAGCCGCGGCAATGGCGTCCTTCTGCTTATCATATGATGCTTCATTAACTACCGTCACAGCAGCAACACTTGTGCCGCGGGCTTCAAGTACGCGAAGTACTCCACGCAAAATCGCACCGTAGAGACGATTATGCCCTTTGCTTTCTAGTGTTTGTTGTAGCCCTTTCAAAACCTCAGCAGTATCTTTGCCTACCTGTAGTTCTTCAAGGACAGCTGTGATGTAGTTTTCTTTCATCTCGATGAGAATTTATGCTTGTTTTTCAGCCAACACCTTTTCCGCTGCCAATACCGCAAGCTTGGCAATTTCTGCCTCACTTTCTTCCTTGGCGCGGAGTTTGATGTTGACTGCTTTCTCTTCTGCAGCTGACACAATGCCGGCTGCTTTTTCATCCGCGAGCGCAGTGATATTGGCTGCCTTTTCCTCGGCGTACACCTTGGCCTTAGCAGCCACTTCCTCAGCATCCTTGTGGGCAGTTCCGAGAATAGTTTGCTTCTCTGTCTCGGCTTCAGCGCGTGCGGCCGCTGCTTCTTCTGCGTCTTTAATACCCTGCTTCACCTTCTCTTCTCGCTCGCTCAGGAGCTTCAGAACCGGCTTGTACAAGAAATACGAAAGTGCGCCCACCAAGATGGTGAAGTTGATGATTTGAACGACAATGAGCTTTGCGTCAATGCCGAATGCTTGAATAAGTTGATCCATAACAAATTTCTCTTGAACTTGTAGGACGCGTCAGGTTGTACCAGATACAAGGAGCGGGAGTGAAATAATTTGAATGGGGCTGGTGCCCAGTGAAAATTATTTCACGAACCGCAACGCAGTAGATGGTGCAAATCTGACGTGTACTACGCAAACTTGATGATGAATGAGACAACAAGTGCGAAAATCGCAAGTGCCTCCACGAACACGATACCAAGGATCATTGTGCTCTGAATCTTTCCGGCTGCCTCTGGGTTGCGACCAATAGCATCGAGCGCGCGAGATACCAAGATACCGATACCGATACCAGGACCAAGCACACCAATACCAGCTGCAAGTGCCATAGCGATAGACTTGATTGCATCTGCACTCAAATGTGCTGCCTCAAGTGCTGTTTCTAATTCTGTCATTTTCTATTTACTTTAATGAATAATGATGAGTCGACATGCCAATGCGGACTCATTTTTACCCACTAAATTCTAATGCGGTTCAGCTACGGCCAACTTAATGAACATCAAGGTCAAGAAGAAGAACACACCGGCCTGGATGAATCCAACGAAGGTCTCATACACCAAAATCGGTACAGGAAGCACAAACGGCACAAAGAACATCACCACCAAGAGCAATGTCTTGCCAGCAAAAATGTTACCAAAGAGACGGAATGAGAAGGATACGATACGACCAAGTTCACTAATAAGTTCGATGAGACCAACGATAAAATTGAGTGGTGAAGTGAAATTGATGAATTTTCCACCGTATTTCCAAGCGCCAAGCGCTACAATGCCGGCAAATTCAATAACCGCCATTGAAATAAAGGCAAACGCGATTGGGATGTTGAGGTCAGTTGCCGGTGGATACAAGAAAGGCACCAAGTGTTTCACACCCTCATGCTCAGTCCAAAAACCAATTGAAGTTACTCCTGGCAAGAGACCGGTCCAGTTCATGGCAAGCAGGAACAAGAAAATGGTCATAAGAATCGGGAAATACTTCTTCGCCAATACTTCACTTTCCAAAGTATCTTCAACGAATTTATAAATACCGCCAACTGCCAGCTCGGCGATTGATTGTGTTTTTCCTGGCACTGCTTTAAGAGAGCGGCTGATGAAGTAGGCAGTAATTATCAAAACTGCCATCACCAGCCAGCTTGTAAGTAGGGTTGAGGTAATAGGCATGTCACCAATGTGACCCAGCACATACGGTGCCAGGTGAACAGAGATACCCTCTGATGCCTCTTCTGATGCGTGCGCAACCGAAATAAATGAAACCATAACTTACAAACTATCTGCGCGCGTATGTTACCACACTTAGTCAAAAAGTGGAGTGGAAAAGTGTGAGTAGTTGTGGTGATGTGAGAAGAAAAGTCTTTACACTTCCATTGTTCGAATCCTCTCTGGGTATATGAAAAAACAAGACCGCCCTTACGGACGGCCTTGTTTTGCCAAGAGGTTTTTTAAAAACATTGTGGACCAGAGAGGACTCGAATCTTACAGATTCTGTACACCTTTTGGCTATTTCTTTTCGCAAGCTCAAGAAATAGCACAAAAGCTTTTCGAATCCTCTCTGGGTATATGAAAAAACAAAACCGCCCTTACGGACGGTCTTGTTTCGCCAAGAGGTTTTTTAAAAACACTGTGGACCAGAGAGGACTCGAACCCCCGGCCTCCTCAGTGCAAATGAGGCGCTCTAGCCATCTGAGCTACTGGCCCACACTGCTTTCAAAAATATACAACTTGGTGCGCAATATATTACTATATCTGGCAAACTAGTCAACTGTTTTATCTCCAAGGCTCATCACTCGAGCTAGAAACAAAATGATTTAGGCTGAGTTTGTTGTCAGGTGTCCAGTTGGCTTCGTGCCAATCAAGCGAAACTCGGTCAGAAGCACTTTCAATTTTTACCTTATGTGAGATGTCATTGGTAATATCAAACACGAGCGGCACACAGTCGTCAGCCTTCACGGTTAACTGTTCACAGTAGTATACAAAACGATTGTCAGGAGAAACCTGAGCATCAAAAACCCTGTAATGAAAACCAACTCTCTCAGAAGCTTCGTCGTCACTATAAGCAAAAGAGCGGTCTGCGCTAATAACCCTTTCTCCGTCACCGTCTTTAATAAATAATCCGAGTTCGTTATTCACTAGCTCAACCTTGTCCGATGTAGACTTCTTGGCAGATACGATAGAGGTATTTTCGAACACTTGGTCAGACACATCGATTGATTGACTGTTATTAAAAGCGATAAAAGCGGTGGTGAAACCAATAACATAAGCCAAGCCCACCAGAAGAGCTTTTTCATATTGAGAACTATTCATTACAAGTAGTATACAAGGGCAAGCAACTTACAGAAACAGTTTATCCACCATACAGTTTAGCAAACAGCTGTCTTGATCAGATGATCAACGAGTTCAGAGTAGCTGCAACCAACCGCTCCAACTGATTTTGGTAAGAGTGATTCTTCTGTTAGTCCAGGTAGTGTGTTAACTTCCAAAAAGTAGACCTCCCCATCAGACACAATAAAGTCTGAGCGAGAATATTGGGTTAGATTTAGTAGATTGTGAACTACAGAGGCAGCATCGGCCAACTTCTTCTTTTCTTCTTTGGAAAAACGACCTGGACAGATTTCATCCGTCTGTCCATTGTATTTAACATCATATGAAAAGAAGTTGCTATTCTGAGGAGGCACAATCTCCACTTCAGGCAAGACATAGTGTCTTTGGCCGCGGAAGTTTTCTAAGATACCTACTGTAGCTTCGCGACCTTTTATTAACTCTTCTACCAGAACCTCGTCGTACTTACCTAATAGTTTTTCAATCGCCTTGGCTAACTCGCCAGCATGATAAGCAATTTCTGTATCAATAGACGAACCACCGGTAACCGGCTTGATGATGTAATGAGGGCCAAAGGCTTGGGTTATACCATAAACCGTCTGGGTAACTTTAGGTACGTCTGACTTTATAAGTCTGACATGGCCAGGCATTTTTATACCAGTTTCTTTGAGGTGTTCCTTGGTGATAAATTTGTTCATGGCGATAGCAGAAGCCATTGGTCCACTACCAGTGTATGGGAGTCTATGCCGTTCAACCAATCTCTGCACCACACCATCCTCGCCATAAGCACCGTGAAGCGCAATAAACACCACATCAACATCAGACAAAACTCTATCGGGAGACATTTCAAAACCGCCGTACAGCCAGTCGCCCTTTCGAGAAATAGTGACATCCTTCACAAAATAGCCCAACTCACGCAAGGTTTCAGCCACCTTTTTACCCGTCTGCATTGAAACCTCGTATTCACTACTTGGCCCACCTCTAAGGACAGCTATGCGATTTCTGTTCATGCTAAATATAATAACACGCAAATAAACAATGAGGTTTCATTATACGCACAAAGTTAGAGACCTGGTCTCTAACTTATCTCAATTTAAGCCTTCTGCGTTCACGATGGAAACCAACCGCGAAGCGGTGGGATTCAGCATTGGCCAGCAAAATGTCATTCTCGTACTGTTGTCTGAGTTTCATCGGTGCGACCACGCGAATCGGACGGTGGCGGGTGTCTTTT
>JBNKMC010000042.1:6086-7960 GCA_050292865.1 Minisyncoccia bacterium | reverse complement strand
AACGTCCGAGCAGTGGTGAATACAAGGCTTTTTCAGTCTTTGTATACAGATAACCCTTGTGATACAAATCCAAAAAAAGACCTTGAACTACCTTTGTGTGATGATCGGTATTCGTACGTGTATACAAATTATAAGAAAATCCAAGACCATCAATAAGACTTTCTTTGAATTCCTTATGGTACTTATCTGCAATATCGGCGGGATTGATACCTTTCTCCGCCGCCTCAACCGCAATAGGAGTTCCATAACAGTCACTACCAGAGACTAATAACACATCATCTCCAGCAAGCCGGTGATATCGCGCAATAATATCAGCGCCAATAAATGCTGACGCGTGTCCTAGGTGTAAACTACCATTTGCGTAAGGCCAGGCTAAGCCTATAAAAATTTTCTTGTTCATGATGTTTCTCCTCAAAAGTGAATATGAATTTACGATAAACTACAAGCTACATCTCTAAATGTATTTAGCATAAAATAGTATTGTCAATATATATTCCAACTCCTATCTTAATAATTGGTCAATCGTAACGTTTAATGCACTAGCTAATTTCTCCATGGTGCTCAATGTTAAATTTTGTTTACCATTCTCAATATTGCTCATATACGCTGGATCAAAATTAAGTAGGCGACATATATCACTTTGTGACATATTTTTCCCTAACCGAATTTTTTTAATATTAGCACCAAATCTTTGTGCCGATGTTTCTGACATAAACTATTTGCGTCGTTACCAACATCAGTATCATAACCTTTCTTGCACTATAATACAAACTTGAATTATAATACAAAACAGGTCAATAATTTATGATGGCTGGTCTCAATGACCTGACTACAGAAGTTCCTCATAACTTTAGAGCGCATAACTTCGACTGGTGCCCAGGGTGTTGTAGGTTCTCAAATAGGTATACATAAACACAAAGCCACCATGTGCCCCGCGCATGACGCCTTGAACGTTCATTACTTAACGAAATGGGTTCGAGTAAAAGCCAATATCTCATTACAAAACTAGGTTTCACGATAAGTCTCGTTTTATTATGACAGAAGACAGTGGGGGGGGACGATGCGAGATAATAAAGAATAAAATTTTATCCTTGTTTACCCCAGCAATTTTAGAAATTCTGCTTCATTGATGGTTTTTACACCCAATTCTGCCGCCTTGTCTGCCTTGCTGCCAGCGTTTTCGCCCAGTACAACGTAGTCGGTTTTTTTGGAAACACTGTTGGCGATGTTGGCACCAGCGGCGCGGGCCAGCTCTTTGGCTTCGTCGCGGTCTAGCGTGGGCAGTGTACCGGTAAAGACCATGGACAATCCGGCCAAAGCCTGGCCCGCGCCGCCCGCCTCCGGCTCCACCACGGTCACGTACTTAAGTAACTCGTCCAACACATGAATGTTTTTATTTTCTCTCATCCAGTCATGCAATGACCTCGCCACCACTTCTCCCACACCATTTATCGCAGCCAGTTCCTCGACGCCAGCTTCCCTGACCTTATCAAGCGAACCAAAGTAATTAGCAATTAAGACAGCGGTCTCTTCTCCCACATGACGAATAGAAAGTGAGATTAAGAGACGATGCAATGGAATATTCCGTACTGCATCTATTGCAGCCAACGCCTTCTCGGCTGATTTCTCCTTAAAACCAGGCAGATCTTTTATATCACCAAGCTCTAATGTGAAAAGATCATAGACTTCGTTGATAAGATTATTCTCCAACCATAAGTCAATTACCTTGGGTCCAACTCCATCTATATTGAAAGCTTTTTTAGAAACAAAGTGATATAACTTTTCACGATGTAGGTGGTCAGAATCCAGATACACACAACGATAAGCCGCTTCGCCTGGGATGCGCTCGATGGTACCGTCGCCGCCGCAGGCGG
>JBNKMC010000042.1:0-6076 GCA_050292865.1 Minisyncoccia bacterium | reverse complement strand
CCCCCCCCCCCCCCCCCCCCCCCCCCGGTACGCGGAAACTTAAAAGGCTTTGTATCGTCTGGCCTAAGCTCCTTCACCACCGACACCACCTCCGGAATAACATCACCAGCTTTTTGCAAAACAATCGTATCACCAATACGTACATCCAATTCTTTTATACGGTCTTCGTTATGCAAAGTTGCCCGAGATACAGTCGAACCAGCTACTAGCGTAGGACGCAGGTGTGCTACAGGGGTAATGGTACCAAAGCGCCCAACTTGCAGGTCGATGTCCTCCACCACGGTAGTAGCCTGCTCGGCTGGAAACTTAAGCGCAATAGCAAAGCGCGGCCCTTTACCGGTATAACCCAAAGCTTCTTGATATTCCACTTCGTTCACCTTCACAACCACACCATCCACCAGATAGTCTGTCTTGTCTTTCTTGTCGTGCCAAGAGTGAAAGAATTCTATTACTTCATCTATATCACTACAAAGTCTATACTCTTTATTTACTTTAAATCCAAGAGTGTGCAATCTCTCCAGCTCCCCCTTCTGTGAGTTTGGCTTCTCACCGGCAGAAATGTCATAGATAAAAGTATCAAGCTTGCGTTCTGCCGCCACCTTCGGGTCGAGTTGACGTACGGTACCAGCCGCCAGGTTACGTGGATTTGCATACAACTCCATACCATCTTTCTCACGCTCTTTATTGATACGCTTAAGCTGATCCTTACCCAACCACACTTCACCCTCCACAATACAGTCTATTTGCTCAGACAACTTTAGTGGCACCGATTCAATGGTACGGATGTTATGAGTCACATCTTCTCCCACTTTTCCGTCACCACGGGTGGCAGCGGTCTTGAGTACACCACCAATGTATTCGAGAACGACGTGAAGGCCGTCGATTTTTAATTCGCAAGTGTAGGTAGGCTGTACTTTGCCACCAAGTTCTTTCTCTAACATTCGCTTTACTCGCTCATCAAAGTCCTTGATATCTTCTTCGGTAAAAGCATCATTTAGTGACCACTGCGGTACTTTGTGCACTACTTTTTTAAACTCATTAAGCGCTTCACCAGCCACCCGCTGCGTAGGAGAATCAGAAGTAATAAGCAAAGGATATTCACTTTCGATTTTTACCAATTCATCCTTCAGAGAATCAAGCGCCTCTGGTGAAACCAGCTCCTTATTCTCTACATGAAAAGCATGACGGTATTTGTTGACCGTATCTTTGAGTTTTTCGTATCTTTCTACAATTTCCGCTGTCGGTTTTTTACTCATTTCCTTTAAGTGTACCGATAATCAGACCGCCTTTCAATGTGAAAATATATTAAACCAACCTTTAGAACTGAGTGGTTATTTCACGTTCAACCGTGAGCAAACTGCTGTTAGAAACGTCGCTACAAGACCGGTTGTATCCTCTGGTAATGGCCATGGTGCAGATATCACCAGACAAACAAGTTTTAACACCATTGGTTCCTGCCACGCTACTTATTCCGGCATTTTTAAAGTTGTAGGTATAGTCACTGTCAGCAGAAGAAACCATTAGATATAAATCCATTTCTAAACACAACTGCTCAACACCAGTATCCCAATCCATCTGGTACCTAAATTCATTTATATAACCATTACTATTGGAATGAATTTTTTTTGCCACGGCAGAGTTCACTACAGCTGGCGGATTGGTCTCATCCGAACCAAAGCAGGTGATAGTTGGTGCAGTAGTGCCAGAGGTGGTGTACGAGTCTTTTGAATAGTCAGTAGGATTTTTCAAACGCCAATAACGAATACACTCCAGACTAGCAGCCGCCGCTTCAAAAGATATACTGGACTCTCTGGAAACTGCCGACAGAGTAAGTTGTTTGACGGTAATACTAAGCATGGTGAGCCCAACCGCCAGCACGATACTAGAAACAACGATGGCTAAAAGAAGCGCAAAACCAGATTGATTGTTGGTGTTTTTTTGAATCATAAATCGGCGTAAAGCTTAAATAACGAACTGGTTAAAGTAACATCTTGCGTCTGTCCACCAAAGAGTCCCGACTCCCAAGTAACTTTAGAAACGACTTTTAACTCATTAGTATTAACCCTTTGCAACTTTATTGAGCGGGTGAAAATGGTGTCATTGGCGGTAGTGCCATTGTTTAAACGGTACGGCGAACGAGATTTGGTTTCGTCGTAATCAACCAGACAGTCTGACAGGTTGCTACAGCTCACAACACTGCTGGAGTTAAGTAAGTTGTTATCACGAAAATCAACATTACAACCCGGCTCGGTATTAGTATTGGAAACAAAACAACTGCTGATAGCTGCATTATTTGTCCAGTCCCAAATAGTAGAAAGGCTGCCTGCATGTACACCCTTAATAATCTCTTCATTCCTAATGGCTGCAAAGTATTCTATTCCCTCCTGAGCCAAAAGAAAGGCTGTAGTCTGATCCTTTGCGTGTCTGGTACTCTGTATGCCTTTAGCCGCAATAGTGAGTGGTCCAGCAATAGCCAGCATCAAAATAGTGATGGCTACCAGCACTTCTACCAGAGAGTATCCTTTTGTTGATTGCTTTATTTTCATATTAAATATCTAACAAGTGCTGTGACACAGTAGTTTGCAAAGAGAAGTTTGTATCCTTGCCTCGCACGCCAGGAATGTGACCTTTAACATAAATCGTCACAATCGGAGTAATATTATCTGTACTATCCGATCCGGTGACAGAGAAATTTAAATCATCAACAACAATATCCTTCGACGTGACCCGTTGCCAACTTCCAGAGCAAAGACGACGCTCAACCGACAAATCGGTTGGGTTGTATCGGTATGAAATTCGTTTACTTGAGCACGAGTTAGTAATACTGCCACCACCTTCGTTAAAAGACATAGCATAGCGTTTGGCCGCACTGGCGTCACAGTCATTTGTTGTAGAACCACTAGTTGGCAGACTGCTTGAACCTCCTCCACCCTGGCAATAATAGTCGCTACCAGTTCTCATCTCGCGAGTCATACTGTCGAGAGTGAAGGCTAGGTTAGTCATGATCGATTGCACGTCACGGGCCTTGGAACTGGCATCGACCATGGTAAGAAGAACCGAAACTGCCATAGTCACCACCATGGTGAAAATAGATAGCGAAACCAAAACCTCTATTAGGGTAAACCCGCCACACCTATACATAGGTGTATCGGTAAAACCTCGTTTGAATGAACTTATTTTGTTTTTCTTTAAGTATGAGAACATAAATTATTCAACAGAAATCTGACCACTAGATGATACATGTACCAATCTTGTAACCTGACTATTATTGTTTGGCTGCAGCGCAATAGAAACAGACTCTATTCCAGACACGTTGTTACCACCACCATCACTGCCTTTAAACTTCGCGTCGAAGTTTGGCCTAGCGAACGAAATAGAAACTTCACTTAGCTTGGTGCCGCCAACACAGTCCAAAGAAACTGCGTTGGCACAAATGCCAGCAATAGAAAAACGGGCATCGAGAGTGGACACTTCAACCTCTTCACCAGAGTTGTACGCGGCCGGTTCTGTGCTTCCACTGTCACGGAAATAAATATACTGACCAGTCTGAGACATACTGACATAGACACCAAACTCTTCATCAAAGCGACTGGTACCAGAACCAGCGCGCACACTCACCCCCGCCACTTGTGCCTGTCTAATATCGAGTGCCATCTCATATGACTGATTGTTTAGCAAGGCGGTGCTATTGAAAGAATCGTAACGAAAAAGCAAAATAGCGGTTACGATAGTGATGATAGCAATAGAGACCAACAACTCAGGCAAGGTAAAGCCATCTTTGTTGTTTATAAAATTATTTATTTTATAAGAGAGCATAAGAAATAAAGGATACCAAATTGAGAACATCTACCTGCAAAAAGTAAACGAGCAAAAAGGCAGCAATCATAAAGGGAGCAAAAGGTACCTCGCTTTTCATTGTAATCGGTGCAATCAAAAAAGGTAAGTGTTTTTGTCCCCGCTTTAATAGATACTGAACAAGTATCAGAGTCAAACTAATTGCCGCCCCCACCCAGAAGGACAGAATCACAAAAGACATGGTGGCCATCGGAGGTAAGACAATAGCTAAAGGCGCGGCCAACTTTGCGTCACCAAAGCCAATCCAACGACCCCTCGAGACGAACCAAAGTGAAGCATAAAAGAAGAACGCTCCACCGACTGAGATAAGTACCGGGAGCAATCCTGCTACCAAACCACTCTCCCCCACTCCAACATACCAAAGCGCGGCTGCAACAACCAAAAGAGTCGCAACAAACTCATTAGGAATAATCATATGCTCCAAATCGTAAATGGTCACTACCACCAAAACCGAAACCAAAACCCAATTTAGAAACAAAGCACTTAATGAAGTGGAAGAAAAGAAAACTAGCAGAAAAAGTCCACCAGTCAGGACTTCTGTAATAAGAAGACGTTTCGGTATCAGAGAATTACACCCATGGCAGCGCCCACGCAAAAGTAGGTAAGAAAGACATGGTACCAACTCATACCAGCAAAGATCCTTGCCGCAGGACATACAACGCGAACGACCATTGATAGAAGCACCGGTATGAAAACGCGTGACGACCACATCTAGAAAGCTGCCGATAATAGCTCCTAAAACAAATACAAAAAACACAATTGTCCAAGTTGGAAAAAGAGCTAAAGTAGGTGAAGTGACCATACTAAATACAATTTACCGAATTGACTACCAAGTCGTTATCAAAAACCTTCGGTGGAATACGTTTCTCGACACACAAGTAGTCAGTGCCGGAAGTGTCAGAAGCCAGGTTAGTAGTCTTAAGTGGTACACTGGCAGCAAAGCCATCGGCGGCCTCATAACACTTATAGTTGGTATCGACATTGGTTGTTTGCACTGAGGCTGCGGTGAGAACTCGCAAGGTTGATGCCAGACTACAAAAGCCTACATAGGTGTCGTTGTCCAAGAAATAAAGCTCCGCTGATTTGACCAAAACATTCACACTGGTTTTTACATTGGCGTCAGCTGCCTTACCCCTGACAGTTCCAAACTGCGGCAGAATAACGGCAGTTAAAATACCGATAATGGCAATCACCACCAATATTTCTATGAGTGTGAATCCCTTAGCTGTGAAACTGATTTGTTTTTTCATAAGTAAAATTATAGCAAACAAAAAAAGCGCCGAAGGCGCTTTTTTTGTTCGAACTGTATAAAGCTTAGTTACAGACTAGGTCTCCGTCAGCCTCAATAGTTGAAGAAGAAACCACTCCAGCAAAACCAGTTGAGTCTACACAGAAGTAACCAGCACCAGCACTCTTAAGTTGAACCTGCGCTCCGTAGCCACTAGCTAGGTCAGCACAAACTGTTGTATTACCTGTTTCAGCAGCTGCTGCCGCCAATAGAGCTGCAACATCTGTATCTGTACAAGCAGCATCATAGTTGCCGTCTGTATCGTAAGCAATCTCAGCCGCTGCGCGGATGCTACTCATACTTGCCTTGGCACTAGAATCGTTAGCCTTGTCTCGAGCGTTGTTTAGAGATACCAACACCACTGAAGCCAAGATACCGATGATAGCGATAACCACCAAGAGCTCAATCAATGTAAAACCTTTTTTTAGAGTTGTCTTGAACATAATTTAGTTTATTGAATAATTTATAATTGCGACAAGGATTTAAATCACCAGCTGAATGATTCAAACTCTCATCAAGCTCCACGTAATAACAGTGGGTAACCTAATTATACGGCTTACTAAAATATGTGCTGGTGGTTGTGTGGACAAGCCACAGTGCTATCATTCGAAGCAAAACGAGGGTTCAGGAATAAAACCACACCATCACCTTGCTACGGAGCATACTCCGTAGCAAGGTGATGGTGTGTTACCACAAAACTGGATTCCCGATCGAGTCGGGAATGACAAAAGAGTGTCCATTCATGCCTTTCTTCGTCATCCCTACACACCTTTCGTCACCTCTACACTCGCTTCGTCATCTCTACGCTCACTTCGTCATCCCTGCGCAGGCAGGGATCCAGGATTAAATACTAAAAAGTACGACTGCTAACTTCGTCCTGGATTGCTTCATGCCTCAGAGTGACGAGCCAAATGTACACATGATGTAAGTCTA
>JBNKMC010000041.1:0-8061 GCA_050292865.1 Minisyncoccia bacterium | reverse complement strand
GAAGGCGAGCCGCTCTACGTCGGTGAAAAATCCTGCGGATTTTTCACCCCCATATTTCTCCTCCAAAAGCCACCTTTCTTCCTGATTCATTCCCCCTACTATGCTGTTTTGCTTAATAAATTGCAAGACAGCTACTTTAGTACCTGTCCCACAAATGGTGTGGTTCTCTGTCTGAAGAGAGACACTTTAACAATCCTTAACTCCTCTACGTTAACAAAGGATAACAAACCATAACAAGCAGTGGGACAGTTTTTCTAAGAGCAGTCCCTCAGTTACAAGACTTGACAAAAGGCATATGTCTATATATAATTGGAATTAGCGTTGAGGGTGGTCCTTATCGCTTTTTCTATAAACCCCAAGTGACTTAATTGTGCTGTATAAGCACCATAGTCACACGAACGGAGGTTGTTCCTATGACAACTCAACTTACTACTACCCCGTCAGTTCCAGCAACGCTGCTGACATTTGATGACGTCTTTTTCTACCCTAAGTACACGCTTCGTGGAATCAGGACTTGGGAAGATGTTGCGAAACTTGGCAGCAAGAATATCGCTGCCTTGGTCTCCAGTGCACGGAGCAATGAAAAGTCGATTACGAACCGTATCGGCGATGTCAAATCCAAGCAAGACCTGCTCCGCGGGAAATCTGGTGCTGACTTTGTCGAGATGGCGAAGGAATTCGAGAATCCGACAATTACTGACGTCGGCGTCCCCGAAGACAGCTGGTCGAAGGATCCGGAGCCCCGTGATGCAGCAAGCATCAATCGCAAGTCGGATGCAACGACGTTCAACATGTGTGGTTGGTGCAAGCATGCAGGTTGTGGCTCATGTCGGTATCAGTACCACATCACCACGAGCTGTAACCTCATTAACAACTCAGGAGAGACAATGTTCAACACACCGTGCCTATTGCACGACAAGACGGCGGAAGAAATTGCTGCCGAGGTCGAGCAATTGGAACGTGAGGTGGAAAACCTCTTGGCTAGCCGCGAACGTGTCCGCGAGGGCATCAAGTTGCTACAGAAGCTTAAAAAAGGAGCTCCTGACAAGCCGTATCTGATGAGCTTGCGTCCGCACGACCATTTCAATGTCGGTGATGAAATCATTGCTTATGTTGGACAATGGGGTGATGATGGCGAACATAAGAACCTCGTCAAGGACGGCGTCTGGGTGCCTGCTATCGTCGTGTTCGGCTATCGCTATCAAGATGGTTGCGTCAGCTACCAGTCGTTGTTCCCAATCCATTCCAACATGTCCAACTTCGAAGGGCGTGGGGGTGGTGCCGGAATGTCTCGTCCGGAAGTCATGCTCGTCAGCGACTTCAATTATCTGACGTGGGCGGCTGATATAGGTGCCGGAGAATGTGATCTCGGTTTTTTAGGTCTTTGGATCGCAAACATCGACGATCACCTCAAAGGGTTTGACCGTGTGGAATTTCTAAAACACCTCACGAACAATCCTGAGCTCGCAACACCTCCGGTGGATTGGGTTCCTCCGGCTGACGAAATTGAAGTGAAGACAGTGAAGGACGCCGAACGTGTCCTTCAGTGCCTGAGCTCTGATTTCTTCAAGACTGAACAGGAAATCAAGAAGTATGCTGCTATGCAACTTCGCCACGTTCATCCAGATCGCCTCAATGGTGCAAACGAGAACGTGAAGAGTTATGCCGAGCGTCAAACTCGTGCGGTATACGCAGCTCGCGATCTCCTGATTGCTCGACTGAAAGGTCAACAGAAGTAAAATCCCTCTGGGTCGGTTTGCACGTTGTCCGTATCAACGTGCTTTTTTATAACTATTACTGCAAAAACATACTCAATTAAAATACTTAAGTAGTGGGACAAGTATTGTAGACAAGTTTCCATTTGTGCGTCAGGAGGGGACAGCTGGTATAATGGTGACCATGTCAGAATCAAAACCAATGTTGGAGATAAAAGACTTGGTAAAAGTCTATGGGAAAGGGGAGTCGGCCAAGCGAGCTGTCGACGGTATTTCTTTGTCTATTCCTAAGGGAAGTTTTTATGGATTGCTCGGTCCTAACGGAGCAGGGAAGAGTACCACCATTCACTGTATTACCGGTATCGCTCAACCTACCAGTGGTCAAGTTATTATTGATGGTGTAGATGCGGTAGAGGATTATAAAAAAGCTCGCACTATGGTGGGGCTGTCACCGCAGGAGTTTAATGTTGATATTTTTTCTACCCCGGAACAGTTAATGGATTATATGGGTGGGTATTACGGTATTCCTAGTGCAGTGAGGAAGCAGAGAATTGACGAACTGATTGCTAGGTTTGACTTGGAAGAACATCGAGACGTTAAGTTTCAAAAACTCTCTGGTGGTCTTAAACGACGAGCTATGTTGGGGCGGGCTTTGATACATACCCCAGATTTACTTATCCTCGACGAGCCAACCGCCGGTGTAGACGTAGAGCAACGGCATGATTTATGGGAATATCTAAAAGAAATGAATGAACGAGGTAAAACAATTATCCTCACCTCTCACTACCTAGAAGAAATTCAGTATCTTTGTAACCATATCGCAATTATCAATAATGGACGCATTATTGCTGAGGGAACGAAGGAAGAATTTATGAAGGAAGGACGGTCGGTAGAAGAGACCTATCTGGAAATTACTCGTAAAGATAATGGAGAAAAATAGTATGAATTGGATTGGATTACTAACCATGTTTAAAAGGGAAGTAAAAAGAACTTTCCGCGTGGTAACTCAGACCCTGATAGCTCCGGTTGTTTCAGCGGCATTGTATATATTTATTTTTGGTACGGTTATCGGTAGTCGCATCAGTGATTTTGGCGGCATGTCTTATATCTCCTTTGTCTTCCCGGGGGTGTTGCTTCTAACAGTTGTTAACTCTGCTTACTCAAGCGCTTCGTCGGCTTTGTATTTTATGCGGTTTTCTCGCAGTGTTGAAGAATTGCTAATTACACCTTTCTCATATTTTGAGATGTTACTCGGGTTGGTGGGGAGTGCTATTATTCGAACTTTCTTGGTGTCGGTACTCATCTTGTTGGTTGGAGTTTTGTTTGGTGCCGTCACACTAGTGAGTCCGTTGTTGTTTGTGTTTTATGTGCTGGCTATTGCTTCTATTTTTGCCATGCTGGGAATCATTGTGGCTTTGTGGGCAGAGAGTTTTGAACACCTACAAGTCCTGAACACGTTTGTGATAACACCACTTACTTATTTGGGCGGTATATTCTATTCCGTTACTTTCTTGCCGCCACTGGCAGCTACTATTACTCACTTTAATCCTTTCTTTTATTTTGCCAACGGTTTGCGGAGCAGTATGATTGGTTATAGCGAGGCGAGTGCCGAGGTGGGGTTGCTGGTCGTGGTTTCTCTGGTGGTGATATTGGCTACTATTGTGACTCAACTTTTCCGACGTGGCTGGAAAATTCGTTTTTAATTGATGGGATTTAAGTCATACAATCGCATTTAATTCGCTGGATCCCATTTCCTCCCGATTCGTCATTCTTGTACCCAATTCCGTCATTCCTGTACCCGATTTGTCATTCCTGCGAAGGCAGGAATCCAGGCAATTTCAAATAATCTCGTTTTATTCTGGATCCCTGTCTACACAGGGATGACGGGCAAGCATACAGTAATGAAAATATGGCGGCAGGGATGATACGTTGAGTACGTTTTTTACCTACTGCACAGGGATGACACGTTGGGTGTTTCTTCTGTAAGAAAGGCAGGAATCCAGACTCTAACCAACTCCTCTCGCTTCGTCATTCCTGCGTGAGAAAGTCTGGGAGACTTTCTCAAGAGGTTGTACACTCGTCCGTCATTCCTGCGTGAGAAAGTCCGGGGGACTTTCTCAAGAGGTTGTATCCTTATCCGTCATTCCTGTACCCGATTTGTCATTCCTGCGAAGGCAGGAACCTAGGCAATTTTATACAATCTCGCTTTTGTTCTGGATCCCTGCCTGCGCAGGGATGACACGTTGGACACTTCTTCTGTAAGAAGAGTAGTAAGTAAAAGTGACATTAACTTAATACGTTACCATCTATAAAACTCTTGTTATCATTAATGATAACAAGAGTTTTTACCTTTAATAATTATTATTATGCACTCTTTTAACCAAACCAAACTAAACCTTTCATTTGAATGAAAGGTTTGGTTTGCTAAAAAACTCCGTCATTACCACATCTTGTTATGTCATTCACGTACCCAATTCCGTCATTCCTGCGTAGGCAGGAATCCAGGCGAGTATAGATGTTCGTGCAATACTGGATCCCTGCCTACGCAGGGATGACGAGTTAGTGTACAGGGATGAAAGTATGGTGGCAGGGATGACACGTTGGGTGTGTATGCCTGTGTATTACTGGATCTCTGCCTTTCTTACAGAAACTGTTCAGGTGGTACCCTTATTCGTCGTTCCCGTATCCGATTCCGTCATTCCTGCAAAGGCAGGAATCCAGGCAATTTCAAATAATCTCATTTTATTCTGGATCCCTGCCTTTCTTACAGAAACTGTCCACTTATTGGATATCTTATTTCGACTTTAGTCTCATAAGGTATCTCAATAAGTCTTGCAAAAGTCCCCCAGACTTTCTCACACAGGGATGACACGTTGGGTGTTTCTTCTGTAAGAAAGGTAGGGATAACGAGTAAGTGTACAGTAATAAAAGTATGACGGCAGAGGTGATACACAAAGTATGTCATCCCATACAATAAAAGGCTGGGCAGCTTCGCTGCCCAGCCTTTTATCGTAAATAATTAAAACGGTAGTGAATGAGTGATAGATGCATCTTCCCGCACAGTCCAGCTACTCACATCTAGAGGGATTTCTTTTTTGCGATAACCGTCTTTAAAAAGCACATGACCGTTTTTAAGAGCAAAGTCAAAAACTTTCTTTGTGACTTTTACGTCTTGCTCACAGTATTTCATTATCTCCTTAACCTTACCTTCACGCCACCAGCGCACAGCTTGTAGACCGTCTGCGCTTTTTTTAGCTCCCACAGTAGCCTGAGCCACTGAGTCCAGGCGGAGTCTTCGCCCGAGGGAGTCTTTAATAGAAGCCAGCAGGTCGATACTTTTAATCTGTGTTAAATCACCTGGGTAGTATTTGTTTAGTAGGGGTATGTCAAAGTGGTTGCTGTTGTATCCCACTAAGGCGTCAGCTCGCTCAATAATAGGCCAGACAGAACTAAGGTCGTCTATTACAACTGTTGTGTACTTATCAGTGTCACTTTCGTAAAAAGTTGCT
The DNA here is from genome assembly GCA_050292865.1 of Minisyncoccia bacterium. Taxonomy (GTDB): domain Bacteria; phylum Patescibacteriota; class Minisyncoccia; order Phycocordibacterales; family UBA918; genus OLB19. Next base: position 2,837 of record JBNKMC010000041.1, on the reverse strand, counting down.
ACTGAAATATCTAGGTCAGTAGGGTCGTTAGAGTTAACGTCTTGAAAGATATTCTGGGTTTCTAAGTCGAATACAATATAGTTCATTATTGGGTTTTAGTCAGATTGTTAACCAACTAGTTTGGTAGCTAGTTCATCGAGTGTACCATTTGTTTCTTCTCCAGTAGTTAGGTTTTTCAACACGTAGGTGTTTGTCTCGACTTCGTTTTCACCAACTACAATGGCGTACTCTGAAAGTTTGTCAGCTGCTGCAGATAATTTCTTTCCCACCTTGCGAGTGCTTATGTCTACAGCTGTAGAGATGTTGTTACTGCGGAAAACTTGCGCTACTTTTTCGGCGGCTAGGTTCTGCTGTTCGCTCATTGGCAATATCATCAAGTCTGGGGCGGTAATGTTTGATGTCAGTAGGTTGTGGGTTTCAAGGAAGTCGCGGATGGTAACATCGCCAAAACCAAAGCCAATACCAGGGATAGCTTCGTCATTAAATAAGCCAGTCAGGTTGTCGTAGCGACCGCCACCCATTAGGGCACGGTTGTTTTCTGGAGAAGTGTCAAAGACTTCAAATATTGTGCCGGTGTAATAGTCGAAACCACGGGCTAGGCTTTTGTCGAAGATCACGTTAGTGATACCTAGTTCAGAAAGTCCAAACATCAGGTCAGTCTCTTCGTCACTGTTGTCTAGCATCATAATCACTTCTTCAGAAAGTGTTTTGTTGCCAGTGATTTGATCTAATTCTTTTTTGTATGCAGATGGAGAGATTTTACGACGACGGTCATTAAGTCGGGTGATAGCGGTAATTGTTTCTGACTCAGTTATACCAAGAGCGTGATATAGGCGCTCCATTAAACGTCTGTCGTTGATGCGAATCTCAAACATGCTAGGGTCGGCGCCGAAGTTTAAGAAAATATTATAAGCTAGGCTAATTAGCTCTAAGTCTGCGGTGTAGTGGCTGGTGCCGAAGATGTCACAGTTTAGTTGCCAGTGTTCGCGTAGGCGACCACGTTGAGCTCGTTCGTAACGGAAAAGGTTAGGAATAGAATACCAACGCACGGGGAAAGATAGTTCTTTGGCTTTTCCAGCAATCATGCGAGCGACAGTCGGTGTCATTTCTGGACGAAGTGTTACTTCACGTTCGCCACGGTCGGTGAAGGTGTATGTCTGTTCGTTTACCATTTCTTCATTTTCTGCTCCTTTGGCTTTGTATAAGTCTGAAGGTTCTAGCACTGATGCATCGTAACGTTCAAAGCCAAAGCTTTCAGCGGTCATACTCCAGACGTCAAAAATATATTGCTGAATAGCCATGTCTTCTGGGTAGAAGTCACGTACGCCCTTGTATGGTTGGGTAGATAATTTTTCTTTCATAATGTTTTTATACTATATTCGTTTCTGATTTAGATATCAAGGTCACTGTTGTAGCGGTCTATTCTTTTGTCGGCAGCTTGGAGAATAGTTGAACGTAAACTGCGGGGGTGTGGTATGTAGTTGGTTTTAAATTCTTCTTCACTACCGCTGGCTGTCTGAAGTTCGATGGTTCCGTAGTGCAGTACAGTGGCAAGTAATCCACTTATTTCTACATTTACATCTTGTAACTTTTCCAATCTGAAGCTACCGGTATTGCGGTGGAATAAGGTTACTTGCTCGATGGTGACTATTCGTTTATTGGTAATAGCCCAGACATCTAGATAGTGGTCTGTCCATATGTACGTGATAGCTAACCAGCAGAAAGTTAACCAGAGGGAATATAGATAGACAAAGTAATCTAGATATTTGTCTAGGTCTATACCAAGTAACTGGTTGACTGAAGTGTTGGCACTTAATATGGTCCAAAGAATAATTGGTAGCAAAGCGACTACTAAAATATTAAAGACTTTAAGTAGTAGAATAAAAACGTGCTTGCGGACTATCTTTATAACTTTTTCGTCACGGTCTAGGTGAATTTTTTCAGATAACATATTGCAAAGTGAAATAAGCGATACTGATAAGAGAGAAGCTAACTCCAAAATGAATCAATAGAGCAAGCAAAGCGATTGATTTGTTTATACCGAAAACAAACCAGTGGTACATAAAAGCTAGTGTATACAGACCGAAGATAAAAACGGTTAAGTAAAGCAAGCTGCTAAGGCCGAAGTTTATGTACGAACTTAAATCAATAATATTCATATTGTTTATTGTAGCACCAGAACGCTGTATCTTTCTAAATCGTACTGGTCTTTGTGTGTAGTAACTGCGAAGTTGTTTTTAGTAGCAAATTCTTTAATGAGCTGGCTTTGTTCTGGTTCGTGTTCAAGCCAAAGCTGGCCTTTTGGTTTTAAGTACTTTGGGGCGTCGGTAATTATTTTTTTAATTATGGTCATGCCGTCATTGCCGCCATAGAGAGCTAGGTGTGGTTCAAAGTCTTTAACGGCTTTTTCGGTACGGTCGAGCGCTGGGTCGATGTACGGCGGGTTGCTTAGGATAAAATCGTATTGTTTTTCTGGAGGTAGACCAGCAAATAAATCACTTGTAAATACGTTAGGCTTCCTTTCGGAGACCTTTTGGTTCATTGAAAGGTTTTTCTTAACAGTAGGGAGATGGTGCGGGTCGATTTCGGAAAAGTCGACCCGCCCTTCTGGCAGAGCTTTAGCTACTGCCACACCGACAGCACCACTACCAGCACAGAGGTCTAAAACATCTACGTAGGTATCTACGTAGATACCTACGTAATTTTTAATTTCAGTGATAGCCTTTTCAGTCCAGTATTCTGTTTCGGCACGAGGAATAAGAGGGTGGGAATCGAGATAAATAGTACAATCGAGAAACGGCACGTGTCCGATAACGTATCCCAGCGGCTCGTCGAAA
>JBNKMC010000040.1:0-8128 GCA_050292865.1 Minisyncoccia bacterium | reverse complement strand
CGTGCACCGCAGCAACACCAGTTGCATTACCTCCAATATAGTTTGCGATATTGGCAGAAATAAGTGTCGTTGTTGCAAAGCCAGTATCCGCCTGCAAATCGTCCAACATTTGCGACTCAGCAGCTGCGTATGTAGAAGATGAAATACCACTGTTCGCATCGCGCTCACCTTGATACCACAAAATTGATTTTAGGCCGTTAACCTTACCACTCGTTATCAAGCTCGTAAATGCATTATATCTTGCTCCACCCTTTGACCATTCCGGAGTTGGGATTACCAAAGCAGTACCAGAAACCGGAGCAGCCACGAACCCGACAGGATATCCAGTCTGAGCCTCAATGAACGAAGCAAGGCGCGGCAACACCGAGTAAGCAGAAGTTGACGGATCTGAGTAGTTACTCTGCAAGTTTACCCAACTTCCCGAAGTATCCAAGACCGCTGCTGCCGTACCGGTATATGGTTGTCCATTTGTAAAATCACCCGTTTGATTTGACTGACCTATCCAACCAAAGACATCACCAACACGGACATTTGCACTTGTAGTCGAGACAGAAGTGTTGTTGGAAAAACGCACCGAAACAGTATGACTACCAACCGCTACTGCCGGAATCGTTCCGCTGAAGGTGCTGCTGGTTGGTGAAGCATCAAGGGTGGTCCACGCACCACTATCGAGTTGGTATTCAACAGTCGTAGCAGAACCCGTCAATGTACCACTGACTGCTATGTCGGCCTGATTGCTGCCATTACGCTGATATACCTGATACGGTGCAGGATTTGTAATAGCGATTGCTTCTGCAAGATTAAAGGCGGTCAGATAATGATTCCTCCAAATCGATGCGCTTTTGGGAGCATCATATATAGCGAGCTCATCTATGTTTCCTTTGTAGAAATAAAAAGATGTGGCGCGATGGATGTATCCCATCGAATAATGAGTAAGGCCAGCACCATTATTAACGTCCGACAACCATGCGGTTGAGCTTGTAGCACCCCCGCCAATAATATATGTTTCTTCTATACCATTAACAAACAACTTTATACCAGTTGTGCTACTCACCTGCGCTGCAACATGGTACCAGGTACCTGGTGTCAGATACGTAGTTCCATATATCTTGTTACTCTCAGTTGGTGTCTTGCTCACAAATATCAATTGCGCCTGACCATGAGATACCGAAGTGCCAAAATAAATATTATTGTTTGTATCAGAAGTAGAATCGCCAACAGAAAAGATACTAGATGTCACTGGCGACGAATCCACTCGAATCATGGCCTCAATAGACCCTTCAGTTTGAGCATCAAAAGTATCATCCGGTAAATCAATACCTTGGTTGGTAATAAAATGATATGAGTTACCTACCTGTGCCGTCTGCCCCACCGTTGGAGTACCTACAAGCGTACCGTTATTAGAACCAATCTGGTCGAGCAAGTTACCGCTCGCCTCCTCGAAATTCCAATGTGCTACAGCACCATCAGCTGCAACCGTGCTCGCAAAAGTAGCTTCAGCGACGTGAGTAGGAAAAAGATTGCCTATAAAAAGTATAGACGCAAAGAGAGGGGCCGCTTTGAGTAGTTTTTTGATAGCAATTTTTAGTTTCATCTTGCGATAAGTCTATATAAAAATATTAACATCGTAGTAAGGTATAAACAAACATAAAATGTGAATATTTAAGGGTTTTATGTGCAATTAATTGGTAAATAATTAACCAATCTTTTTAAATTTTATATGTAACTTAAGCTTTTCGTACTCCTTCCAGATTAACCACATGACAAAAGCATCGAAGATTATCAAACCCAAAAGGAACAATGAGTGGGTATGAAAATATCTGAATATCTCGTAACAGATAAAACCAAATATCAAAACAATGGTTACAGGGAAAGCCCAGAGCTTATGTTTTATAAGATTGTATGACAGAACAATATCTGTAACACCCCAAAATATTAAATAAATCGCCAAGAAATATGTTACGTAAACAGCGTGGCCATTTAGCCAATAGGTAATAAAATTGAAAATAACATCATTTGGGTCTTCTACCAACTCTCTTCGCATAACTTTAGTCACCACATCAAGCAGAGGTGTCCCTACTAATTTAAGCGCCGACAAACCAACCCATATGCGAATAACCCCGTAGATTACCTTCCACCACATAGTTAGTATAAAAATCTTCTCACTTAAATCTCCACGCATCGTACGAGTATAACAGGTTGGGTTAGGTTAGGAAATGAGAGGTGGTGGATCTACAAAACGCAACAACGCCAACACTTACGTGTTGGCGTTGGCGTTTTGTGAACCGAATCGTGATGGAACCATGTGAATTCATTGCCCAGTAAAGCTTTTCTGCCTATTCAGCTAAGCATCACTGCGACCCTTCTAGAGAGGCCTAATATGGCTGATTGGGATGAAGCCCTTGCCCTAAAACTACAGAACTGGATCCTGTCTGAGTATTTACGGATATAAAGCAGTTTGAAAACTCACAAGCCATGAAACTACTATTATTTGATCCAATTACCATACCTTCATTGTTTGTTTCAATCATCTGTCCGTTTTTCCAAAAACTACCCGTTATTTTTAAATCATTATTGATTAGACGAATTCTTAAGACAATATTTCTTGGTGCTTGTCTTAAAAGTATACCTCTAGGACTAGACTCTAAATCCCAAGTGTTGTCTGGTCTAGTGATCCATTCATTCTCAACCAATTTGATTACTAGGTTATCTTCCTCATCATAGAGAGATAAAGACAACAACACGTTTCCGTCATTATCATGGTTAGTGATAATCATAGGTTCATTATCTACAACAATAAGAGGCCCGTTACATCGGAACTTACTGTTTCCAACAATGACCGTATTCCTTCTCAGGAAGATTTGTCCTCCTACTAAATTATTAACAACATTAAACGGATTCCTCTTAATTTCTCTCTGTTCCTCCTCCGAAATGACACCTGATGTGATGATATCGTGACATCTACTGCAAACAATCATCATATTTTCTGGATTATGTTCGGAAACCTCTGAATAAGGAACAATGTGGTGATATTCAATAAAAGGAAAACCACATCTACAACACCCAAATCCAGATTCTATTCTAAGATTTCTTTTTGTTTCACTAGGTACTGGAGGTCTTGTTGGGGGCATAATTTATATCCTTCTCGAGTGCTCGAACTAGCTCTCTAATTGGTGATCCCACGGGGAATCGAACCCCGATTTCTAGAATGAAAACCTAGCGTCCTAGCCGTTAGACGATGGGACCAAATTTTTACCGACCACAGGGAGTATAAAAATGGAAATACTCTTGTGGTGGACCAAACATTTGATTGGTGGCCAAAATAATACCAAAATTTTGAAAAAAAGCCAGTATTCTGAGCACACAAACAAACTAATATTGCCAGTAGTTTATCTCTTCCAATCCTCAATAATCAACTTGGAACCAGTCTTTTTAACCACCACTTTTTGTTTGTCGCGCCAACGGAGTTCGCGAATAAATGCAATCGGTAGTGTGATAGTGACACTGCCATTAGATTTCTTTAGTAACTTTCGTACATTTTGGTTTTCGATTTTTCTGCGTCCCATATTTTATTTTAAATAATGACACCATAAATGCCGGCATTTATGGTGTCATTTAATTACAACCCCACAATCCCCTATTCGCAGCCTTGGCTTCATCCTCCGCACTCTTATAGACTGATTGCATACCATAAGCCACACCCTTGAAGGTGTACTCCTTGGCAAAGCCACCAGCAACCATAAACTGTCCAAAATCGGTACCATTGGGTAATTCGACATACGCTAGCAGGCGCCCGTATTTATCAAATTTATCTTGAGTTGGGTCAGTTAACAAAGTAACAGAGGTACCAGAGAGTGTGCCCTCGGCCTCGGCGGTTGCTTCTTCGTTGTAGCATTGCGCCCCACTTGGTGAATGAGCTGTCTCGGGCGAGTCTATACCAAGCACACGAACGGTTAGCATCTCTGTACCATCCCAGGCGGTAAAGGTATCACCGTCGGTCACCTGCTGAACCATAAAGGTACCAGCCACTAGCCCAACATCGTAAGGAGTAATCGCCGAATCTGTCTTAGACGCTTCCCCACTGGAATCAGCCACATCTGTATTATCAATGTAGTTTACAGAACCAGTATCAGCTCCTGTATCTTTCTTTATTTCACCAAAGGTTAGATAGCCCCACGCTACAACCAATAGTAGAGCTGCACTTATCAATATTGGAATCGGTCTTTTCATAACTGTATTGTACAACACTTTGTAATGGCAAAAAGGTATAGCAGTTTGTTATACTGCTTAGAATTTAAAATGGAAGCGTGACTGAGTGGTCGAAGGTGACGCTCTCGAAAAGCGTTGTACTCTTTATCGGGTACCGAGGGTTCAAATCCCTCCGCTTCCGCTAATACAAAAACATCTGGTAGAATACAAAACGGTTATTTTAGTGAATAATAATCATTTGCAAGAACCGACTTTAATTGCCGATTAACTGGACCAATAATGAAACTCAAGCTGATATCCCTAAACGTTGAAGGAGTACGCCACTTCGAACGAGTACTGCCATTTTTAGAGAAAGAAGACCCAGACATCATCTGCCTTCAAGAAGCGGCGGAAGACTACATAAAAATTTTGGAAGAGAAAAACTATTTTGTCTCTCATCTAGAAAGATCTTTGCGAGAACGTGATGGTGAGCTTTTCGTAGACGGACAACTAATAGCCACCAAGGCTCCGCACCAGAGCAGCAATCACTATTACTTCTACCCGGCCGACAAACTAGAAAAAGAAGAGTTCAATGAAGAGACTGGCCGTTACAACAACAAGCAAGGTGTCCTGGTGGCGGATGTTGATTTTGGAAACCAGACAGCAACTATTGCCACTACACACTTTACCTGGGCTCCAGACGCTAAAGAAACAACACTGGCCCAAGAAGAAGATTTGGGAAACTTGCTTAAGTTCACCAATCAACTACCGCCACACATCCTTTGTGGCGACTTTAACCTTTCCCGCAAGCACAGCCATCTCTACCAAGAACTGACTAAACACTACACTGACCAGATTCCATCGGAGTTCACCAGTAGCTTAGACCGCGAATTTCACCGCACCGGCAGTGACCCAGAAAAAGAATTTTTATTCACCGAATCAATGGTGGACTACATCTTCACCAAAGATCCACACACTGCATACGACGTACGACTGGAGTTTGGCCTGAGCGACCACGCAGCGATAATTTCTTATTTGGATATTGGTTAGTTGATGATAGAAAACAGCACGGCGCCCGTAGGGCGCCGTGCTGTTTTCTAATAAATTCTAACTAAAATGAAGCACTGTCACTCACAACTGGATTCCTGCCTCCGCAGGAATGACACATTGATATTGTGCTAATAACTAACTGCTGACATCAGCTTATCTCAAGTTGGCTGCCTGGTTCAGATCTCTAATATTTACCTACTCCACAGTAACACTCTTGGCCAAGTTGCGTGGACGGTCAACATTGAGGCCACGTGCCAAGCCGACATAATACGCGAATAAATGAAGCGGTACCGTTGATATTATTGGCTGCAGAATTGGATGCACTTTGGGTAGATAAACAACATCAGTGGCAATATTACCGATTTGTTCGTCACCCTCAGTAGCAAAGGCTAATACCGGTGCCTTGCGAGCCCGTACTTCCTCAATATTTGAAATCATCTTTTCATACACCTCATCTAGAGGGACCAATGCGACAATGGGGAAATTCGCGTCTAGCATAGCAATCGGCCCATGCTTTAACTCTCCACCAGCATAGGCTTCGGCATGTATGTATGCCACCTCCTTAAGCTTGAGTGCACCCTCGCTGGCTATGGGAGTATGGAACTTGCGACCGATAAATATCGTATCTCGATACTGTGCATATTTTTCTGCTGCCGCCTTTATAGCGTCTGTATTTTCAAGTATTTTCTCAAGTGTCTTAGGGAGTGCTTCAAGCGCTTTTGCAATCTCTGTACCTTCTTTTTGCGTCATACCACGTTCGCGACCAATAAGAAGCGTAAGCAAGACAAAGACAGTGAGCTGCGAAATAAACGCCTTGGTAGAGGCAACCGCCACTTCCGGTCCGGCATGATTATATACACCAGCGTCGGTCTCGCGCGCTATGGTCGAGCCGACCGCATTTACAATACCAAGTGTAAGTAGGCCTTGCTCCTTTGCCACGCGAATAGACGCAAGAGTATCGGCCGTTTCTCCCGACTGTGAGACCGCAAGCACTGCACTCTTTTTGTCTGAATGATTTGTCTTGTAGCGATACTCACTGGCCAGCTCGACATCGACCGGCAAACCAGCATATTCCTCTAAAAGATAGCGACCAACCTGCCCGGCGTAATACGCACTACCACATGCCACTATCTGTAGTCGATTGAGTGAGCTAAGTTCTTTAAGGACCGGCTCAAGTCCGCCCAACTTCACATCCCCCTTCTTGGTCAGGAGCCGTCCTCGGATAGTATTTTTAATAACCTCTGGTGCTTCAAAAATTTCTTTGAGCATGAAGTGTTCATAGCCTTGCTTTTGAACAGCCTCTACATCCCATTCTACTGTTTCTGTCGTTTTATCAAGCTTTATTCCGCTGTTAGCTACAACCTCGTAATTTGACTTGGTGATAGTGGCTATTTCTCCATCATCCAAGTAAATAACCTCTTTGGTATGTGCAAGCAGCGCCGAAGGGTCAGACGAAACAAAATTACCCTCTTTTCCAATACCTAAAACAATCGGACTACCCATACGCGCAACCACTATTTCGTCTGGATTTTGCTTGCTCATGATGGCCAGACCATAAGTACCTCGCACTTGTGCCAAGGCCGATACAACGGCTGCACGAAGGTCACCTCCATATAAATAACTTATCAATTTTACCAACACCTCTGTATCGGTATCTGACACAAAAGAAATACCTTTTCCTATCAACATATCTTTCAGCTCGCGATAGTTCTCAATAATGCCATTGTGTACCAGCCAAATATTTTCAGCTTCGTCACTGTGTGGATGAGCGTTTAGAATGGTTGGTTCGCCATGAGTTGCCCATCTAGTATGGGCAATACCAGAACACCCGTTTCTTTCTTCTTTTATTTCGCTAGTCAGATTTGCAATCGGACCAACGGCCTTGACCACACCATCGCCAGACACAAATATACCCGCTGAGTCATAACCACGATACTCAAGAGTCTGAAGTCCTTCTAACAAAATAGGAGTTGCTGCCTTATTCCCCACATAACCAAATATTCCGCACATACTTTTTATTCACTTAACTGGTATGTCTTTTATTACCAAGTGTGATGAAGATAAGTTGCTCAGCCATATATCAAATTAAAAATATAAAAAGAAAAGCCGGCGAGGTGCTTGTTGAAATAAACATTCTTCCCCGCCGGCTCAAATTGTTACTTAACATCATCATTTCCAGGCCAGAGCAGAGCATGAAGGTCATCCATGAACATACTCTTTAAGACATCACCATAAGGTTTCATCAGAGCTGCAACTTGAGCAACTTTTTTCTGATAGTCAGAACCCTCCATAGTAATATCTCTCCAAGCCGAAAACCAGTTGACTTCGTCCGAACCGGCAAGCTCCAAAAGTTCCCCGACATCGCGCCCTTCGGCAGCTTTGACCTCTTTGCGAAGACAGCGTCCCCTAAAGAAATCATTGCGTTGAGTATCTGATATCGGAGGAAGAGGCAGAGAATGCCCCTTGATATGAACCAGAGCAGCACGATCTTTGACTTCTGCCAAAGGTTTCATTTTATCAGGGTCCAGCCCATATCCAGTAAGGAGGACAGGGACGGTGGTCTTAAGAATATCCGCAATTTGTTCAAGTTCAGCGCGATATATTCTAGATTTACCCACCTCGACTCCCCGAAACCAGGAACTGTTTCGCTTGCCAAAATCGCCAACCTTGAGGATCTTGGTAAAGTTCATATCGACAACATGAGCAGCAGCACGAATATGACCAACCAGTCTAGTGCGCTCCTCCTTACCGGTGAGATCGAACACACGGTCCTTAAGCTTCACATATGTATAGGAAGTCCAGACAGGATCAACCAAATGAAAGCCGGGCTCGGGCGTCGGCTCGGGCGTCGGCTCGGGCGTCGGCTCGGGCGTCGGCTCGGGCGTCGGCT
>JBNKMC010000039.1:0-8261 GCA_050292865.1 Minisyncoccia bacterium | reverse complement strand
GGGAGTGGCAGAAATTTTATGTAAAAACGACTCACAAAGTGAGTCGTTTTGACAGAAAATTTCTGCCGCCTTCCCTACCGTCTCGGCAGTTCATCCTTCACTCCAATCCTATCTATAATTATCTGATGAGGATAGTCGAACACGTCGCGAGTTAGTTTGTCATACATACCGACACGATACATTAGGTCTTCACTAGAGAAAGAAGCGAAGCGAATCTCCATACCAAGTTCTGCTTCAAGTGTACGAATAGAATTTTCTACCTTCTTCTCTGATAGTTTTTTCATCGCTACCAAGAGATCAAGTCTTTGTTCGAAGTCGCGCACGAATACTCCTGAAAGACAAACGAAGTCTACTGGTCCAGCATTGCGCAAATGCTTTAATACAGTCTTGCCATCAATCGGTGCTGTCTCAAAAAGAAATGTCTGAAGCGCCTGCAACTCAGGAAATTTTTTGTTAAGAGAATAACAAAGCACGCGAGTCTTTTTGTCTTTGTCTTCCTGCTGTCGGTATACTTGCTTCTTCTTAATAACTTCTGCTCGCTCTAAAGCGTTCATCTCTGTACGCGCAGTGCGACGCACCAAGCGAGCACGACGACTTATCTCATCGAAGGTGAAATCGGTAGAAGGGTTAAAGAGGAAAAAGCGGAGAAGCTTAACTCGTGCCTGACTGCCAAACAGTATTTCTAGTGGGTCTGCTGCCATATCTGATTTGTTGCAGAGAGTATATCACAGTGGCCCTATCCACAGTCTGGACAGAGAAAATTGGGTGTGTTGGAACACTGGCCACCTGGCTACCGAAGTCCGACATTCGTACTTGCCTGAGGGCAAGTACGAATGTAAGGCAAGCTTTCTTTCTATGTTCGCTCGGAAATGAAAATAAATTTTCATTTCACTCACTCACTTGAAAGTCGGACTTCGGTAGCCCCATCGTATCAACACAACCAAATATAAAACAAAAATCGCAGACATCAGTCTGCGATTTTTGTTTGTAGCTAGCAAACTTATTTCAAATTCACTGTAGCTCCAGCTTCTTCAAGCTTAGCCTTTAGGTCTTCTGCGTCTTCCTTCTTAAGACCAGACTTAACCTCTGCAGGTGCGCCGTCAACTAGTTCCTTAGCCTCCTTTAGACCAAGACCACAAGCTTCCTTCACAACCTTAATAACAGCGATCTTCTGTGCGCCAGCGCTAGCTAGTTCAACTGTGAACTCGCTCTGCTCTTCACCAGCGTCACCACCGGCAGCTGGACCAGCAACTGCAACAGCTGCAGCTGATACACCGAATTTCTTCTCGAATACTTTAACAAGCTCGTTTAGCTCAAGTACTGTCATTGCTTCGATCTTCTCAACAATCTCCTTGAACTCTGCAGGAACCTCTACCTCTTCGGCAGCCTCCTCAGCTGGAGTTTCTTCTACCACTGCTTCAGGAGCAGCAGTTTCTTCTGTAGTAGCCTCTTCTGCTACAACTATCTCTTTTTCATCTGACATAGTAATTTTGTTAGTTTCAATTAAGTAAGTTTCGATAAACTTTTCAAATTGGTGTAAGACCAACGGACTGGAGAAAGTTTTGCGAGCGAATCGTAATATTACATACGGTGACGAGCAAAACTTTTGCAGTCCTAGGCGTTACACAATTTTGGAAGTTTAAGCGTTTTTCTTTTCAGCGATTGCACTAAGTACAATAGCCATACCTTGGATAGGTGAGTTGATAACATTGACGAACATACCACGAAGCACTGGAAGTGCTGGGATAGATGCGATTTCTGTCATCTCCTCTTTTGTCTTGTATACTCCCTGGAAAATACCACCAACGATAGTGATCTTATCCTTAAACTCTCCCATGAAAGTCTTGATGTTCTGAGCTGGCGCGATAGCGTCAGAGCTGTACGCAACAGCAATCTCACCATCAAGAGTTGGCATCTCACCCTGGAACGCACCATCGAAAGCACGAGCAATAAGAGTTTTCTTAGCTACAAAGTAGCCTACACCCTCAGCACGTAGCTTGGCACGCATAGCTGTGATGTCATTACCTTCCATTGCGTTGAAGTTTACAAAAACGATTGAATCAGAGTCGTTCTTGATACCTTCTAGCTTTGAGAGAATTTCTTGCTTTTTTTCTTTTGTAATTGCCATAATTGGTACTTAGATACTTGGTACTCAATACTTGGAAGTACTGAATACGAAGTACTAAAATAAAAAACAGGCCCAAGGAACATAAGTTCCAAAGGCTCGACCCCATACACAAAATTTGAGTAGTGGACCTCGGCTGGCGAACGAAACCGTCCTTTACTTCCCCACCTTTACGCGGAGAGACCAACTGTCATGAGCCTGTCGCCCGCTACTATACCAAACTGTATGAAAATGTAAACAGAGTAATGGTCAAAGCCGCCGAAGTCCGACTTTCAAGTGAGTGAGTGAAATGAAAATTTATTTTCATTTCCGAGCGAACACAGAAAGAAAGTTTGGCTTACATTCGTACTTGCCCTCAGGCAAGTACGAATGTCGGACTTCGGCGGCCCAAAACTAACCGCAATTATTCGACTATCTTCCGTGACTTCCACCAAGACACCCCAATCACAATAAATGAGATGGTGAAATAAACGATTCCGAATAACGGGTAGAAGATCAAACCAGGGTGAAACTGACCTGGCAAGCCTCCTCCAGTACCAACAGCTTCTATCAACGCTACCAAAATCATAATGACGGGTACCGCCCAGACAGCAAACTTTTTCCAAGCTTCGAAGACGGAGGGTTTGAGGGGGAGGGTTAATAAGGACAACGGAAATATAAGAATCACAAATGAAAGAAATACTATCTCAAAACTATCTGTTGCGGGGATAACACAGCCAGTATCAAAATTTAATACATTCCTACAAAAACCTATCTCCTCAACAATAAACAGAGACGTTACCAAAATAACAGACGAAGTTACAAGGACTGTGGGTTTGTTTATATATTTCATAAACTATTTTTAATTAAACTTAATAAATCTTTTAATAAATCGGCAGTCTCTCGGTCTAACCTTTTGAATCGCACCCAAGTGTCTAGTTGGTTTTCAGTGAAGCCAATCTGCATCTTGAGGAAAGAGTAGTTCGGTGTAAAAGTTGGTGTGAATGAGAAGTATGAAACAAATGGGTTAATACTAAACTGTGCTTGAATCTGCTGTTGTTGCTCATACGAACGTAGCCACATATCTGCCTGACCTGTAAGCATCTGTTTGGTTAGTGGATTAGTAACTTTTTCAGCAACAGTTTGCTTAAATACATTTATGAGCTCCGTAAAGGTGGGTGGTGCTGGGGTCACTGTCTCCCCTTCAACCGGTGCTAGCACTGTATCAACTACGCCGTCCCCATTATAATCAACCTTTAGCTCTCCTGTGTCTGCAACCGTGCCGCCAGAGACCTCTACAGTCGCAATTGTACTTGTTGCAGAAGGAATAGCTGCATAGCTCGTGGTCGCAACAGCATCGTTACCACCAAACTCTTCGACATCAAGTGTGAAAGAACCACTCGCTTCTCCGTTTAATACCACAGAGCCTGTTTCATCGTCAAAGATGTCTACGATTTGCACTTCGCCGTAACGATTATACCTGGTATGTTTTCCTTCTGGGTGTAGCTCGTCCACTACAGTTCCATCACTCTCAGTATATGAAAGTGAGAGTGGAGAATGAAGAGTAAACGACAACCGTTTTTTTGCACCCAAGTATGGCTTGGTTTGTGATAAATAGGTAAAATTATCAGTGCTGGAGCTGGTTATAACGTCATCAAAAATAAAGTTACGGATATCTGGGACTTCAAAAAGATCTTTGTGACCAACATTGGAATTGTCATCATTATAGTTACCCAAATCAACCCACAATCTTTCCACACTATCGCTCTCTGGCATGGCCAATGCACTAGGTTCAACCACCGTTTCATCTCCGTCATACACTCGTACTGGCGAATATCCCAATGTCTTAAAACCATTATTACAATGCCACCCACTAATTCCAGAAATTACCTCACTACAATAATTAAAGGTCTTATACTCGATACCAGCAACAGTCAACTCACCTACCCCGGCTATCTCATACAGTTTAATACCTTCTGGCAAGACCCAACCCGAATCAATACCACCTATCTCATTGAGACTTTTTCCAAATAAAGCATCATTGTCCTTCGCCGGATTTACCAAATCACTGTACGAAGGTACATTTCTTCCATCATCACCACGCAAGAAGCTGCGTAATTCATTATTGTTACTAATGGCATAGCCGTAGGTATCTATAAAAGACTGAGTTGCTTTTCCATCACTAAAAGACACTAGTGGCGTCGAAATACTACTACCCACATTACTGTAATAATCTGAGTGGGGGAGAAGATTATAAGTAAATGGAGCATTATTAGAAAATTCCCGTGCTCTCTCCGAAGAGTAAATTATCGGAAGCCAATCAAACGGAAGCCCAGCGTGATAACCATGCAATAATGAACCAATCGCTTGTGGTGTACCAAGCTGCGGGACACCGACAAAAACAATATTATCTACAAGATCAGCAGTGGCACCATTCTCTTCAATCTTATTGATCAAAGCCTTGACCAAAAGACCACCATTACTATGTGCAACTATAGTAACTTTTCCGCTTTTAGAAGAAGATGCCAGCTCCCTTAGCTTATCTTCCAAACTGCCGTCCGCCAAAATATCTTCTAAAGACAATCTCCAGTCATAACTATAGGCGGAATAATCTGCAATAAAACCGCTGTCTTTCTTCTGGTTCAGGTCAGATAAAAATGACTTATAGATGTCTGCATTGAGTATCGACGGACCATCAAAAGTACTGATTACATCGCCTGTTGTGATTGAGTTTATGCTCTTTCCGTTCTCATCCAGATATAGTCGTCCAACATCACTCTCCCCTCCTGGTTCCCAGCGCTTATCACTACCTTCATATAACTCGCTGCTCATAATCCCCGGCAGGAACAATACGTTGGAGTAGCATT
This sequence comes from Minisyncoccia bacterium, assembly GCA_050292865.1. Lineage (GTDB taxonomy): Bacteria > Patescibacteriota > Minisyncoccia > Phycocordibacterales > UBA918 > OLB19. Next base: position 3,290 of record JBNKMC010000039.1, on the reverse strand, counting down.
CTTTAGAACACTTAGTAGTGTCTTCCGGTGGCCAGGTTGTCAGCCATGGTTCAAACAAGATATCACCATAAATGAAAGCCCCTTTGCCGTCTGGATTATTAGCATGTTCTGGACCAGAAGCATCTCCCCAATAATTGTTACGCGCATCTATAGTAGTAGCACTATCATTTCTAATGGTGGCAGAACGATTATTTTGGATACTACTGTAACTTATAGTTGTGGTACCTGATTTCTGTTCAATTAGATTATTTTGGAAACCTGTTATCTCACTATTCGTTACACTCAACTCCCCACCCAAATTATTAAGAGCTCCCCAGTTACCCGGCCTAGACTGAATATAACTAATAACAGTATGGTCTAGATTAACTACAGAACCAGGATTAAGAGTGATACCACCCCAATATTCTGACCACACTGAAGTATCTAAGTCAGTAGATACACCATTGATATCAGAATTATGGATAGAAGTTAGATATACTGGATTTTCTACAGTCCCTAATGTTATCAAACTACCATCAACCTTTATCTCGGAATATTTACCTAGAAACTTTACAACTGAACTTGGTCCAAAAGTTACAGAGCCGCCAGAGTTAATTAAGAAACCACCATTTGAAGAAATAGGCACAGGACCATTGTAGGTGCCTCCTCCTTCCGAAATAAGATAAGGCATCTTATCTTTTTCTAATACATAACTTCCATTCACGGGACCACGCAAAACAATGCCGTCTTCATGTCCTCCGCTAGCAGTGTTGTCACTATGAATAAACACACGATCCTGTTCCAGGCTAAAGTCTGTAGCTATGTTGTTGTTAATAAATTTATTTCCAACCAAAGTGACATCGCCTGATCCAGAAGAATATACACCTGTACCATTGTTGTTCTGTATGATATTTTGCTCAACACGTAAATCTCCACCGCTGGCCGCAATGCCATAAGTGAAGTTACCTACGGTAGAATTTGTAACAGAAACACTACCCGATGTTTGGCCAATTCCATAATGAAAACCAGATGAGACGACACTATTGTCTATGGTAACTGTGCCACCAGTATTAAATATGATTGGTATTTCCGGAACATGATCACTGTTACCATTATAGTTAATTTCAACATGGTTAAAGCTACCTGTTGAGCTAGCAAAGAATTGTATTCCTGACCAGTCGTGCCCTGGTGCTACCCCATCACTAAGAGATGTCGTACCGACCGCATCATTTCGATAGGAGGTAAAATATATTGGATTGTCCTGAGTTCCTTCTGCAACCAAAGAACCTTTTACGTTCAACCCACTAATTATATAAGCCTTGCCATGAAACTTAACAACTGTGCCTGGTTCTACAGTCAAAGTTGTGCCCGTAGCTACTGTTGGTTGCCCCTCAACCAAATATGGACTCTCAGACGCAGTCCAAACAGTGTCTTCTGTTATATCTCCCTGAACAACAACCTCTGCTAATGATAAACCTGGATTAGAAATAAATAAGAAAACGGCGGAGAGCGCCAACATCCCAAACTTTAGTTTGTGCATATAGACACTGTAACTAGTTTGGGTTGGGGTGTAAATAAAAACGATGTTAAGAACTTTGTGAGTCTTAACACCGTTTTTATTATTTTATTATTTTGTGACCAGCACACCTACTTCACACTGTTCCCTACCAACAAGACAATCACCAAAGTGCCGGCGATGATAGCTATGAAGCTAAACAGGAAACGATAGAAGCTTTTGTTAAATAATTTCATAAAAAATAAATGATTAACTAATTATAGCAAACAATACCCGCATCCTGGGGTGAATAAAGTCCGACACTCGTACTTGCCGCGGCAAGTACGAGTGTCGGACTTTATTCACCCAAAAAGCGCACATTCTTAAAGACTACTCTCTCCAGCACCGATAGTCACCAAGTGTGTCTACGTCATCAGAAAATCTCGTGTATATAATATAGACCCTCTTATTTTTTTCTCTAAGGTAAGCACTGGCCCATATATCAATAGGTTTGTCCAAAAACTTTAACCTTTCGTTATTTGAATTAACCTCTACCACATCAGTCCAGCCACCAGCAAACTCGTTCTGCAAAAAACCATCGGCACTTGAATAGTATTGTTTGACATCGTTAAAATCTCCAACAAAAGAACGTATCTCTGCCACATAATAGTGACACTCATCTGGTCCATCTCCAGAAACATAAGGACCTTCACCAATATGAGTATGATGCTCCAGTTTTTTTGTGTTCATGGGATGATTAATTTGTGTAAAATTTTCTTCCAATCTGTTCAGTTTTTTATTGTGAGTTTCAATACCAGAAAAGAAGAAAACATATACTAAAAGACCAAGTAATACAACCGGTATCGCAAACACATATATAAGATTTTTACTTAAGCCATTTTTTTGCATAATTATAAAACTCACCAGCAATCTGCTCACCACGAGACGTGGGAGTCGGGTTAGATTTAGGACTACCAAGACCTTGACTATATAAAGTACCTATTATTTCAGGCCTTGTACGTAGATCAACGAACGAAGACCAGTATTCAATGATATTCTTGATGTGCGCTGCCTCGAAGCTGATGTTATGTTTAGGCTGAACAACATAATCAAATAAGTACGCACGCTTTTTGTTAGTTATTTGTTTGGTAGGTATTGGTATTTTTTTATCTTGTGGGTTTGGATTGTAATATCCATTAGCTATTAAATTGTTTGCTGTATCAATCTTGATTTGAGCAACACCAACAGATGTGTTCCTACCAATCAAATTCGCAGAAATTTCATCTCCTAATCCTTCAAGAGCGCTAAGCCTTACTGTTTCATCTACGATGATGGCCGCTAATAAATAGGGATCTATATCAAATTCTTTGCCAACCTCTCTAAACAACACACCATGTGACAAGACAACATTTTTTACATTATCCATGAAGGCAATTTCTCCCCCGACACTAAGTATGAATGGTTTACCGGATTCTTGAATCCAATTTTTATAGTGCCTCAAATAATTTGAAATTAAATCGGCGCCGGAAAATTTCCTGGCGCCGTTTAAATATTTGAAAATTTTAGAAAGAGTTATTGATTTAGAATCAATATTATCATCCTCCGTCTTGTTGGGTAATGAACGCAAATATTCCCCATTTATACCCTTCACAACGAAAATACCTCCAATCTTACCTGCTTTTGCTTTGGAAATAGATTCCTCCAAAGAAAGCATTTTGAACTCATTTGAGATGAATATCAAACTCTTTTTAGCGGTGTTAGTAATGATCAATTTGAACTCCATGTTTACGATTGTAACATGTACAGTACATGAAAT
>JBNKMC010000038.1:0-8333 GCA_050292865.1 Minisyncoccia bacterium | reverse complement strand
TGGAAGGCAAAAGCAACCCCAAAATTTCCTTTCAACTTTTTGGCGGCTTCCCCCGCACCCCCTTCCGTTTTTTCAAATGGTAAGGAAATTTTTGGAGGTTGCTCGCGGGTGGGTAGCCCGCGCCCGAGGCGCGGTACAGTATTACCACGGACGCGAATGCGTACGCAGAAGTATCGCATCACCACGCGCTCCGCGCGTTGCTAGTGCTAGTGTTGAGATTGGAAATGAGTTCGAGCTTGGTACAATAAACACACCAGAATAGAACTTTCGGGTTCTGGTGCCCAGGAGAGGACTTGAACCTCCACGCCTTGCGGCACTGGTACCTCATACCAGCGTGTATACCAATTTCACCACCTGGGCATTAATCAGGTTACGTAATTTTAAAGATTTTCTGCGCTTTTGCAAATTTGTAATCAGACGTAATATGCGAAATTTGCCGATAGCTTTTTTATGATACTTGTTGCTGTTAGAAGTGATATCATGAGAGAACTCATGAGCCATCTCATGAGGTGGCATTAATATGGTTTTGACTCTGAAAAGTGAAGCAAAAGACAAAAACAGCGGGCGCCTGTAGGGCGCCCGCTGTTTTTTCTATTTGTTTATCTAGAAGAAAGTTATTCCTTTACCTCTTCTTCTTTCACCTCTTCAGTCTCTGGAGCAGCTTCTTCTGCTGGGGTTTCTTCCACTACCTCTTCTGTAGTAGTTTCTGCCGCAGCTGCAGCTTCTTCTTCTGCCTTCTTAGCTTCTGCTTCGGCTGCCTTAGCTGCCTCTTCTTCCGCCTTCTTAGCAGCCTCCTCAGCTTCTGCAGCAGCGCGAGCTGCTACTTCTGCTTCAGATTCGGTAGCAAGATTGGTTAGGTGCATACGACGCATCTGACGCTTAATCTCACGAGCCACCTTCTCACGGATGTAGTAAAGCTTAGCTCGGCGTACCTTGGCACGCTTCACAATCTCAATCTTATCAATATTTGGTGAGTATAGAGGATAAATTTTCTCTACTCCAACGCCGCTAGCAACCTTGCGTACTGTAAAAGTAGCACCTGGTTCACTACCATGTTTGCGAGCTAGTACCAAACCTTCGAAGATCTGGATACGAGTCTTGCCTTTGTCTTGAATTTTCTGGTGTACGCGCACTGTATCACCTGGCTTGATACCAAGCTTCTTACGGTCCTCCATATTAACTGGAGAGATTGCTACACCGGCTGTTACTGTATTCATAATTTCTACTATTAATTAACTATAAATAGTCCTTAAAGTGGCGCTACTCTAACACAGAGTAACAAGCTACGCAACGGGCTAAGCCTCATTATTAAGCAAATCCGACGCTTTCTGCATCTCCAGAGGAAGTGGGGCTGAAAACGTCATTTCTTCTCCATTGGGCAGAGTAATAGTGAGAGCGGCGGCATGCAGTGCCATTCTGGATAGACCCAGATTATTGGAGTTCTTCATCTCACTAGCGGCATAGAGAGCATCCCCCACTACCGGTCGACTGATAGACTTCAGATGAACGCGGATCTGATGTGTGCGACCAGTCTTCGGCTTGAGACGAACTTCTGAAAAACGTTCTCCGTTGTATTCTCCAACCTTTAAACATTCCCAGTTTGTTTCTGCTTCGCGCAAAGTACCAACGGCCTTATTCCCGGCCAAACGCTTGCGATGGTCCCGTGGTGAGCGACCAATTGGTAGACTGATGGTCCCCCACTTTTCTTTCATAGCTCCATAGATCAAAGCAATGTATTCCTTCTTTACTAAGCGGTCTTGAAACTGGTCTTTAAGATGCAAGAAGGCTTCTTGTTTTTTAGCTAAAATCATCACACCAGAAGTATCTCGGTCGAGACGATGAACAACACCAGAACGTTCCAACTCCTGGCCTTTGGGAGAATAACCAGGTTCGCCCACACCGCGAGCCGAAGGCTCGCGGTGTAAAAACCAATCCACCACCGTCTCCTCTTCGTTATAACCATCTTCATGCACCATAATTCCCGCTGGTTTGTTTATCACCATGACATCATCATTTTCAAACAGTATTTCTATTTCTTGTTTCATATTAGTGTTTTATAGAAAAGTCATCGTAAACATCTTTGACCGTCTGCCAGTCTGCTGCCACAGACTCCACCTTAGCCCGAAGCGAACCTTCATGCAAATATTCCACAAAGTCTTTCAACACATCCTGAGGCCCTTGCGCAACTACCTCAACTGTTCCGTCAGCTAGGTTACGAACAAAACCACATAAACCCAGCTCAGTCGCCGAGTCCTGCACATACGCACGATATGCAACATTTTGCACCTGCCCGCTCACTACACAATGAATTTCTACCATATATCGCCACAGTATACCTTGCCAAGAAATGAAAATCGACATATAAAAGTAGTAGGCAACAGCACCAACAGACGGAGGCAATATGTTCACCAACTCCCAAATCCGAAACCGTGACGAAACCGAACAAAACAACCAAGGCCGAACGCCTTGGCGTCAAGGCAAAGGCAAGGGTCGGTGAGGCGAATACGGCCGGTCCCTTTGGGACCGGCCTCAACTATTGCACAACCACATTTTTCAGGTATACTGTTCGCCACATACCCAATAGATACATGCGCGATTAGCTCAGTTGGTAGAGCAGCTCGTTTACACCGAGAAGGTCGGGAGTTCAAGTCTCTCATCGCGCACGAGTACAAAAACCAGTCCACACTTTGTGTGGGCGGTTTTTGTTCGTGCGCGATGAAGTAACAGTGCCTACGCACTGTTACGTGAGACTTGAAAAGCTTTTGTGATATTTTGTGAGCAAAGCGAAACAAAATATCCAAAAGGTGTACAGATTCTGTAAGAATCAAGTCTCTCATCGCGCACCAAGATACGCAGAAAAACACCCATCCTTTAGGATGGGTGTTTTTATGCGTAGCAAGCAAACTGCTTTGCTTGCGTATCTTGGTGCGAGGCGGAGATATGTTTTTATTTCTTTCTTCCTAGAAATAAAAACAATCGAGCCCGGGTCGAAAGTACTTAGTATAATCTGCACAAAGTGCAAGATTAGACTTAGTAACTCTTGACCACGAGGTAAACAAAACCACTCGCGCTTTAACGAGTGATTTTGTACTTCTCTACCCTAGTATCCCCTACCCCTTGATTGCCCCAAGTGGCAAGATGGAAAGCTCACCATCTTCTGCATCGAGGTAACGTACGAAGTGTGGAGTAAGTTTAAACATCACAAAGTCCTCTGCTCCCTCTACATAATACTTGGCAGGATTCTTTGACTTAAAGAATTTGTATATTTCTGCTTGTTCCTCAGGAGTCAGTTCTTCTACATCTCCACGCATGTCGACTGAGCGAAGTGGGTCGACTACACCGTTGATAACAGTGAGTGAAGCGATTTTGGTTTTTACCAAATTGGGATACTTGTGAAAAGCCTTCCTGGTACCAAAGTACAGATTTAGCTCGTCATCTATAACGTAAAGCATGAGTGAGGTAGTTGGATTACCTTCATCATCCAGTACTGAGAAAACAGCCTTGCGATGGCCGTTCATAAAATCAACAATGGTTTGACGTAATTCTGCTTGTTCCATATTTATTTAGTTAACTTGTCCATGTATTCTAACTCCAAAAGCAACTATCCACAAAAGCGACAAGTTCTTAACTCAAGCAGGAGTATAGTGAGGTTAAGGATTCAAGAGAAAGGAGGACATCATGTCACGCCGAGAGTCCAGGATGGTCCAGGAGGCCGTCCATGCCGTCTGGTGGTATCTGGGATACTGTCCCCTACCTCAGACCGAAAAAATTGCCCAAGAGCAAAAAGTGTATGACTGGGCTGCACTATGAAAGTCGCGGTCACAGAATCTGAGCGCCGAACCACAATTATTTATTTGTTCGAGCGCTCTTTCTTTTGCATGAGTTAAAATTGAGACATAAAAACCGCCGCCGGCCGGAAGCTTCGCTTCCGGCCGGCGGCAGTTCCAATCCCCACTTTTTTTTGCTATTGTATGCTCACTGAAATATTCAGTATCCATTTTGTCTTGCCCCTATAGTTTAATGGAGTGAAAAATGCTGGGAGCATTTTGAACCGGCGGACCAATAAGTCGTTCTGGCTTAGAAGTCCGACAATACTATTGGTATAAAACAAACAACGCCCCTATAGTTTAATGGATAGAACTGCGGACTTCTAAGCCGTTAATCGAGGTTCGATTCCTCGTGGGGGCACCGAGGTATAAGAAAAAGTGCTGGATAGATATCCAGCACTTTTTCTTATAGCAAGTGAACTGCTTCACTTGCGTACCTTGGTGCCAAGCGGAGTCATAATTTTTGCTCATTCCTAAAGCAAAAATAGACGAGCTCGGGGAGGAAGTTCTTATGAACGTAGTGAATTAGAAACTTGACCCCACAGAAATGACGGGTGACATTCACGTAGCGAGGCCTGCTGAGAGGGGTTAATGCCCCACTAATCTCAGTAAGTCTAGCAAAACAATAAAACCACTGATCGAGTGGTTTTATTGTTAATAGTTGTAATTACCCTTATTTTAAGCCATATCCGTATTTAAAGTCGTGTTAAAGATGAATTTAAATTGCGTTTAAACAATAAAAAGCACGTTGTTACGGACAACGTGCAAACCGACCACATGGGATTTTTCTGCGACTACGCCTTGAGGCGTTCGATCAAGAGATCGCGAGCAGCGTACACCGCTCGGGTCTGACGCTCAGCGTAACTCTTCACGTTCTCGTTCACGCCGTTGAGGCGGTCGGGATGAACGTGACGAAGCTGCATGCGCGCCCAGTCCTTGATTTCCTTCTCGGTCTTGAAAAGATCAGCGTTCAGACACTGAAGAACGCCTTCGGCATCCTTCACGGTCTTCACCTCGATCTCATCGGTCGGAGATGTCCAATCGGCAGGCGGAGTTGCCATGGTGCCGTTGAACAAGTCCTGGACGAACCGAGCCTTCTCGAAACCACGCAGATCGTCATCGACGTTCGCAAGCCAGAGACCAACGAAGCCAAGGTCACCAGTCTCCTGGTTCTGCGCAGCCTCCTGCAGGTAGTTGAACTCGCTCCGCAGGAGAGCCTCGGGACGGGACATGCCCGCACCGCCACCACGCCCTTCGAAATAGGACGTGTTGGAGTGGATCGGGAAGAGCGCCTGGTAGCTGACGCAGCCGTCGTGGTGGAGATAGCCGAACATGACGATTGCAGGCACCCAGACACCATCCTTCACCAGACTCTTGTGCTCTGCTTCCTTACCCCACTGTCCGACGTAGACGATGATCTCGTCGCCGACGTTGAAGTGGTCATGCGGGCGTAAACTCATCAGGTACGGCTTCTCGGGCGCGCCCTTCTTGAGCTTCTGCAGGAGCTTGATACCTTCACGAACGCGTTCACGGCGTGCAAGCAGATCCTCCACCTCACGTTCCAATTGTTCGACTTCGGCGGCGATTTCTTCCGCCGACTTGTCGCACAACAGACACGGGGTGTTGAATCTGGTCTCCAGCGAATTGTGCAGAAGACGGCAGCTCGTGGTGATGTGGTATTGATACCGGCACGAACCGCCACCAGCGTGCTTGCACCACCCGCACATGTTGAAGGTGGTAGCGTCGCCCTTGCGGTTGATGCTCGCGGCATCACGCGGTTCGGGATCCTTCGACCAGCTGTCTTCGGGAACGCCGATGTCGGTGATGGTCGGGTTTTCGTACTCCTTCGCCATCTCGACAAAGTCGCTTCCCGATTTGCCGCGAAGCAGGTCCTGTTTGGACTTCACGTCGCCGATATGGTTCGTGAGTGACTTCTCGTGATCGCGTGCCCTCGAAACGAGCGCGGCGATGTTCTTGCTGCCGAGGGAAGCAACCTGTTCCCAGGTCTCAATCCCGCACAGCGTATACTGCGGATACGAGAAGACGTCGTCGAACGTCAGTGCCGTTGCCAGAACCGACGGTACAGTCGTGATTTCGTTGGTCATCAGAACAACCTCCATTGTGTGACTTGGCGCTTATACAGCACATCAAAGTCACTGGGGTTTATAGAAAAACGCGACGAGGACCATCCTCATCGCTGGGGTGAATACTACCATAAAGTATGGTATAAGTCAATTAAGATACCCTCTGGATGTCAGATTTGTAATATTTAGCCCCTACCGAGAGGGGTCAGAAAAGTGTAGGACGAATCGCCCAAATACCCTTACGGTGCTTGATGGCTAAAATTCCGAGACCGAACGGGGTGGTAACAAGGTCTAATTCCTCATCACCCCCTGTACCTGGTCGCGGGGTGGTCTGGTTTTGTTGTAACCACGACCAGCGGGTGGTTGATGAGCGGGTGGCGCTGGGCGTATGCCGATGGCAGTTATCTCTGAATTATCTTTATCGCCAAAGACTAGCACATCTATTCCCTCTTCTAATCTCACTTTCAATGGAAGATTAGTGTCGTCTGTAACAATAACAAATATCTCTTCCCCACTGTCTGACAACATAGTGAAATTATCCTCAACTAACTCTTTAATCGTACCGATAGTGACCTCATCTGGTCGCAACTCGAAAGCATCTCGGTATAAAGGTGACAAGCCAGGCACTTCGTGTTGCTGAACAAAACTATTTATTCTCTCATGCATGGACAACTGTCCTATCAGTGACGCTCCTGCGATTACAAACAACACGACACCAACTATGGAGTAGACCAATGGTTGTTTGTAGCTGAAAGAATAGTGATTAACCAATGCATAAAGCACGACCAGAAACAGCCCCAAGGTAGCTATTAAAATCCAAGGAGAAGAAACAACCAACAACACCAAGCCTCTTATTCCAAAGAAAGGAACGATGGAAAGGCCGGTAGACCGTAGAGCAAATATAACAAAGCTAAGCAGATAGACTGCCACCAGTGACACGATGGCAATACCGAGAATAAACAAAGCTGCTTTAAGTACAAAGTGCCAGCGCGGCTTCATATTCAACTCGCCGTCCTTTATTTTCTTTATGATGTTGTCGGTGATGTTTTTCATAATCTTGAGTTATTCGTTTTCCTGCATGATGTCTTTTAACTTTGCTCTGGCCCTACTTATACGTACGCCCACAGTGGTGACGGGGATTTTTAAAATGTCACTGATTTCTTGATAAGAGAGGTTTTCGTGATAGTGAAGGATGACTGCTTCACGGTATTTGGGTTTCAGTTTGTCTAAGGCTAAATCCAGCAGTTCTCTTTCTTCGCTTGCTAAAGCCTCTCCGTCAGCCGTCTCCTTGGCTGGCAAAAATGGTAATACAACATCGGCATCGAAGAAGGTTGGTGAGTAGCGACTCTTACGTCGCAACTCATTTACAAAGACATTGTGGGCAATACGGTATATCCAAGGAGAAAAACGCAACGAAGGATTAAACGACTGCAGATTTTCATACGCTTTTATAAAAACGTCTTGGACCAAGTCTTCCCTATCTTCCGACACAGACAAAAACTTGCGGGCGTAGCGAAGCAACTTGGCTTCGTAGCGCTCTACCAAAAAAGCAAAAGCCTCTACGTCGCCTTGCAAAACAGCTACTGCTATTTGTTCGTCGGTATTATCCGTCATGTTTGTTATTATTACACCAAATAGGGATTTTTGTTACAAAACCGGCCGGCAAGCGAAGCTTGCCGGGCGGTTTTGTTGAGATTCTTTAGCTGACTGCCAGTCTAGTTTTGACCAGGACCACTAAAGTCTCCTCTCATTCCATCTCCTCCTTTATGTCCCTCAGAGTGACCCATGCGGTTACCCATTACATCGCCTGGTTTTTGTAGTCCGAGTTCGTCCATAATTTCCCGCGCTCCATCCACATCACCAGACTGCATTAGCTCGTGTGCCTCTGCAAACTTTTCAAATTTAGCTTCTGTGTCAATAACGTCTGCCATCGGTGTATCCGCCACAGCTGATAGAAAAGCTTGATAGTCACCTGCTTCTACAGCCGCTTCTACATCTTCATGATGAGCCTGCCTTGCCTTACGTGCCGCCTCACGAAGAGAGTCTAGTTTTTCTTGATCAATCCCCACATCTTCCAGTACTGTCTTGGCTTTTTCTTGAGCTGTCTCGCGTAGGTTTTGAGCTTCTTCCAGAGCTGATACTTGTTGGTCGGTTAGGTCAACATTGGAATTTTCCCACCAGGCATGATTGCCGGTGAAGGCACTGGCGCCAGTTACTGTAAAAGCAAAGGCGGCCATAGGAATCATAATTTGTTTCAACATAAATAATTTAAATAACTAACATAAATAATTTCAAAACAAGAACCACCTGAGTCAGCGAAGTTGTCTTTGGTTACATAATTTTTCTTCTGAAATAGACTTTGTGTGTCGCTACTCTTTTTTCTTGTGTCTATTAGTACACGGGTGGGGTGGGTTTTTTGCAA
>JBNKMC010000037.1:0-8347 GCA_050292865.1 Minisyncoccia bacterium | reverse complement strand
TCTTATTTTAGTAAAGACATACAGTCCATCAATTAGCCGGCAACAACAGGTGTATGGTGATAAGGTGGTCATCTGGGGCTCACTTCCGCCAGAAACTATGTCTAATGTATTGAATAAGATTTCTGTCGATGACAAGAATTTTGATGTAGTTTCATACCAATATGTAGATGAACGTTCCTTTGATGATGTGTTTGTTAATGCTGTTGCCGAAGGTCGTTCTCCCGACCTCATTATGTTGCGGGCGGACAGTTTGGTGAAACACAGGGCAAAGCTTGTACCAATACCATACGCCACTCTTTCAGAAAGAACTTTCCGCGATACATATATCGACGGTGCTGATATCTTTATGTTGTCTAGTGGTGTCTATGCTATACCTTTTGCCGTTGATCCTTTGGTTATGTTCTGGAACCGTGATTTATTTGCTACGGGTGGTCTAGCTTCTGCACCAGACACTTGGGAAAATCTTCTCAGCAAAGTTGTGCCAAGTCTGACTGTTCGTGACACAAGTCGCAACATTATCCAGAGCGCAGTTGCAATGGGAGAGTATTCCAATATAGACAATGCCAAAGAGATTTTGATGAGTCTTATCATGCAGTCTGGTAGTAAGCTAGTAACAGAAAACGAAAAGGGCTATGAGGTTTTGCTCGATGAGTCAAAGTCAGATGGTTCTCGCCCACCAATGACTGCAGCTTTAGATTTTTACACCAACTTCAGTAATGCAAGCAGTCCGCTCTACACCTGGAATAGGGCACAGCCAAGTTCAAAAAACGCTTTCGTGTCGGAAGACTTGGCTGTTTACTTTGGCTTTGGTTCCGAAGCTAAAAACATAGCCGACAAAAACCCTAACCTAAATTTCGATGTGAGCACATTCCCGCAAGGCTCAACCGCTACGGTTTATCGCACCTATGGTAATTTCTATGGCTTTGCCATTCCTGCCGCTTCAACTAACAAACAAGGGGCTTATGCAGCAGCCCAAAAAATCTCTTCGTCACAGTATTCACCACTCCTAGTTCAGTCGTTAAATATGGCTTCGCCACTACGGTCGGTCCTTGGTGCAGGAGAGACCAGTGCTTATCGACAAGTAATGGCAAAAGCAGCTCTAACAGCCAGAGCTTGGCTTGATCCAAACAAAGACTACACTGCCACTATCTTTAAAGATATGATTGATACTATTGTGTCAGGACGTGACCGTGTGGCCAATGCAGTGGCTGATGCTATTCGCAAATTAACTTATGAATATTAATATGAAAAAAACTCTTGCAACATTGTTATTTTTAGTTTTCCTACTACCTTCTGGTTTGGTTTTGGCACAAAACACAAATCTTGACACTGGTGGTGTGAATTCCGGTTTTGACACTGGTGGTGTGAATTCCGGTTTTGATACAGGTGGAGTTAATCAAGGCACAAATAATTCGGTCGGCCTCCAAAACCCCCTCCGCAGCGGTGGTAGTATACCAGAGTTGTTTCAGGTTCTTCTTGATATCGTGATGGTCTTTGCAGTGCCTCTAATAGTTTTCTTTATAATCTATGCCGGCTTTATGTATGTCACTGCTCGTGGTAGCTCTGACAAGGTTCAGAAGGCTCATATGGCCCTCTTATACGCTCTTATCGGTGGTGTACTGATACTGGGCGCCAGGGTTTTGATAGATGTAGTTGGCGGTACAGTAGATTCGATAATAAAATAGCCTTATGCAAAACTTCAACGATTTAGTCAATCTGTTCATTGGGTTTATCTCTCTCATCATTCCGCTCTTGTTCGGTATAACTTTTCTATATATTGCCTGGAGCATCATAGACGCGTGGATAATCCATGGTGATGATCCAAGCAGTATCGACAAAGGCAAGAATGTGGCAGTAACAGGTGTGATTGCTTTGGTGGTTATGTCAGGAGTTTGGGGTATTCTCAAGATTTTGCAAAATTCACTCTTCTAAAAGATATTCACAATTATCAAGAAAAACGCCCCTGCGGGGCGTTTTTCTTGTATAATAAAAGAAATTAATTATGAAAAAAGATATGAAGAAAATAAGTGTAACTTTGGGTAGTGCTGCACTGGCTTTGACACCGGTACTGGCTCTCGCACAATTTGGTCAAATCAATACCTTCATCGGTAATATATCAACCTTTATCAATAGCACCTTGATTCCTTTGGTGTTTGCTATCGCTCTTTTGATGTTTCTTTGGGGAGTGTTTAAGTATTTTATTCTTGGTGGTGATGATAGTGGCAGTCAGGAGCAGGGTCGTCAGCTTATGCTTTATGCTGTAGTAGGCTTCGTGGTGATGGTTTCTATTTTCGGTATTGTAAACCTGATTGCTGGTGGTCTCGGCTTCTCAAGTAACGAAAACATCCAGAACATTCCAAACGTACCAACTTCAAACGTCTAGTTGATTGTGATTAAGCGTCTGTTGTAGACGCTTAATACAGAGTTAATTATGCTTATACAAATCGCACAAGCTCAAGAACATATTGCAGTTGCTCAAGGTTTTTTGGATAAAATAAACCAAGCTATTTTGTATCCGCTCATTACTTTGATGATGGCGGTGGCTTTGCTCGTCTTCCTTTACGGCCTTTTTGAATACGTGCGCAACGCAGAAAGCGAACAAGGAAGAGCGACAGGTCGCCAGCATATACTTTGGGGCTTGGTTGGTCTATTGGTGATGATCTCTGCCATGTCTATCTTGTCCATTGCTGCCGGAACTTTTGGTCTGAAGGGTGAACTAAAAAACTCAACTTCAAATCAATCCACCAGCCAAACATCATTTGCTCCCTAGTTTTTATAGATACGTTTAAAATATAAAAAAGACCCCGCCCGACTCGAAAGCCGGATGGGGTTGCCTTGCATGCATAAGGGCTTATTTTTTACACTGGTCACTGTCGGCCGGAAAGGCTTTGACTGTGGCCAGATGCGGTTGGTCGGGATCGATTTTGCTCTGGACCAAATAGGTGGCCCAACCCCCACCATCTTTGATGTCGAATACACCTTGGGGTGCGAGGGCGAGGCAGTGTCCGACAGGGTTCTCAAAGATCATTTGCCCAACGACTGTGACCGAAATGGCTGAATCGACTGGCACAGTGACCAACTGCTGTTGAGGTGCGGTGTAGTTATCCCTGGTCAGTTCTTCAAGAGACTTGCAGTCACCTCCCACACAGGCCTCTATACCGTCAACCGCTTTAGCAGTCCACGTCACAAAGCTTGATGCCAGTACCGACATTCCGATAACAATGACAGCAAACACTTTCAGTCCGCCGGTAATTGTTTTCAGTATCGGTGCCAAGGAACCTTTGGCAAGGCTGTCCACCTTTCTGGCCGAGTAGAATAGTACACTCGCTGCCAGAATAGACCAAAAGAAGGACCATTCGTAGTATTTCATCACAAAGACAAGCATGGTCGCCGTTGTGATGTAGGTAATGTACGGTATCCATTTCAGCGGAATTTCCGCCTTGATGGTGTTCCGATTGGTCGTTGCGGCCTGTTGAGCCGCCTGTTGAGCGGCGGCGGGTGTATTGCCACCAACTCCAGTGCCGGTTTGGCTGGTCATTTCTTAACCCTCCTGTTTTTTTGGGGTTGGTTTGCTTGTCGCCATTCTCTCATAGCTTTAGGTGCATTAGTCGCCAAGGCAATGAAAGCTTCTGCAAGATTTGGGTCTATGCCTTCAGTGGACAGGAAGTATTCTTGTCTCTTCACTTCCATTCCTTCGAGGTTGCCCGAAATTGACAAGAAGCGGTCGCGAGCTTCTTTCACATCAGCCCTACCCAAATTGCCGGAAGCAACAGCTTTGTTGACCTCATTCATATTGTTGAAACCAAGAAGTTTTGCTGTGCCGATGGCGATAGCAGCTGCTTCTGTTAGAGCCGAGATTGTACGGGCAACTTCGTCAGACGGTTTCAGCTGGCCGATGGTTACATCGCCAACATGTACCCCAAAGCGAGTTTCGAATTCGCTTTTACTGTCCACGAATTTTTCCTTAAGCCCCTGGTTCACTTTGCCGAGTGACTTCAGAGCTGTGGAGATTTTTTTGGTTGCAAAATTCTCCACTGCATGAACGATGATCAAGTCTTGCATGTCCTCCGCCACAGCGGCGACGCCAGTCTGAAAAGCAATTGGGTTATTTTGATCCGCCCGTAGGCGGTATGAGCCTTTTGCTTTCAGCATGCCGTCTGTGCAAACGACAGCAAACTCAAAGTTGACCGTGGCTTCTTCGAGCGAGATGTTGTTCGCGGCGTCACGACTTTCCCAAGGATAACAGTAGCTTAATCCTGGTGGATATACCGTAACTGTGTCTTTGTGGCCGAACAAAGCCTTGAGGGGATCGATGGTCATAAAGATCCCAGTTGTAGGATTGTTAATCCTAAACTGTGGTTCTACATATGCTCTAGCCGCAAGGCAGATGCCTGCGCCAAAGATACCTGTTAGCCAATTTGCTCCGTCAAAGGAGGTTAAACCGGAAGACAGGGAAAATCCTGCCAGGCCGCCAAGCGGCACAGAGGCGAGCCATGTACCGAGGTACATGAAGCGGCGATGAGCAGAACGGTTACTATCGCTCAGCTGATAGCATTCAATTGGTGTGTTGATGGTCATGATTCGACCCTTTCATGTCAAGGCGAGAGCCATTTCGGGCTTTCAGCGTTACTTTTAGACACGGCTGCATTCTTTTCTTTGCTCCCCAAGAAAGGGAAATAAAGAGAAAATGCAGTCGTGTCGGTCCGTTTTGAATAATATAACAAAAATTAAGAAAGTCAATGATGCATGCCTGAATCGTCACTCTAATTGCACAATCCTTTGCAGCCTAATTGCACAGGCAATGTCACATGTTCATAGTGTGAACTATGTCACACAAACAAATAGGACCAGAAGATTGGCCGGTTATTTCACGGATGTTGAAGGTGGGATACTCCGGAGCGGAGATCGCAAGAACTATAGGCAAAGACGCAAGTGCAGTTAATAGACACATTAAAGTGCATGGCGGCCGTGATGGGTACGATGCTCGTGAGGTACGCAGAAAGAAGAAACAGAAGCGTATCATTGCCATGGAAGGTACCAGAATACTCAAAGGAGTGGTACTCAGAGAAGTGAAGCGACTATTGAAACAACACTATTCACCAGAACAGATTGCTGGAGTGCGTGGTGATATTTCTGCCAGTACCATCTATCGATACATAAACGAACGAGCTCCACATCTTAAACAATTCCTCCGCTCTCAGAAAGGCAAATACCGTCGCAAACGAGGTACCAAGATACGTGAAAAAGCTCGCGAGAGCACCAAGAAACGCCGTATTGATGAACGACCAGCTGTTATCGAACGTCGAGGACGTCTTGGAGACTGGGAAGGAGATACTATGATGGGGAGAGACAAGCGAGTCCGTATCGTCACTTTTGTTGATCGCAGGAGTGGATACCTAGTTGCCTGTCTGCTTCCGAAACTCAATGCTGAACTCCTCACTAAACTGGCAGTGACAAGATTCAGACGTATACCAAAGACAAAACGAAGGACTACGACCTTTGATAACGGTACCGAATTCAGTGACTGGGAACGATTTGAGAAACAAACCAAGATGACCGTATACTTTGCCTATCCGTATCATTCGTGGGAACGTGGCACTAATGAAAATACCAATGGATTACTACGACAATATTTTCCAAAAGACTTGGATTTCAACACCATTACTCAACGAGAACTTTCGGAAGCAGTTCGTCGCATAAATCATCGTCCGCGCAAACGTCATAACTTCAAGTCTCCGCATCAGGTATTTTGGAAGTGAGAGGTGTGCAATTAGAGTGACGATTCAGGATGTGTCACATATGACTTTATATTTTGAGTCTAGGGCGGGAATTGAAACTTACAGTTTCAGTACAGGTTGTCAGATATTTTATTTCGCTTCGCTCATAAAATATCTGACAACCTTTTCGATTCCCTCCCGTGTTGCTAAAGCAACACAAAAGGACTCATTTTATAAAAAAGCTAGAACTTTTGTAAATGAGTCCAGGGCGGGAGTCGAACCCGCGCATGGCGGTTTTGCAAACCGCAGCGTTAACCACTTCGCCACCTGGACTTAATATTTAACCTGCATACTTTACCATTAGTTGCTTTTCTATCCAAGTTTTTATGATATCATTCTGACTGCACATCCCGCCGAGGTGGCGAAATCGGTAGACGCGCAACACTTAAAATGTTGTGAGCGAAAGCTCGTATGGGTTCAAGTCCCATTCTCGGCACTGTTAGCAAAAAGACCGGCGACTAGCCGGTCTTTTTGCGTTACAGTGCAGAGACACAAACAGTCTGGGGGACTGTTTGTGAGGGGCTTGAAAGGGTTGCCAGCTGTTTTATGAGGCCTTGGCCGAAATAAAACAGCGACAACTCGTACAGAACCTGTAAGGTTCAAGTCCCATTCTCGGCACAAAAACAAGGAGAAAAAAGCGAATACATGGAGCTTTTAGCGACTATGTTTTTGTAGTGGAGAGGGGCTTGAAAAGCTTTTGTGATATTTTATGAGCGAAGTGAAATAATATATTTCGCTTAACCAGCTCTTGAAATTTTGTCAACAATACGTTAAACTCTGGGGCATCAAATTGATACATATCCGCCTATAGCTCAGTTGGTAGAGCAGAGGACTCTTAATCCTTGTGTCCCAGGTTCAAGTCCTGGTGGGCGGACATTTTGCGAAAAACACCAGTGCGCTAGCACTGGTGTTTTTCAATGCAAAATGTCCGCCCATCAGGCGCAGTGTTTTTGTGTAGCGAATAGCGAAACAAAAACACGTTGCGCGACTTGAAAAGCTTTTGTGATAGATTCGACCAGAGGGAGAATATATCCAAAAGGTATACAGTCCATGTAATGGAAAAGTCCTGGTGGGCGGACAAAGGTAAACCAAAAAGAACTGGATGAATATCCAGTTCTTTTTGGTTTAGCAAGCAAACTGCTTTGCTTGCGTACCTTTGTCCGAGGCGGAACGATATATTTTGTCCCTTCACTAGGGCAAAATATGAGTGAGCCGGGCTCGCGAACACTTACTATAATTGGAGTGTAACGAACAATTATAGTTAGTGATTAGTGAGGACATGAGGGTGTATTTTATTCGTGGCCGGCCACACAACAGTCTGTCAGACTTTGTGTAAGGAATTGATTCTTACAGAATCTGTACAGGTTATCGATATTTTCTTCCAAGTATTCAGAAAATATCTGATTAACCTTTTCAATTCCACCCCACGCTGCGCTCACTGCAAAAGAAAATGCCCCAGAATGAATCTGGGACATTTTCTTTTGTGCGCGGGAGAGTCAGTCTGGGAGACTGACGCAATAGGTTTTATGAGACGAATGTCGAAATAAAACGGTGACAACCTGCACAACTTCTGTAAGAAGAGGAATTTCGGCTTACAGCCGCAGTACAGGTTGTCGCTATTTTATTTTACTCCTGCGTCGTTCATAAAATAGCAGTCAACCTTTTCAATTCCTCTCCCGCGTCGCAAAATTAGAAAAATCCGAAAGCTGCAAGTTTTCGCTTTCGGATTTTTCATTTTGTGCGCGGGAGAGGAATTGAACCTCCACGGATTGCTCCACTAGTTCCTAAGACTAGCGCGTCTACCAATTTCGCCACCCGCGCGTATTTATTTGTGGCCAGCAGTATAACAGAATTGAATAAAATTTGCTAGGGCTTTGTTGATATGAATAATCTTACCAAGATAGGTATGTTAAACTTGTAAAGTCATCTCAGATTAAGGAGGATACCATGAGGTCTGAGAAAATTCTCTCGGTGGTTGCTATGTACCGCAACCAACTTAATGAAGTGGGTGTTTCGCCACTGCGAATCAACCCAAATCGTTCTTTCGCCGATTGTACCAAGCAAGAAATTCTGCAACATGCATGTTATTTGTGTGAAAACATTAAGAATCATGTTGAAGAAAACGGCGACTTTAAAATGGGGAAGTTGAATCGACATCTCTCTTCGATTCAAATGCTTCTCTCATTCGCGGGTTGGTACAATCTGGATGATTTGATGAATCATAATCGTCCATAAAACAAAAGGGCTGGCGCATCGCGCCAGCCCTTATTTGTTTTATTATTCTTTGTCCTCTAACCCTTCGAAGGTACTCTCGGTACCAGTTTCGTTTACTAGCTCATCGATGTGTTGTCTATGGCGTTCACCAACATCTAGGTCGAAGTCCAGGTTGGGAATTATCTTCAGGTTACTCTTTTTCATTATGTAGTGACGCAGTTCGCGGCCGCTACGCTTGAGGAAGATTAGTGCGTCATGTTCGCGTCCTTCAGGAATGGTGGTAAAGAAGATGGTGACATTGCGGTAATCTGGCGAGGTGCTAACGCGGGTAATGGTAATAAGCGGGTCGGTATTAG
>JBNKMC010000036.1:0-8612 GCA_050292865.1 Minisyncoccia bacterium | reverse complement strand
CGAGAAAAGCCCTCCTGAAGGGGGGCTTTTCTGCGCTGAGCCACCTCTCGGATTCGAACCGAGGACCTGCCGATTACAAGTCGGCTGCTCTAGCCATCTGAGCTAAGGTGGCTTATTCAATTGTCTTCACTTTCACAACATCAGCTAGGTAACCAGAGAGCCGACTTGTAACAAGTCATTCGGAAGTCTCCCAGACTTCCTCATCTCCAGCCATCTGAGCTAAGGTGGCTTATTCAATTGTCTCCAATGCAAATTTCTTTGTAATTGAAGTTGCAGAATTATTACAAATTATCAGAAAAAAGCAAGGCTTTATATTTTATAATCAAATTATTCTATAACAAAACCCTTTATTTAAAGCCGAAATAGGTATATACTGCGGCCTACGTATGACAGACAAGTCACATCTGTTACCTTATGCCAGACGGGCAGACTTTAAGGTGGGTAGAGCAACAGAACTAACCGGCAAGAACCGGCGGGTTTATCGCACCCTAGAAATTATCCCTGGCCTTTTCGCTTGGCTAACTCTTATTGGAGTTCTCCTAATGTCTAACTACGCACCATTTTTTGCCGCTTACTTCATCATTGGTTTTGCTATTTATTGGGTACTAAAAACCGCCTTCCTCTCTTATCATCTTAGATACAACTGGAAACGTCTGCGTGACCATTTAAAGACAGACTGGCACGGCATGATCGAACGTTTTGAATACGGACACATCTACCAGATGGTTATTTTACCTTTCTATCAAGAACCAGAAGAAATCATCGATGCCACACTCGCTTCATTGGCAAAGGTAAATTACGACAAGAAAAACATCTTGGTGGTTCTTGCAGCCGAAGAAAGAGCAGGGGAGTCAGCTCAAGAGTTGGCAAAGAAAATGCAGGATAAGTGGGGTGCTGACTTCGGTGCTTTTCTCATTACTACCCACCCAGCTGATGTGGTTGGAGAAGTGGCAGGTAAGGGTGCCAATGCTGCTTACGCAGCCGAAGAAGCTCGTAAACAACTACTAGACCCACACGGCATACGCTACAACCACACTTTAGTTTCTATTTTTGATATTGATACAGTCCTTTATCCAGAGTACTTCAACTGCCTTATTTGGCACTTCATGACAGCAGAGCACCCTCTCAAAACATCATTCCAACCGGTGCCGATTTTCAATAACAACATTTGGGAAGCACCAGCTGTTGCCCGCGTGGTAGCCATGAGTAGTACTTTCTGGGAAATGGTTCAACAAGAACGTCCTGAACGCATGGCTACTTTCTCATCTCACTCAGTAAGCTTCCAAGCCTTGTACGAGATTGGTTACTGGCAGAACAACATGGTGAGTGAAGACTCACGTGTCTACTGGAACATGCTTATGGCCAATGATGGGGAGTACGACGTTGTACCACTGTCTTACCCTGTATCCATGGACGCGAATGTGGCATCAACTTTCTGGGGGACTATTAAAAACATCTACAAGCAGCATCGTCGTTGGACTTATGGCGTGGAGAACTTCCCGTATGTGATCTACCACTTCATGCAGAATAAAAATATTTCACTGCGCAAGAAAATCGTTATCACATTCCAACAGGCCGAGGGCTACTGGTCATTGGTTACCAACCCAATCATGCTTTTCTTGCTTGGATGGGCTCCGATCTTTCTTGGTACTCATGAATTCCACCAAACAGTCCTTTCATACAACCTACCAATCCTTGTTCGCAACCTGCTGACCATCGCAATGTTTGGATTGGTGGTATCTTCAATTATTTCTCTTACCATGTTGCCGCCGCGTCCAGAAGGAAAGAGTCGTCTACGATACATTACACTCGCCCTGCAGTGGATTTTAGTCCCTGTCACCATGATCATCTTCAGTGCTATTCCAGGGCTAGATGCGCAATCTAGATTGATGCTAGGAAAATACATGGGCTTCTGGGTAACACCAAAGACTAGGCCCACAGGTAAATAATGAATTTAATAT
The DNA here is from genome assembly GCA_050292865.1 of Minisyncoccia bacterium. GTDB lineage: Bacteria > Patescibacteriota > Minisyncoccia > Phycocordibacterales > UBA918 > OLB19. The sequence continues at coordinate 6,651 of JBNKMC010000036.1, read as the reverse complement.
GACACCATACCCAACAGTTGAACCACTCTCTCGACGTCACAGACGGCTGTTATTTGTTTTATCTATTACTATTTTTGCTGTATTTGTCCCGCTACTAGTCTTTTATGCTACTGGTTATCGTTTTGATTTTTCTGGCGATAGTAGCAACATCAGAACAGTCGGTGGTATCTATCTATCATCCGGCGCCAAAGACACCGCTATCTTTGTGGACGAAAAACAAGTGACAGACATGCGTATTTTCCAAAACGCGGCCTACATTCAAGATGTCGATGCTGGACTACACGAAATCCATACTCAAAACGAAGCTCTGGCAACCTGGTCTAAGGAACTCCCAGTGTACGCTCACTTTGTAACGGAGGTAAAGAGCTTCAACCTACCCCTAGTGCCACAGGTAAGACTAATAGCACCACTTCTAACAAAGGATGGTGGAGCAGTTGTAAAACCTTCAGCAACCAGCAGCCTGGACTTTACATCAATCACCAACACTCTATTTGCTACCAGCAGTGAGAGCAAGGTTGATTTCATTTCCAATCCTGAACACGAATACCTAACCACCTTATTCGCTTCCACCTCTGCCGAGCGACAACTATACGAACTCCGTCAATCAGCCGAGCGTCGCTTCGTTTTTCCAGGCACTGGAACAACCAGCGAAGAAGCCTTAGTAGCCACTACCACTAAGACGATTCGTGACAAAGAATTGCGAGAGTCTGAAGGTTCAATAGTGGCAGTATGGACGGGTAATATGAACAACATACCATACTACTATTGTGTTACTTACACCGGACCGGAAAGCACCGCCTTAGCGTATGGTTCACACGTGTACGCGGAGATAGAAAAAGAATTTGCCAGCACAACAGATCTGACAGACAAGGAACTGCTGGGCAAGCAAATGTGTCGCACCGAAATCAAAATCAACGACCAGAATAAAAAAGTTAAATACTTTGACTTCCTGCCAGAAAGCGAAGACTTGGTGATCATACATCTTTCAGACGGTATTTATGTTACAGAGATAGACGACCGCGCTTGGCAAAATGTCCAACTGCTTTATCCAGGCAAGGACTTAAAAATGCTTATAGATAGTGGCAGCATCTTTGTGGAGGATGGCAAAAATATTTTAGAAGTTTACACGAAGCTACAATCGTAATTTGGTAGCTGGTGATTATTTGTTACTATATCTTTCATGACTAAAGGACATCAACATCCGCTCACCAAGATGATTGCGGAAATTAACAGTATTTTCGCCGAGGTCGGCTTCGTATTTGCCGAAGGCCCAGAAGCAGAGACCGAGGTGTACAACTTCGACCGCCTCAACGTACCCAAAGACCACCCAGCCCGCGACATGCAGGATACTTTTTGGTTTAAAGACAAAGATGTTAGCGAACCAATGGTGCTTCGCACTCACACATCTCCTGTACAAGCCCGCTTTATGGATACGCACGAACCGCCAATTCGCGTAATTGTGCCCGGCAAAGTATTCCGCAACGAAGCCACCGACGCCACTCATGAGGCGCAATTCTTCCAGTTAGAAGGTCTCTGTGTCGACAAAGATATAAACCTTGGTCATCTCAAGGGTGTTATTGAATACTTCTTCTCGAAGTTCTTTGGTGGCGATGTAGAGATACGCTTTCGTCCGAGCTTCTTCCCGTTTGTGGAGCCTGGAGTAGAAGTAGACATGATGCTAAAGGGTAGCGACAGCAAACTAGCCAACAAATGGATCGAGGTTATGGGTGCCGGCATGGTGCATCCAAATGTCCTTCGCGAGGCTGGTATCGACCCAGAGCAATACTCTGGCTATGCTTTTGGTATGGGTATCGACCGCTTGGCAGTTATGAAATACGGTATCAACGACATACGCGATTTATACACCGGAGACTTACGTTTCGTTAATCAATTCTAAATTATGATTACATCTTGGAACTGGCTAAAAGAATATCTAGGAGAGACAGACCTAACCGCTAAAGACGCGGCTGATTTGCTCGGCTCACACGCTTTTGAAATTGAAGAGTTTGAAGAGAAGGGAAGTGACACTATCATTGATGTCGATGTGCTACCAAACCGCTCTTCTGATTGTCTTTGTCATCGCGGTATCGCTCGCGAACTAGCTTCCATTACTGGAACACCTCTTGCCAAGGACCCTCTAACCAGTGAACTCGAATTAAAAGCAACTGATGTTATCGAAATCGAGATAGAAGATAAAGAAGCTTGTCCTCGCTTTTCTGCTTCGCTTATTACCGATGTAGAGGTAAAAGAATCTCCCGACTGGCTCAAGGAGCGCCTACTAGCTATTGGTCAAAGACCTATCAACAATATCGTTGACGCTACCAACTATGTCATGTTCGCCATCGGTCAACCGCTTCACGCGTATGACGCAGACCTCTTTCCACAAGTTGATGGTAAGTGGCAGTTTGGCGTACGCTTCGCCAAAGAAGGAGAGGGGGTAAGTCTAATTGCCGAAGGAGGCAAGGATGAAGATCGCGACATCGAGCTAACCGGTAGCGAGCTACTTATCGTTGACCGTTCAGGCAACACACCGATTGGTTTGGCTGGCGTAAAGGGCGGACGATTTGCTGGAGTTCACGCCGGAACAAAGAAAATCATCGTTGAAGCGGCTCACTTCCATCCAACCACCATCCGCAAAACAGCCCGCGGACTTGGTATCGTTATTGATGGCTCAAAACGCTTCGAAAACGAACCTTCTCGCAACCTGCCACCATTCGGACAAAACGAAATCATTAAGCTTATACTCGATATCGCTGGTGGTGAATATGAGGGAACTGTAGATGAGTATCTGACGGCAACAGAAAACCAAGCAGTGACTGTGTCAGTAGAAAAAGCCAACCGCCTCCTTGGTGTAAATATCGCCGGAGAAAAAATGGTGGAGATACTCAAGCAAGTTGGTTGTGAGGCAGTGCTGGAAGGAGATATGATTACCGCCACTGGCCCTTGGGAGCGTACCGACCTCAATATCGCTGAAGACTTCATCGAAGAAATCGGACGTATTTATGGTTATGACCATGTTGCCTCAATCGCGCCAGAAAAAGCCGTTCTTACCGAGCTAAACAAGCGTCACTACTACTCAGAAAAAATCCGTCAGATTCTTATCGAGCAAGGTTTTTCAGAAGTTATCACTTCATCATTCTGCAAGAAAGATCAAATTCAACTACAAAATGCCCTGGCTAGCGATAAGAGTTTCTTGCGCTCAGGTCTGATAAAAAACATTTCTGAAGTACTGGACAAAAATGCCAACCATACAGACTTGCTCGGCACAGACGACACACGCGTATTTGAAATTGGTACAGTTTTCTCTCAAGCAGAAGGTTCTGTAGCTGAACATGTGTCACTGACCTTCGGCCTAAGACTAAAACCATCTGGCTACACTGGCAAAGAAGACAAACTAATAAAGTCAGTAACAGACGACTTAGTAGAAAAGTTAGGTACTCCAATCGATTGGAGTATTGAGAAGGGAGTAGCTGAGTGTAACTTGTCTGATTTACTTCAGAAACTACCAGACCCTACCGAGTACGACCAAGTTCCGGTAGCCGACGAGATAAACTACCAACCTTTCTCAACTTATCCATCTATGAGTCGGGATATATCCCTTTGGGTCTCTGAAGGCACCAGCGCCGAGGTAGTAGAGAAGGTACTTAATGAAAACGCCGGTGGGCTTCGCGTCCGCACCAGACTGTTTGATGAATTTACCAAAGACGGTCGCACCAGTTACGCCTTTCGTTTGGTCTTTCAGTCATATGAAAAAACACTCACCGACAGCGAGGTAAACGAAGTCATGGACTTTGTCTACGCCGCTGTGGCGGGGCAAGGATGGGAGGTGCGGTAAACAGAAATAAGAATTAAAAAACAGGCCGGCATTCCAAAAATCTAAAAGATTTTTGGAATGCCGGCCTTTACTGCACTTTATCTGCTAAACAGATTCGCAGTCGTATTTTGCACCCTCACCGGGAGATACATCTTGACAGCGAGCAGTACACAAGAAGGAACCTACGTGCGAAGAGTCAACCATGACAGCTTCAGCTTTGTTTTTTGTCCAACTACTGCCTCCAGCCCAGAAAAACGTCCCTTCGGCGTTGGTGCGAACTACAACAGATTTCATGCTTCCCTCCTTCAAAAAAACAGCCGACAGCATACCAAATAATAAAAATAATGCCAGTATTTACCCACGAGAAGCATGAAAATCAACCAGCTTTTAGTTGAAAAATTTGCTATAATATCGATTATTTTTCAGACAAACTTTTTTATTCATGCCAAGCAAGCAACCCGCCAAAAAAGCAACTAAAGACACCAAGAGTAAAGGCTACGACGCCTCATCAATTTCAGTTCTAGAAGGATTGGAGCCGGTACGTAAACGTCCTGGTATGTACATCGGTACCACTGGTCCAGAAGGTCTCCATCACATGATTTGGGAAATCTTCGACAACGCCCGCGACGAAGCCATGGGTGGTTTTGCTAACAACGTCGAAGTGACTCTCTTACCTGACAACTACATCCGCGTAGTAGACAACGGTCGTGGTATTCCGGTAGACATCCATAAACAGACAAAAGTATCTGCTCTAGAAACAATTATGACCACCTTGCACGCCGGTGGTAAATTCGGTGGGGACGAATCTGGCTACAAAGTGTCTGGAGGTCTTCATGGTGTAGGTGTCTCGGTGGTAAACGCTCTCTCTACACACACGCGCGTGGATGTTCACAAAGACGGCGGCCACTACATGCAGGAATACAACATTGGTATTGCCAAGGCGAAGGTGAAGAAGCTTGGTACAACAAAGTTCCAAGGCACCATCGTGGCTTTCCAGGCTGACCCAACCATCTTCCCAGAAGTAAAATACGATTGGAAGAAAATTGTCGGACACTTGCGTCAGCAAGCCTACTTGGTGAAAGATATGAAGCTCACCGTTATCGACGCACGAGAAAGCGAAGCTAAACTAACCACCAAGGACTTAACCGATACGGTTTACGTGGCTGACCTCAAGCTCGAGGTACCAAGTATGACTTTCTACTTCGAAGGTGGGCTTAAGTCTCTGGTAGCCTTTAACAACCACTACCAAAAACCAGTTCACAAAAACATCTTCTACGTAGAGAAGAACGAGGTGGACTCTGCAGTACTATCTGTCGAGGTAGCTTTGCAATACGTAGACGACATCTCTGCTCGTATTTCTGCCTTTGCTAACAACATCTACAACCCAGAACACGGTACACACGTAACAGGCTTTAAAACCGCCCTTACCCGCACCCTCAACAACTACGCCAAAAAGAACAATTTCATCAAGGATAAAGACGGCGCTTTCTCAGGTGACGACGTACTAGAAGGAATCACTGCGGTGGTTTCGGTAAAGATGCCAGAGATTCAGTTTGAAGGTCAAACCAAAGGCAAGCTCGGTTCGGTAGAAGCCCGTGGTGCTGTGGAGTCTGTCTTCGGTGAAGCATTCCAAACCTTCCTAGAAGAAAACCCAGACGATGCCAAGGCTATTATCAACAAGGTAGTTATCGCGGTGAAGGCTCGCAAAGCAGCGAAGGCAGCGAAGGACAGTGTGCTTCGCAAGGGTGCACTTGAGGGTATGTCACTCCCCGGTAAGCTGGCCGACTGTCAGACCAAACGAGCAGACGAATCAGAACTCTTCATCGTAGAGGGAGACTCAGCCGGCGGTAGTGCCAAGATGGGTCGCGACCGACGTACTCAGGCCATCCTTCCACTTAGAGGAAAGATTCTGAACGTGGAGCGTGCCCGTATCGACAAAATGCTAGCGAGTGAGCAGATCAAAAACCTAGTGATTGCCCTCGGTACCGCAGTAGGGGACGTCTTTGATGAGTCTAAGCTTCGCTACCATAAGATTATTATTGCTACCGATGCCGACGTCGACGGTGCACACATTCGCACCTTGCTACTGACTCTTTTCTTCCGTTATTTCCGCCCACTTGTAGATGCTGGTTATGTATACATCGCCCAACCGCCGCTATACAAAATTCAGAAAGGGAAGGAGACCTGGTACGCTTACACTGACACGGAAAAATTCGCTATTGTTGGAGAAGAAGACACACCCGAAGTGGTAGAAGAAGGTGAGGAGATTGAGACAGAAGAAGCCGAGGAAGAAGCAGCTAAGAAATCTAAGTATCGTATCCAGCGCTACAAGGGTCTTGGTGAAATGAACGCCGAGGAGCTCTGGGAGACAACCATGCAGCCAGAAAACCGACTACTCAAGCAAGTAACCATTGAAGATGCTCAGGAAGCTGACAAAGTATTTGATATCTTGATGGGTACCGATGTGGCTAGTCGAAAGTCGTTTATTCAGTCTAACGCTCAAAACGCCACCTTAGACATATAATGAGCGAATTGCTTCGTTGCAGTTCGGTAAAATGATTTTCGCTGGACTTTGTGTCCCACTCAAATCATTTTCCTCCTGTCTCTTACGGAGGCGGTACACCTTGTCGATATTTCAGTTCGCAAACTCCAGAAATATCAGTCAAGGTCTTGCGAAGCTCCAAGTGTTCGCTTCTCACCTCGCACTTCATCTCATTATATGTCTAAGGAAACCATGAGGTTTCATTAAGACGCCAGTGTCCTACCATCGACTCTTAACCACTATTGCCTACACTTCACCGCAAGAGACCTGGTTTCCGAATTGCTTTGTAAGTCGG
>JBNKMC010000035.1:0-8636 GCA_050292865.1 Minisyncoccia bacterium | reverse complement strand
GCCTCCTTAATTTCTAGGTCCACCACAGGAGTATTTCCGAAATTATAGTCGGCTTAAGCCTCCTTAATTTCTAGGTCCACCACAGGAGTATTTCCGAAATTATAGTCGGCTTAAGCCTCCTTAATTTCTAGGTCTCCTCCAACACCGGCAAGACTATGATACGAACAGAACTAGAACCAGCGGTACCACAATTGATGGTATAGGTGGATTCTCCAGTGGCGTTAATCTTTTTGCTACCAGCTTGTGAAGCATCGGCTCCGGACAAGTTGTTTGATAGTGAACAGTTTGGATTGTTCTGAGGATTCCAAGCAATGTCTACGTCAGTACCGTAGGGGACGACTAATACATCTTCCTTGCCGTTAGCAGTGATGGTTGGTGGAAGGTTGGTGAAGTCGGTGACACCGGTTAGGGTGACAGAATCTGTGGCAGAACCGTAGTCGTTGAAACAACGGACGGTATAAGTTTTGGATTCGCCATTTGCTAAGCCTGGGTATGGTTTGCCGCGACCGTCTCCGTTCTCAAAGGAACCAATTGCTGCGTGTCCTGGAGCAGTGAAGTCGCCTGGTACTGTACCGGTACAGTAGTTTGCTACTTTGCCGTTGCTTTGGACACCTTTCCAACGGAGGTATATTTCCTTGTTGGCAGACACATAACGGTCATTGCCACTATATACGCCAGAGAAGTTTGTATCAGGTTGAGTTCCCACATGAGCAACAGCAGGTGAGTTATTGGACTGTCCACCAGAAACATCAACCAGAGCTTCAATGACAGCTGAGACGGTTGGATTGCCGGTTGATCTAGGATATGTACAAGCCTCTTCTGCTAGATAATTGGTAGCGTCAGCGTCGGTACACTTGGTTGGTCCAGAACCAACGTTTACCTGTACCGCACACTTATCAGAACCATAGTTGTTCTTAACCGTTAACTCAAAGGTTGTACTTTTATTAACTGAGATACTTCGACTACCAACGTTGTTTTTTACACTACCTGGTTTTGGACTGATACTGATGGTGTTGCCAGAACCAGAAGTTTGCCAAGAGAGAGTTACCTTACCTGCCTTGTTTAGTGTGACATTACCAGCGCGTCCGTTGGCTAGAAGATACTGACAAGAAGCAGGTGTGTTCTTAGGTGGGTCTTTGGGGTCACAGTGAGAACCGGTACACTTAGGTGGCTTTACCACCGGTGGTTCTTCGATTAACCAAGTCCCACCGCGACCATTACTACAAGTTGTGACTACTACTTTGTCTCCATTTACAACCGTGCCGCGACCAGTGACAGCGCCACGAGCGATTTCGAACGCGAGTTTATCTGCGCCGGAGAGAGTGGCAGCGTATGCGGCTGCTTGCGCAGAAGTCATACTACTTGCTGAATCTAGATAATCACGCCAGGTTTCGAGAGCTTTATCTACTTCAGCTTGGGTAATCGTGTAGCCAGGGCCATCGCCACCACCACCGCCATGGTCATCATGAGGCCTATGCGGATGACCGCCTGACCCACTACTATCACCGCCACCGCCTTTATCATCATCATCATCATCAGGAGGACGGCTGATAGGTACATCATGATCAGAATAATAATCAGCAGCTTCTCGAACAGGATCATCTACAGTTGTATCCATAGGTTCGTAACCAAATACACTTGTCGGATTCATTCCTGCCACAAATAACTCAACAGAGAATACAGCAACGAATAAAAATGCATAAGGTAATTTTGAATTTTGTTTATATGTAGTCATACTTCAATTTTGTTTTAATAATCCCACTCATCAATAAACGCTCGACTGAAGTCATAACCTTCCAGTGATATCGACCGTACCACAGTGTCTGTAGTCAAATCTACAATCTCAATACGAGGATTTTCTTCTCTGTCATTGGTAACAAAATCTGTGACTTGAACAGCTAAGAATTCACCGTCTGGAGAGAAGACTGGCCAATAATAAGCTTTGGGGAAAGCACCCTCTTCTGGCTGGTCAGCGTAGTAGACATTTTCTATCTTTACTGGGTCCCAGCTAGTGATGTCACCTACAAATAGAGCGCTTTGGTTAGGAGAAGTGATAGCAATTTTTGTTCCGTCTTCAGAGACGGCCAGGTTCATGTTTTCACCGAAGGCTGTGCCTTCGGAGCCGAAGTTGATATTTACCATTGGATCCCCAGATCTGTCCAAGTAAATCTGTTTAAGACCGTCTGCACCTAAGTAAAGAATACTATTACTGGTAGGTGAAAAAGCTGGCGAACTGCCCGCTGCCATTCTATACGTTTTCTCTTCAACAGGATTGGTAATGTAAATGCCCCGTGACTCAACCGAAAGAATCTCACCAGAGTTAGCGGCAGCAGCGAAAGTTTCTTTGTTTTTAGCACTAAAGAGTAGCCACTCACTGTTTAGCGGATAAGACAAGTGACGTATCTGTGTCAAGTTGTGACGATTTGGTAGAAAAGATTCTAATATGTCATCTTGATACTTAGCAAATATATCTGTATAAACCTCTATACCATCGTCGTTAGAAACTGATGATACATAGTAATCTACAGGAAGATTGTCGATGTCTTTACTTTTATGTAACTGTAACGAAGATGCTGATGAATTTTTTATATAAGACTGAAAACCCTGTTCAACAGATGCCGACAAGTCCAAACTCATAATACTGACAGGATCAGAATACTTGGCCATAGAAACATACAGAGTTCCTTTAGGTTCTCGTATTTCTACAATCTCGGTAGTCTTAAACCAGTCTAAGAAAAAATTGTGGCTCTTGGCCCACAAAAAGCCATACCCGCCGATTATTATCACGGCTAGTACGGCAATTACCAATCTCCAGTTGATCATTGAGACCACTAGAGACAAAAAATCTTTAATTGCTTTCATGCAATAAGTATACCTTGGATGCGAGCGAGATTATTTTTAAGATGTGAAAAACCCCGTCCGCGATGCCATGATAGCAACGCGGGCGGGGTCTTGGTGGACTTGTCAACCCACATCAGTCGAGGATGTAGGCGTAGACAGTGTCCGGCTCGGCCGTGTCGAGCTCATAGTCGACTTCTTGGTCGACCACTTTGATGAGCCACTGGACGTAGCCATCGTCGTAACGATGGCTGACCGGAAAACTCCTGGCGACTCCGACTATGTGAAGCATTTCTGCTTCAGCATCGAAGCAGACCGGAACTTCTTTCAGCCAACGGCGAGTCTTGACACTGGCTTTCGCCAGCGACTCGTCGTCAACGACGACGAGTTTGTAATTTTCAACCGACTGACAGGAGCCGGCCGTGGCAGCCGAGGTGGCGAGTACGGCAAAGATGCCAGCAAGAACGAACAGTTTCATATCAAACTCCTCTTTACTGTGCCACAACATTGTGGCTATGAAACATTACTAATATCATAGCAGATTATAAAAATTTGTCAAGTGTTTTTGAAGAGATGTGAGTAAAGTTAAAAAGGGGTGTTTCGCGCCCCCCCACCGTCATCCCCGTGTAGACGGGGATCCAGGATTAAATACTAAAAGTACGACTGTTAACCTCGTTTTTTAGATAAGCTGGATTCCTGCCTGCGCAGGAATGACGAAAGAGTGTGCATAATGATGGGGACGCAAATTTTACTAGATTGAGGTTACTCAATCTAGTTAAATTTGATGTAGAGCGAGGAGTCTAGCTGAAAATAATATGAATGGGACAAGTGTCCAGTGAATATTATTTTCAGCGTAACGACAAAGCTATACGCAAATTTTATTAAATTGAGGTTACTCAATCTAATAGAATTAGATGCAGTACAAGGCGCGCGAGGAAATTGAATGGAGACGTACTTATTGTACGGTGACATTCAATTTACCGAAGCGCAACGCAGTAATGCGCAAATTTTATTAAATTGAGGTTACTCAATCTAAAAACCTGGATGAATAACGAGGAAGACAAGAAAAAAAGACCTGACTGGGACAAGTGTCCAGGGAAGGCCTTTTTTCGCAGTCTGACAAAGTTAGTCGCCAGGTTTTTAGATTGAGGAGGTGAGGTTGTAAATAGGCATAAGCACCGACGCAAGAAGAACACCAACTCCCAAACCGAGCAACACAATCATAATCGGTTCGATGAGACCGATAAGAGTATCAACAGCGTTGTCTACTTCCCTTCTGTAAAAGACAGCTAGTGTATTAAGAATCTCTGATTGCTTACCAGTCTCCTCTCCCACCTTAGACATCTGTGCCAAGACACCGGGAATTTCTTCGTACTCTGAGATAGTGTCGGAGAAAGAACGTCCACTACGCACCTCGAAGAGAGTGTAATCAAGAATCTCTTTGTAGACTAAGTTGTCTACCACGTCGGCTGTCACTTCAAGAGCTTGCACCATGGAGATACCACTGGCAAGCATGGTAGAAAGGTTGTCACAAATACGAGTCAAATAAAGCTTGCGGTTAAGGTCTCCTATGTATGGAATAGTGATTTTGAATTCGTCGATTGAACGCTTACCTACCTCGGTCTGAGAAAAGCGCCAAAAACCGAATCCAGCCAAGGCCAAACCAACAAGGATGAAACCGATGTTGTGAGTCATGAAAGACGACAAACCAATAACAACACGGGTGTAGATAGGTAGTACCTGTCCTGAGTCAGTTAGAATCTGAGCGATACGCGGAATCACCATGGTGAGCATAAGACTCATAACCAAGATGAACACACCAATAACAAAGGCCGGATAAATCATGGCGTTGCGGGCCTTGCTAACGAGCTGATATGAACGGTCCAGATAGTCAGCCAAGTAGTTGAAGGAACGAGAAAGCGAACCAGACTCCTCACCGGCTCGAACCAAGTTGATATAAAAAGGAGAAAATACGTCGGAGTGATTGGATAGGGCGCGAGAGATAGAGCTACCAGATTGCAAGTCGTCAGCAATACTGCCAAGTATTTTTTGCATCTGAGGGTTTTCTGATTCGGAAGCCAAGAGGCGGAAAATACGCAAAGCTGATACCTGTGCATCAAACAAAGTGGCCATCTGGCGGGAAAGGATAACGACGTCCTTGCGGCTTATGCGTTGGAACCAGTCTATCTGGATATTATAGAGAGAGGTTTTTTCCTCTATCGGTTCCATCGATATAACTGTATAGCCTCGTTTCTGCACAGTCGAAATAGCAGAGTCTATACTAGTGGCGTCCACAGTACCTTCGCGCGGTGTATTGTGTTGGTCAATGGCTTTGTAAGAAAAGATCATAGTGTTTTATATAATACTTACATTATGAAGCAAGAAGGGGTATTTATAAACACCTGGTTTGTGTAAAAGATAGAGACGTGATGTAAAAGAGCCGCAAAAAACACCTGCCTTTTTAGGCAGGTGTTTTTTGCGGCTCTTTTACAAACCTACAAATACTACATCAAACGCTCAAGTCCTTTTGGATTTACTGAATACGCAAACGCATTTTCTACTGTAATTTCACCCTTCTTTACCAACTCTACCAAAGTACGGTTCATGTCTACCATACCTTGTTCCAGTCCTGTTTCGATAACAGTCTGTATCTCATGAGTGCGACCCTCACGAATAAGATTGGCAACCGCACTGTTATTAATAAGAAGTTCAAAAGCTGGAATCATTCCGCCACTAATGCGCGGAATAAGACGTTGCGAGAAAATACCAGCCAACGAACCAGCCAACTGCACACGGATTTGATCTTGCTGAGCAGCTGGGAAAGAGTCGATGATACGGTCAACTGTCTGAGCTGCGTTGTTGGTGTGTAGGGTAGAAAGCACCAAGTGGCCAGTCTCGGCCGCTGTCACTGCAGTAGCAATGGTCTCAGGATTGCGCATCTCACCCACCAAAATAACATCCACGTCTTGACGGAAGGCAGAGTTGAGAGCGGTTTCAAAACTCTCTGTATCGAGACCAACCTCACGCTGATTGATGACACATTTCTTCTCTTCGTACATGTATTCAATCGGGTCTTCGATGGTCAAGATGCGGTCGGTACGAGTCTCGTTGATATGATCAATCATGGCTGCCAGTGTAGTTGACTTACCCTGACCAACTGGCCCCACACAGAGGAAGAATCCCTGCGGTCTCTCAACAAAGCTACTAAGAATCGGTGGCAGGTTGAGTTCGTCTAATGTACGGATAACATTAGGAATGAGACGCAAGGCAATGGCCTTGGTTCCCTTCTCGAAGTAAGCGTTACCACGAAAACGAATACCTTCGCTGTTGCCATAAGAGAAGTCTGTCTCGTAGTTAGTTGTGTACTGTTCGTACTTTTTGTCGTTCATTAAAACCCGAGCAAAACCATCAACATCTTGCTCGGTTAGAATCGGTTTTTTGATGAGAGGAATTATAGAACCCGTAACACGAATCACTGGATGGTCTCCTACGGCAAAGTGTAGGTCTGAACCACCTTCGTTTGAAACAATCTGTATCAAATCGTTCAACTCTCTTTTGTAATCTACTGCTGGCATATTTTTTTATTAAACCAATAATTACTTTTTAACTAACTCATGCACCTTTGTTACCACTTCGCTCGGTATCAGTTCTGCCTTTACCAAATATCCTGTCACACCCGCTTTCTTAGCCGCATCGATGTCGGATGCTTCACTCTGATTAGAAAGAATAATGCAGTCGATTGTTTGATAAGCAGGATCAGATTTGACCTTAGTTACCAGTTCTGTACCTGTCGTACCAGGCATAATCATGTCACTAATCAAAACATCGAAGCTCTCTTCTTTTAGTTTCTGCAAAGCCTTATCTGCACTTTCTACACCCACCACCTCATCACCCAACTCTTTAAACTTGGTGATATACATATCGCGCAGTAAAACATCATCATCTACCAGTAATATCTTCATGACTTTCATTATACGTCACAAAAGACATAGGCTAAATTGGTTATCACCAGAGAAAACAAAAGTGCGCAGGCTTCGCCTGCGCACTTTTGTTTTCTCATATACCCACTCCTAAACATTATCCAAATCTACATTCCCTGGAGTTGCTGTTTCTGCTGGACTAGCTTCAGGACTCGGTGTAGGAGGCATCGCTGGCGCGGTTGCAGTAACATCAGAAGTACCTGGGGTGAGAGTAGGTGCCTCCACGTCCTCCACATGTCCACCATAACCCATTTCCTCATTTACCGAACCGTCATCGACTTTTGTACTGAAGGTATTAACTTCCTCAAACGGTATTACGTGATTAAGAGCTTTAATAATAGCGTCTTCCTTCATTGGCATGAAACCTTTCTTACGACCTGCCTCAAGCATCTGTTCTTCAGAACCTCCATTTAGAATCAAATCCTGAATCTCATTATCGACTTCGAATACCTCCATCACCGCGACACGTCCCTTTGTTCCAGATGGACAATCATCTGATGGCTCCGGCGCCATAACAGTATTACTATCAGGAATTCTGTTTTTGTATTGAGACGGCAGACTTTCAAATTCTTTATCGATCATCATCTTTATGGCTCCCTCAACCGGAATCTCCTTACCAGTACCAGGACAAATACGACGAGAGAGGCGCTGAGCAATGGCAATCTTTAGAGTCGGCGCAATCAAATATGGGTCAACACCCATATCGATAAGACGAGGAATTACACCAATAGAGTTATTGGTGTGAATGGTAGACAATACCAAGTGACCGGTAAGGGCAGCCTGAATAGCCAGCTGAGCAGTTTCTTTATCACGAATCTCACCCACCATGATAATGTCTGGGTCCTGACGCAGTGCAGTACGCAAACCGTTAGCAAAGGTATAACCGATTTCTGGTCTCACCTGTGATTGGCTGACACCTTCAATGTTATATTCGACAGGATCTTCCAACGAAAGAACGTTCTTAGTGTCTCTGTCTACTTCACCCAACATAGAATAAAGCGTGGTTGACTTACCAGAACCAGTCGGACCAGAGATAAGAATGATTCCGTATGGTTCTTTAATAATACGTCTGATTGTTTCTAGGTGATAAGGAGAAATACCGGTATCGTCTAGAGTAGCAACACCTCTTTGGTTGTCGAGGATACGCATAACCACCTTCTCTCCATGGTTAGTAGGTAAAACAGAAACACGGAAGTCAATTTTGTTATTATCAAAAGTAGCGGAGAAACGTCCGTCTTGCGGACGACGCTTTTCGTCTAGACGCATGTTGGAAAGAATTTTCACACGCGCCACCACCGCAGCATGGACTTTGTGTGGCAGCTCCAAACTTTTTTGTAGCAAGCCGTCAATTCTAAAACGCACCTGTACGTTTGTCTCGGTTGGTTCGATGTGAATATCGGAAGCTCCACCATCAACGGCATAGCGCAAAATAGTGGCTACAATTTTTGTCACCGGAGCATCTTCCTTCAGATGAGACAACTCTTCCTTAGAAGACATCCCTTCTTGTTCTGCTTTGTTTTCAGTAATTTTTTGCTCCAACTCTTTACCTAGAGAAAACAGTGCTTCGTCCACTTCACCAGTAAGTGATTCGTAAGCTCGTTGAGCCAACTCGAGATCACTGTCGAGCATGAAAACGATTTTGTAAGGGATGTTAAACCTGGTACTAACGAAGTTGAGCACCTCTTTAACCTGGAGGTCGTCTGGCCTGTTAGCTCCCACCAATAGAACATCGTCCTCTATCTTAAGAGGCACGAGGCGATAGTAACGGGCAGAGTCTTCCGCAATATAACCAAGTATCTTTTGGTCTAACTTTTCATG
>JBNKMC010000034.1:0-8766 GCA_050292865.1 Minisyncoccia bacterium | reverse complement strand
CCGCTCGTCTTGAGTAATTTATTCCACTATTGGTTTAATATTCTGTCCGAAGATTTCGGAAGCCTCTCTACAGTAGCGCTCGATAGATTGTTTGAAGTATGGTTTGTGAGCAGCTTGGATTCTTCCGATTATGAAATAAGCAATGACAATAATCGCTCCATAACCAGCAGCCTTTGGTATCGGTACAGAAAGACGGTTTTCCAGCTGACCGTAGTAATTGTTCTCAACACCGAAGCTAATAAATAATTCTTTGTCGGACTGAACAACAGTCTTGGCGTGTTTTATTTCTTCTTCGGTGAAGACACGGCCGGTAATCATTGGGCCAAATAGTTCATCAAACTTGGTTTGTAACATGCCACGAGCGTGTACAAAAATTGCCGGGATGATGAGGGTGAAGGCGGTGTAGTCGGCAAAATTACTTTGTAATTTTGCCGACACTTCTTCTTCTAAGAAGTTTAGCAATGCTTCTGGATCTTCGTTTGTCTGGGCTAATATCGGGCCGAGATAAGTGGAAGTATTGTAGGTATATGGTTCGCGATTTTTAGGAAATACGAATACATGCTCGTCATCAAGCAACGCACTGGCCTGAGAATCGGCGGTATTGGTTATCAGATAAGTATCCAAACCAGCCTCTTTGGCCCTAACCACCATGGCTACCGCGTGTTTGCTACCAGACGCACTTACCACCACAACACCATCAAACTTTTCTGGATGAACTAAAGCAGCAGTGAAAGAAGACTCGTCCGCAAAGGTTGCTTCGACGTCAGAAAAAATAATCTGGGCGGTACGAAAGGCATTCACACTTCCTAGTACCAATGGCCTTTGAAGATGTGACAAGTCTAGCTCTGGAACAGACTGATGACTAAGCATACTAAGCGCTCCCAACACAGCCACATCCAAATCTGGTATGTTCTCCAAAGTGAATGTATCCAACGTCTTAATATACTCATTCATAGTGGATAATGATTAAACTTGCTGCTTCACATCCTTCATGTTGATGTGCTTCATGATGTATTTGTAAGCTTCTTCGGCGTCGTCCACCACCTGGAATATATCCATATCTTCCTTGCTGATAGTGCCGTACTCTTTAAGCATTTTGTTGTTAAAGAAATCTACCAGAGGTCCCCAGAAGTCTTTGCCAACACAAACAATTGGAATTTTTTTAATCTTCCTGGTTTGAATAAGAGTCACGAGTTCAAAAAATTCATCCATGGTACCGAAGCCACCCGGGAAATAAACATAAACCTCAGAGGCAAAGCTCAACATCACCTTGCGAGAAAAGAAATAATGAAAGTCTTCTGACTCAGTTACATACGGATTTATCTTTTGCTCCATTGGCAGTTCGATATTAAGACCAACCGATTTTCCTCCAACTTTGAAACCACCCACATTAGCGGCCTCCATAATGCCTGGGCCACCACCCGTGATAACAGTGAAGCATTTTTTGGCTAACTTGGCGGTTAATTTTTCGGCTTCTTTGTACCAGGGGTCAGATGGAGAAAATCTCGCACTACCAAAAACAGTAACAGCTAGACCGTACTTGCGAAGCAAAGCAAACCCCTCCACAAACTCAGACATGATACGGAAGACACGCCAAGATTCGATGGCGTCACCATTGTGATCCAATAAGTCAGTAACAATGCGACAATACTTTATGTCGTCTTCGTGATTTTCTTTAGTTTTTGTTTTTTTCAATAGTGCCATACAGGTTATATTATATCACCAAGCTACAGCGACTAATCCATTTATCCAAAGTATAATTAATACATGTTTAAATATCACATAAGGAGATTTATTTATCCTATCAAAGGTATTCTTTACGCTTTACGTAATGATAGGAGTTATCGCTTCCAATTTTATGGTGTGGCTAGTGTTCTTGCTTTATTTGTATACTTTTTGCAACCACTGAATGAGACGGAAATATTATTTATAGGCCTGTCTTACGCCTTAATATTGATAACAGAATTACAAAACTCATCATTTGAGGCCGCCCTGGATCGCATACATCCAGAAAAACACGATGACATTGGGCGTAGTAAAGACATGGCTGCAGGAGCTGTGCTGACGGCCGGCTTCTTTATGGTATTTGTTTTGTCTATTACTTGGTTGTTTTAATAGATAACTATCAAAGCCAAGGAATTTCGTATTGAGAGAACTCAGGTAGAAGTTTTTTGTCATAAAGAAGCCTGGCGGCAACTTCTGCATGTGACATTGCTCCAGTAAGGGCATTGTGTGGCTGTGGTTCCATTGGTATGCCGCAGTAATTTAAGACTTCATCCAAATTCAACTTAGAGTGGTGATGTATTTCATCCATCGGAATCTGATGTCCGCTCTTAATCATATGCATCCAACACAAGCTATGGGTATCGACTGTGCGGTAAGCTAGCTGGCAGTCGAGGTGCGCGCGGCCTGCGGCCGCGCGCACAAAATCCCTATCAAAGCTAGGGTTCTGTCCGCAGATAGTTCGCTCACCAACGCTTTTAGTCCACTCCATAAACTTCTCTACTGCTTCGGCTTCAGTTTGTTTACTCGGGTCGGTTATTTCTGCTTCGGTAAAGCCATTCACTTCAAGCGCGCCCTCCATGATGTGCGCACCGTCCCAAATACGACACTCTTCGTAAAAGCGATTTTCAGGATTATCAAAATCCAGCGCTCCAATAGACACAATGGAGTGCTTTTCATACTCTGTGCCAGAGGCTTCTATATCAAGAATTATCATAGGAAATTATTTTACTAATAAATTATATCACCTTCTGATACAATACCCGTAATGGAAGTAAGGATGGAAAAAAGTTGGCGTGAAGTCTTGGAAGAAGAGTTTGAGAAAGAATACTTCAAATCACTTTCAGAAAAAGTGCGAGAAGCTTATCTAAGTGAAGCAATTTACCCGCCACAGGAATTAATCTTTAATGCTTTTGCTCACTGCCCTTTTGAAAATGTGAAGGTGGTGATTATCGGCCAAGACCCATACCATGGCGCCGACCAGGCTCATGGACTGTCTTTCTCGGTACCAGAAGGAGTCAAAATTCCACCTTCACTGCGAAATATTTATAAAGAAATTGTATCTGACGTAGGCACAGAACCAGTCGACAATGGCAACCTCGAGCGTTGGGCAGACCAGGGAGTGTTACTTCTAAATGCCACGTTGACGGTGCGAGCCGGCGTAGCCGGCTCGCACCAAAGCCTCGGCTGGGAAGAATTTACCGACGCAGTCATAAAGCAAGTCTCTGACAAAAAAGAGCATGTCATCTTTATTCTCTGGGGTAACTACGCCAAACAGAAAGGCAAAAACATCGACCGCGACAAACACCTAGTTATAGAATCAGCTCACCCTTCCCCACTCTCCGCTCATAATGGCTTCTTTGGCTCCAAACCTTTTTCCAAAACCAACGAATATTTAAAACAACACAATCTAACTCCGATTGAGTGGTAAATGAAGTCCGACACTCGTACTTGCTAGCAAGTACGAGTGTCGGACTTCATTTACCCTTGAGAACACTGCAGTTAGCTGCCGGAGTGTAGCCAGAGGCGAGGGCGGCGGCTTCAGTGGTAAAGAAGACTTTGTTTTCTTCTTTAATACGTGAGACACCAGAACAACTAGTGGCGTAATAGCGAGCACCATTTTTGGAGGCAACGTACTGACCGGAAGTAACATCATTAGAAAAGGTTGATGAAGATGTGGCGGCAGTCGCCATAACCACAGTCGCGACCGACTCTTGGGTTGGCACTGCGGAGTAATAAGAAGACCAACGACCAATACCAAAGGACGATACAGCCACCAATAAAACCACAACCGTGTAGTAAAACGAGTCTTCCGAGGCCAAATACTCAGTTTTTCGCCATATTTTTTCTTTCATCTCTTCAGTGTCGAATTTCATAAAACCACAAATTGGACTTGAAAAAAGTCTCTATATCTAGTATATTATGCCAGCTAATTTAATTATATCGTATGGCACATAAAAAAGCGGGCGGTAGTGCAAAGAACCTACGCGATTCACAGCCAAAATATCTAGGTGTAAAGACCAACCACGGTCAAGCAGTGAAAACCGGACAGGTTATCGTGCGTCAGCGTGGTACTAAGGTTCAGCCTGGAAAAAATGTGAAAGCTGGTAAGGATCACACACTATTTGCCATGACAGACGGAAAAGTATCCTTCAAAAACGTGCGCAAGACCCGTTTTGATGGCCAGACCGTCACTAAGAAGTCAGTTGAGGTAGTAGCTGCATAAATCAACTACCGATAAAAAGCGGCGGGGCCAAAGGCCCCGTCGCTTTTTATCTACCAACTACCAAGACCACCCTGAAGTAAAACAAAAACCATCCGAGGGGTTTAACCCCTCGGATGGTTTTTTTGTTTTACTAGTTAAGAAGCGCTACTCAATCGTCACCGATTCGATTATCACTGGCTCTACCGGCACATCGCGTTGTCCGGTTGCCACCTTAGAAATCGCATCTACCACATCCATACCTTCTACCACTCGACCGAATACAGGATGTCTAGAAGTCAGAGGTTCCTTGTTGAAGTCTAGAGGAGTATTGTCCACGGTATTGATGAAGAACTGACTACCGCCAGAGTTTGGTTGACCGGTGTTGGCCATAGCAATGGTACCGCGAGTATTAGTTAGAAGCTCACCGTCCACAAACTCGTCTTCAATAGTGTAGCCAGGGCCGCCAGTTCCATAAACAGAAGAGTCATCACTCTTGGAATTTGGATCGCCACCTTGAATCATAAATCCGTCGATAACTCGATGGAACTTGGTACCGTTGTAAAAACCATCTTCCACTAAAGCAACAAAGTTGCCAACTGTAATAGGCATCTGATCTGCGAATAATTCTAGTTTGATAACACCTTGATTAGTGTTGAAAATTGCTGTTGGATTCATATTGTTTGTTATTGACGCTTGCTTAACTTCTCTTTCTGCAGGTGTTAAAGGTCCACCTAGCTCTTCGAGTTGCCCCTCATTGTTAGTCAGTAATTGCGTCTTTGACACATCCCTGCCTGCAAACCAAGTAAGAGAAGCAACTAACAAGCCGGTAAATACAATTACTGCCAAAATTGGTGTAATGGATTTTAGGTCAGGCATGTTATTTATGCGGATATTACGTTGATGGTCAAAACAGCCTCTTGCGCACCTGACACCAACTGTATCTGATGTTCACCAAGTTGCTTAATCGGAGTCTTGATAACAACCGATGCTGGCAACAAGTCCACATCTTCTGCTTTCTTCACCGCTGCCACAACATCATCTAGCTTAAGTGCTTGGTACATCTTGCCATCCTCATTGGCTTCAACCAAAACGTCAACCACCTTACCCTCCAATGACTTAACAACAGAAGCGAAGGATGCGTCTGCCGCGTCACGTAGAGCAGCTGTTTGTTCTGCCTGAATTTTTACCTTTCTCAGGTTTTCAGGTGTGGCCATTTCGGCTAGTCCGCGAGGTATTAGTTTGTTCAGTCCATAGCCATCCGCCACGTTTACGATGTCGAAACGACGACCAATCTTTGCTACGTCCTGTAAGAGAATTACTTTCATCCTGTTTCAATTAAATTACTAATTTGATTGACCGAGTATAGCACGAAAAAGACCGTTTTTAAAAACTGTCTTTTTCGTGCCTGGTAGGCTGTTTTACTGAGTTATATTTATGGCTGTTTTCTTGGTAGTTGTTCCAACTGTCTTATCACCATTTAACCAAGAGATGGCTGCTTCCAACTGTGGATCCTTGCCAGCATTGTAGTCCTCAGCAGTGCGGTCCACAAAGACGTCAGGATCAAGACCACCATTTGAGATGGACTTGCCCTCAGGTGTAAACCAACGAGCAATAGTTACCTTAAGTGAAGCTCCACTTGGTAGGTCAACCAATTCCTGCACCGAACCCTTACCGAAAGTTGTATTACCCATCAAAGTAGCAACCTCATGTTCAGACAAGGCTCCGGCCAAAATCTCAGAAGCAGAAGCAGAACCGGCATTGACCAAGATGACCATTTCTTCCGGTTGTCGCGCACCGAGGCTGTTGTTGTTGCTGCGGTACAGCTTATCATCATCATTACCCTGCCCTTCACGCACTACCACCTTACCTGAAGGCAAGAAGTATGAAGCGATTGATACAGCACTCTGTAGGAAGCCGCCTGGGTTACCACGCAAGTCTAAGACCAACTTCTTATCACCGCTCTTAATGTACTCACGCAAAGCGTCCTGCATTTTGGCTTCAGCCACAGCATTAAAGCTGTACAAAGAAATAATGAATACGCCGTTCTCTTCTTTAGTATCAACAGTTGGAATTGAGATATTGTCGCGCACTACCGAAACATCTATGAAGTCTGATTCACCCTCGCGATACAGGCTCATTTCTACAGTCGTACCAACCTCACCGCGAATCAGACGAACACCTTCATCAACGCTCATGCTTTCGGTTGACTGACCATCAATCTTCACAATCTTGTCTCCAGTCATAATACCGGCACGTTCAGCTGGAGTGTCGGGTAATGGCGCCACCACTGTAAGTAAGCCATCGCGCAAACCTACCTCCATACCAACTCCACCGAAGTTACCAGAGATATCTTGTTCAAACATGTTGGCATCAGCTGCTGGGAAGTAAACGGTATAAGGGTCGCCATAACTTTTGACCAAACCTTTAATCGCGCCCTCAATTTTCTCTTCATCTGAAATTTGCTCAGTTGAGCTAGAGAGTGCAAATTTATCATCAAGCAAACCCCAGACATTCCAAAATTCATCAAGGTTAGACTTTTCTTCACTAACCGCGACATTTGTGCGGAAGAGTGATGAAAGCAAGCTGGCAGTCTGAGAGTTGTTTTGGTCAGTCAATGAACCGATATGTAAACCAGAAAAGAATGCGGCGGCAGCCAATAACACAGCCATACCACTTCCCAATAACAATGGTGTGGTGGTGTTTTTTTCTCCATTACTCAATTCGTTAGAGTTGTTTCGTACTTCATCTGTTGTCATGTTTTCAATTATTACACAAACCCTGAACAACTCAAAAGCCAACCTGTTAATGCGTGATAAAATACTAATAACAAAATCTGTCTTGGATCTTTTCTTTTTATGATAAATCGCTACCAACACAACAATCTGACTTGGCTCGATGTCCTTTCCCCCACCGCGGAGGAGATTCGCGACATTATTGAAGAATGCGCCGTCCCGCCTGAGCTGGCTGGAGACCTTACCTCGATGACCCCGCGTACTGAAGCGGTTGGTAAGAAAAACGCTTTAAAGATTACCTTGGACTTCCCCATCGTAAAGCGCACAGACATCGACCATCCACACGAGATCAAATTCATCGTCACCCCCAAACACCTCATCACAATTCGCTTTGAGGACATCGAAGCCATCCATCGCTTTGGTAAAGAATTCGAAGTAGTTTGTATGCTTCACAGCAAACAAACCGCCAAGTCTAAGAACCGTACTTTGGTATTATTCTTCACCCTCCTTAACCAACTCTACGATGCCATGCACTTGAAGCTAGACTATCTCGAAGCTCGCATCGCAGATGTAGAAGAAGGTGTCTTTAATGGTGAAGAAAAAGAAATGGTATTTGAAATATCACATGTCACCAAACGCCTGATTGTTTTCCGCCAAGCTATTGAGGCGCATGAAAAGGCCTTAGAGCAGCTGCACGAGGTGATAGATACAGCCTTTGGTGGCAATCACAACACAGAGATCATCGACCTAGAACATCACTACCGTAGTGTAAATCGCAATCTAAATACTCTCATGAGCACCATCGAAGATTTGCGTGACACCAACAACGCCCTACTGACCACCAAACAAAACGAAGTAATGAAGATGTTTACCATCCTGGCCTTCATCACCTTCCCGCTCACCCTCTTCACTTCTATGTTTGGTATGAATACCACCACCACTCCAATCATTGGCCGCCCTGGTGACTTCTGGATTATTGTGGGCATTATGTTGGTTGTCTCCGTAACCTTCTTTGTGTTCTTCAAATACAAACGCTGGTTTTAAACCAAAAAGTCAGGCGGTTTTGGACTTTAAAACTTTTCACTTTATACTATATGTATGTTTAATCTTTTTAAATCCGAACCAAGCAACTTCCCTCCCCTAAAACTTTTTAACACCGAGTCACGCACTCTGGAGGTTTTTGAACCTTTAAATCAACGCGAAGTAAAGATGTACTCTTGCGGACCAACTGTCTACGATTACGCTCATATCGGCAACCTGCGTGCCTACGCTTTTGCAGATATTCTTAAGCGCACCCTAATAATCAATGGCTACTCAGTAAACCACACCATCAACTTTACAGACTTCGGTCACCTAACCTCCGATGCAGACTCTGGTGACGACAAGATGATGAAAGGCCTAAGGCGCGAAGGTCTCGATGTCTCTCTCGAGAATATGCGTATTTTGTCTGATAAGTACATCAAGTTCTTTAAGGACGATATGGAAGCTCTGAACATCATGCCACCGAGCCAATACTCTCGGGCCAGCGACTACATCAAACAACAAATTGCTCTGATAGAAACTCTGGATCAAAAAGGCTACCTATATCAAACCAGCGACGGTGTCTACTTCGACACTGCTAAATTCCCTACTTATGGTCGCCTGGGCAACATCGATGTCGAAGCACTAAAGAGCGGCGCCCGAGTGGAAGAAAACCCCGAGAAGAAACATCACGCCGACTTTGCAGTCTGGAAAAATGGCGAACTTGGTTGGGATAGCAAATGGGGCAAAGGCTTCCCTGGTTGGCACATTGAGTGTTCTGCCATGATCTTCGCCACCCTCGGTAAG
>JBNKMC010000033.1:0-8994 GCA_050292865.1 Minisyncoccia bacterium | reverse complement strand
GGCAATCTCAGCACCTTAATACAAAGAATTGTTTAAACAATCTTTGCAATGAATATTATGGCAACACAATCAACAACTAAGAAAGATTCAAAGGCGTCAGCTGGAGAAATCCAAAAGCTGCGAATCCGTGTCCGTGCTTACGAGCACAAGATTCTTGACGCTTCGGTAAAGCAGATTATCGACACTGCTATGCGCTTCGACGCAAAAGTAGTTGGTCCGATTCCGCTTCCAACCGAGATCAAGAAGTACACGGTCAACCGTTCATCATTCGTGCATAAGGATGCACGAGAACAGTTCGAGATGCGTATGCACAAGCGTGTTATCGACATCATGAATCCGAGCGCGAAAGTAATTGAGGCGCTGACCAATCTTTCTCTTCCGTCTGGTGTCAACATCGACGTGAAAATGATGTAGTTTATTCTGGTAAAAATGACGATTTGCTTCGTTATAGTTCAGTAAATGATGTTCACTGGACTACCAGTCCCACTCACATCATTTACTTCCTATGCCTCGTAACTCATTCATTTTTCCTCAGAATAAATAATGAGTTGCCGGAATAAGAACACAAAAGCCCCGCGGCGTAGCCGCGGGGCTTTTGTGTTGCTAACTAATCAACAAACTTTACCAAATATTCAATCCATAAATCAGATTAAATACCAGGTTTTCGTTCACGGCTTTTGAAGGCAAAATCGCGCAGCGATTTTGCCTTTTTAAGTTCCTCATATACTGTCTCTGGCTCGCTGGTATGTACTGCGACCCTTTGTACTGATTGTCCAGAAATAAGTAGTTCCATACCAGAAGTGGTGAAGTTGGCAGTAACAAACCGCGAACCGGCGCGGCTTCGCCGCGCCGTCCGTATTTCACCCGGCGCAATCATCTTTATTCCTGGCAGTTTCTTTAATTCCCGCACCACCAGCGCAGCTGTTTCGGTAAGGGAAGTGTGTTCTCTACCACGTGGTTTTGCCATATCGGTTACTTTAACACAAAAAACCAAAGAAAAAGGGCGCCACCGGCGCCCCGATTTAGGACTGTCTCAATCATCATCCAGTTGAGGGTAATGACCCATGTTTTGTCTGTATATTCCCTCAAGCATCTCCATGGTTTTTTTGATTCTTTTTAGCATGTCTTCATGCTTTCTGAGTCTAGATAGTGATTCCGGCTCTGATGAGAAACTTTTGCCTTGTTGGTTTACCCATCTGGCAAATTGATCAGTACTCTTAATGTCTTGTGACTGATGATTCGTGTTATGGTCTGTCGGTTGACCAATGCCTTGCTCACCGTCGTCGTGGTTGATGCCCATTCGTAACTCCTTTCTTCTCAAACCTCTTTGTACCATAAAATCAGCAATAAATCTTTCTTCTCCAAAAGAAAAAGCTGGTTCCCCGATGGGGAACCAGCCTTGTGTCAATAATGGACGGTGTGTATTGTCGTCATCCATACACCCCTTCTATTACTCTCGCATCCTGTGTTATTCCTGCACCTAAATTAATTGCACAAGAAACGCGAAGTGAAGGCAATGGTTGCCGAGAGTCGATGGCAGGTTGCTAAGTGGTATGAGCCCCAGGTGAGAGGGGCTCATACCACTAAGCAACTGCACAAGAAAAACATAGTCGCAGCTGCGCTGCTCGTTGTTTTTCTTGACTTTACCCTATATTTCCCGTACTATAGCGCCGTTCTAACCTCGTTACATATGTCCCCTGGCAGGGAGGTATGAAACAATAAACCGTTACAGAATAATGAAGCAGCATTCAGGAGAATGTTGTCTTTATTGATATTAAAAGTTATTGATTAAGTTAAATCTATGTCACGATCTCTATACAAGGGACCGTATGTGGACGAGAAAATTCTTAAGAAAATCGAAGGTAAGAAACCTGAAGAATTCAAGACTCCAATCAAAATTTGGACTCGCGCTTCAGTTATCTCTCCAGAAATGGTTGGATTCACTTTCGGTGTTCACAATGGTAAGGATCATATCGAGGTTCTTCCAACCGAAGATATGGTAGGTCACCGTTTCGGTGAATTCTCACCAACTAAGAAGTTCTATCGCCACGGAGGTAAGATGCAGAAGGAACTTGATCAGAAGAAGAAGGAGGCTGAAATTGCTGCCGCAAAAGCAGCAAAAGCAGCTTCATAATCTAGCGCTACGATATGAAAGCAGTTCTAAAAAACTACCGACAGTCTCCGCGTAAAGTTCGTCTTCTAGCTGATCTCGTTCGCGGAAAGAAGGTAAAAGATGCATTAGCAGTTCTACAATTTGCAGAAAAGCGTGCCGCAGAACCATTTGCAAAAGTGATTCGCAGCGCCGCAGCTAACGCAGCACAGGCTGGAAAAAATCCAGACACATTGATTATTAAAAAGGTGGCAGTTGACAAAGGTACAGTGATCAAGCGTTTCATGCCTCGGGCTCGAGGTTCCGCTTCACCTATCAACAAGCGCAACAGTCACATTACCGTTGAACTCGGTTAATTGTAATTAGGATATGACACACATAGCACATCCATTTGTACAGCGACTGGGCATCAACCGTGATTGGCGTAGCCGCTGGTTTGCGACATCTCCACGTCAGTATCGTGAGTTTATCCGTACTGACCACGCGATTCGCACTCTACTTAAAAAGAAGCTTAAAGGTATGGCTATTGATGCCATCGAAATTGAGCGCGATGAGAAAGCACTTCGCATTCTTATCAAAACCGCTCGCCCGGGCCTAGTTATCGGACGCAGTGGTGAGGGAGCAACCCAACTTCGCAAAGAGGTTGATATGCTACTTCGCAAGCTAAAACTATCTGAAAAACCAGAAATCAAGATTGATGTTGAGGAGGTTCGTTCAGTTGAAAGTAGCGCAGCTATCGTAGCTGGTATGGTTGTTGAAGGACTTGAGAAGCGTATGCCGTTTCGTCGAGTGCTTAAGCAGACCGTTGAAAAAGCTATGGCTAACCGCGACGTTAAGGGTGTTCGTATCATCGTTTCAGGACGACTTGGTGGTGCCGACATGGCTCGTCGTGAAGAACTAAAAAAAGGTCGAATTCCACTTCAAACTCTACGCGCCGACATCGACTTCGCTCGTGAGCGCGCTAATCTGCCATACGGTGTGATTGGTATTAAGGTTTGGATTTATCGAGGTGATGTGTTTGGTGACCGAAAGGCAGGACAGCAAGAAGAAAAGCGTCCAGCTCGCCGCACCAGCCGTAACGCTTAACTAAAGGCCTATGTTATTTCCAAAGAAAGTTAAGCACCGTAAGTGGCAGGTGATGCGTAAGCATCCAGAGAAGCTACTGCGCGCTGATACTCGTGGTGTGACCGTAGCCTTTGGTTCGTACGGACTAAAAGCTACCACCCAAGCTCGTGTACGTTCTACTCAAATCGAGGCAGCTCGCCGTGTGATTAGTCGTACTATGGGTAAAACCGGACGAATGTGGATTCGTATTTTCCCAGACCGACCAGTAACCAAGAAGGCTGCTGAAGTACCGATGGGTAAAGGTAAAGGTGATCCAGAATACTTCATGTTTGAAGTTCATCCAGGTCGAATTTTATTCGAGATCGAAGGTGTCCCTGAAGAAGTGGCTCGTGAAGCTCTTCGCAAAGCGACTGCCAAACTACCTCTCAAGGCTAAGTTTGTTCGTCGTGAGGATACTCGCGTGTAATTAGTAATATTATGAGTACATACAAAGATATGCAGAAAAAAGACGATAAGTCTTTAGCTGCGCTAGTACAAGAGAAGCGTGAAGCCGTTCGTGCTTTCCGTTTCAGCAATGCTGGCAGCGCTACTCGCAATGTTCGTCAGGTACGAAGTGACAAGAAGGACGTTGCTCGTGCTTTGACTCTACTAAATGCACGTCGCAAAGACCAAGCTAACGAAACTAAATAGTGAGTATGGCAGAAAAAGATACTAAAGACGTTGCAGTTGCTGGTGGTCGCGTACTTAAGGGTACAGTGGTTGCTAGCAAGATGCAGGATACTATCACTGTCGCTGTAGAGCGATACGTGAAGCATCCAAAGTACAAAAAGTACATGCGTCGCACTAAGAAATACCTAGTCCATGATGCTGGTAACACAGCTCAGGTAGGGCAGAAGGTCGAAATTAAAGAGACACGTCCGATGAGTAAGCGCAAGCGCTTCACTCTCGTTAAAGCATAATTAACCTATGATTCAACCACAAACAATCGTGAAGATCACTGATAACTCAGGTGGTAAGGTGGGTCGCGTATTCAAGATCCTTGGTGGATCAAAGAAGCGCTACGCTGAACTAGGTGAGTTGGTGATTCTGTCTATACAGACAGCCGAACCACGTAAGAGCGTAAAGAAGAAAGACGTTGTGTGTGGTGTTGTCGTTAGACAGCGCAAACCATTCCGTCGTAAAGATGGTTCTTATGTAAGCTTTGACGACAACGCTGTTGTGTTGGTCGACAAGGAAAAGAAAGAACCAAAAGCAAACCGTGTGTTTGGTCCGATTCCACGCGAGCTATCAGAAGCAGGCTTCCAGAAGATTGTTTCTCTAGCCCCAGAAGTTGTTTAACAGCATTCATAATTATCTAAGAATATGAAAATTCGAAAAGGAGATATGGTGATGGTGATTGCTGGTAAAGACAAGGG
This sequence comes from Minisyncoccia bacterium, assembly GCA_050292865.1. Taxonomy (GTDB): domain Bacteria; phylum Patescibacteriota; class Minisyncoccia; order Phycocordibacterales; family UBA918; genus OLB19. Next base: position 4,404 of record JBNKMC010000033.1, on the reverse strand, counting down.
TAAGACCGGCAAGGTAGAGCACACTTACGCTAAAACAGAACAAGTGACTGTTGAAGGTATAAACGTTGCTACCAAACACCAGAAGAATCGTCGTATGCGTTCTCAAGGACAAATCGTCGAAATCCCAATGCCAATCCACGTTTCTAACGTTTCTCTAATGGAAGGTAAGAAAGCGGTACGCGTTGGTTACAAGGTCGAAGGTGATAAGAAGGTTCGTGTCTCACGAGCCACTGGTAAGACTATATAACTATGGCTACAAAAACAGTTAAAGAAAAAGTTGCCGGTTCATTCGAAGCTCTGAAAGACGCTTTTGGTTACAAAAATGTCAATCAGGCACCTAAGATTGAGAAGGTTATCGTTTCTACCGGTACCGGTAAAATCGAAGACAAGCACAAGCTTGAGCTTATCCAGGACCGTCTAGCACAGATTACTGGACAGAAATGTTCACCACGACCAGCTCGTCTTTCTATCGCATCTTTCAAGTTGCGTGAGGGCGACATCATTGGTTACCAGGTGACATTGCGCGGTGCTCGTATGAACAGCTTCCTAGACAAGCTTATCAACATTGCTTTGCCACAGACTCGCGACTTCCGCGGTCTTAAGGCAACTGCTATTGATGAAATGGGTAACATTACTCTAGGCATCAAAGAGCACTCTATCTTCCCGGAAACAACCGACGAAGAAATCAAAGACGTCTTCGGTCTCGCAATCACAATCGTGACTACAGCTAAGACCAAAGCAGAAGCTGAGGCGCTATTGCGCCACATCGGCTTACCGCTGAAAAAAGAAGAAGTTACTGAGTAACGATTCTTTTTAGAAAGAGAATAGTTTCTCTTTCGACAGCGGTAAGAGTCGCAGCTATGTTTTTAATTCTTTTTTTCTAGAATTAAAACAGGCGAGACGGGCCCGGTAGTTCTTAGTAAAATAATTACGAAGTGATTATTTTACTTAGAAACTAGTGGGTACCGCTGAAAAAGAATAAGTTGAAACTAAGGAGTAATAAAAAGTAACGGTTTATATCTCCAGTTTGGTATCTCAAATTGCGATACTAGACAAAACAACAAAACAACAAAACAGGCGGCACCCTCCGGGTGCCGCCTGTTTTTGTTGATTTTCTATTGCTTTTTTGGGGTTTTTTAGTATAGTAGTGCGCAATATAAGCCTGATTGTCTAGATGTTTGGGTTTGTAGAAGACTAGCGCTACCTGGCGATGGTCGGATTTATAAGGAAGGTTCGGTTGCGACATCTACGCAATACCACTTCAAACAATAATGAATAAATAATGGCACGAAAGTCAGTTATTGCTCGGGCATTACGCATGCCTAAGTTCAAATCTCGTGTTGTTCGTCGTTGCGATCAGTGTGGTCGTGCGCACGGATACATGCGTGACTTCGACCTTTGTCGTATCTGTTTCCGCGAAGCAGCACAAGAAGGTCATATACCAGGTATTAAGAAATCATCATGGTAGGAGACACAGTAGGAGATTTCATCATCCAGCTAAAGAACGCTGGTATGGTAGGGAAGAAAGAAGTACGCTTGCCGTACTCAAAGCTAAAGCACGCTATCGCGGATGTGTTAAAAAACGAAGGTTATGTAGCTGAGGTTTCAGCTGAAGGTAAGGTTGCTGACAAGCAGCTTATCGTAAACCTAAAATACGATAACGGTTCACACAGTATTACCGATGTGAAGCGTATTAGTAAGCCAGGTCGAAGACTGTATGCTAAGGCATCAGAAATTTATCCAGTTAAATTTGGTAAGGGTCGCGTCATCCTTTCTACTCCAGCCGGTATCCTTACAGGAGAACAGGCTCGCGAGAAGAATGTTGGTGGTGAGCAGCTCTTCCTAATCTGGTAAGTAATATGTCACGACTAGGAAAACAACCAATCGAACTACCAAATGGCGTAGAGATGACTCTAGCCGACAGCGTAGTGACAGTTAAGGGTCCAAAAGGCTCTCTAACTCTTAAGGTTAAGAAAGAAGTAAAAATCAACATCGACGGTACAACAGTTACTCTGGAGCCAGCTGATGACTCTAAGGTGTCTCGCGCCCTTTGGGGTACTTACGCTTCAATCTTGCGTAGCATGATTGCTGGTGTAACCGAAGGTTTTGAGAAGAAGCTAGAAATCGAAGGTGTGGGTTACCGTGCCGAAGCAGCTGGTCAGAAACTAACTATCAACGTTGGTTTCTCACACCCAGTTATTATGGAAGTTCCGGAAGGAATTACCGCAACGGTCGAAAAGAACGTTATCACTATCACTGGTATTGATAAGCATGCAGTTGGTCAGTTCGCTGCCAATGTACGCAAGGTCAAGGAACCTGAGCCATACAAGGGTAAGGGTATTCGTTATCAGGGTGAGTTTATTATTCGTAAGCAAGGCAAGAAAGCTGTTTAAGACATAAAATCGGCGCTATAGCATTTGCTTCAGTCGGTTGGCTCGGTCAATGTAGTTCTATCTACACCTCCCTCGCCAGCCTCCCTCCAGCAAACGCTCTAGCATCCAATTTTAAAGTCTTAAACACTCTGAGCTAAGTAACTTTAAGCTATGAAAAAAACACAAGCTAAATCAGAAACACGCATGCGTCGACACAATCGTATCCGCGCAAAAGTTTCCGGTGATTCCGTTAAGCCTCGCCTTGCTATCTTCAAGAGTAATACAGCTCTGTATGCACAATTGATAGATGATCAAGCAGGTAAGACCTTGGCTGCTGCCGACACTCGTAAAGAGAAGGGAGCAAACCTAACAGAAAAATCAGTTGCAACCGGCAAGACTATTGCTGAAGCAGCTAAAAAAGCCGGTATCGAAACAGTAGTGTTCGACCGCGGAGGATTTAAGTACATCGGAGTTATTGCTGCTTTGGCAGACAGTGCTCGCGAAGCAGGACTTAAGTTTTAAGTGGGAGGGCTGTGAAATTTTGGCGAAGCCAAAATTTCACAGCCCCAAACCAAACAAACATTAAACCTTAAACATAATTTATGTCAGAACAAGAAAAGCAGGAAGCTACAAACGAGGAGGCCGCTGTTGCAGTGGAAACCCCAGCTTCAGATACCAAAGAGGTATCAACCGATGCACCTGCGACTGACGAGTCTAAGCGTGATGAACGCCCAGCTCGCGGACGCGGTGGTCGTGGTGGTGATCGAAATGATCGCCGCAACCCACGTCGTCCTCGTCGTGGTGGCCGACGCGATGAACGTCCACGTCAGGAGTTCGAACAGAAGATTGTCAGCATCCGTCGTGTGACTCGTGTGATGGCCGGTGGTCGTCGTTTCTCATTCTCTGTATCAATGGTGATCGGAGACAAGAAGGGAAGAGTTGGTGTTGGTGTTGGTAAAGCTGGTGACACACAGTTGGCTATTGAGAAAGCTGTACGTGCCGCTAAGAAAGCCATGATTACCGTACCAATGAACAAAGACGGACACATTCCTCATGACGTACACACTAAGTACGCTTCAAGCGAGGTGATGATTATGCCGGCACCAGGTCGCGGACTCGTGGCTGGTAGCTCAGTACGTACCGTACTAGAGTTGGCTGGTGTAAAGGACGTTACTGCTAAGATTTTCTCTCGCAGTAAGAACAAACTTAACAATGCTCGTGCTGCTGTCGAAGCACTTAAGCAACTAAAGACTGAATAAGTATGCAGTTACACGAACTAAAGCCAACCATCGCTCGCAAAGTTGCCAAGCGTATTGGTCGCGGCGGTAAGCGCGGTAAAACATCTGGCCGTGGTATGAAGGGTCAGAAGGCACGTGCTGGTAACAGTACTCGCCCAGAGATGCGTGACATTATCAAGAAGTTGCCTAAGTTGCGTGGTCACGGTGTGAACCGAGCCCAGACAGTTAACGCCGACAAAATGCCGGCTACAGTAGTGAATCTAGATCGTCTAGAGGCTCTACTAGAAAACGGCGCAGCTGTAAATCCTAAGACATTGGTGGCAGCTGGGGTTGTTGCTACAGTACGCAAGAAAGCTCCAGCAGTGAAGATTCTCGGTGATGGAGAAATTACCAAGAAGTTTACTGTTAGTGATTGTCAGGTATCAGCTTCTGCCAAAGAGAAGATAGAAAAAGCTGGTGGATCTGTTGCCTAGATTGTTTTACACGAAGCGTACCGCACGGTACGCTTTGTGTGCTACAATCCAAAGATTAGTTAATCGACTGAAAACATGCAGAAATTAATTCACAAACTAAAAATCATGGTCACCGACAAGGCGATTCGCAATCGAATCCTCTTTGTCCTTGGTGCCTTGATTGTCTTCCGAGCGCTATCGACTTTACCAATTCCCGGTGTTGATCAGGCCGTTTTGGCTCAGTTCTTCGCCAACAACCAATTCCTTGGTTTGCTTAACATCTTCTCAGGTGGTGGTCTATCCAATCTGTCTATCGTGATGCTTGGTGTAGGGCCGTACATT
>JBNKMC010000032.1:0-9123 GCA_050292865.1 Minisyncoccia bacterium | reverse complement strand
CTTTTTCGATATTCAAAAAGACTTGTGCGTTCTTGCGCACAGAATAAATCTTGAGTCGGTTGCGGATGATTCTTTCATCTCTTCGCAAAACTTCGAGCTCTGCGTCGGTCATCTTGGCGACTTTTTTGGGATCAAAATTATGAAAAACCGCACGGTAACCAGCGCGACGTTTGAGAATAGTTTCCCAGGAGAGGCCGGCTTGGGCGCCTTCGAGGACCAAAAACTCGAAGAGTTTTTGGTCCTCGTGCACCGGCACAGCCCATTCTTCATCATGGTACTTAGCATAAAATTCCTTCCCTTCTCCGTTTCCGAAACATCTTTTCTTTTCCATACTTATAATAATACCGTTTAAAAAATCTTGTTATCATTAATGATAACAAGATTTTATTAACTCATGTCACGCAACTTTGCTATACGGTCGCTAGCTGGTGGATGGGTTTGAAATAATCCAGAGATTTTCTGTTTTATTCCGCCGCCATTGCCAGCGTACGGGTCGGAGATAAATAGATGAGCGGTAGCGTGTGAAGCATGTTGCATCGGCACAGCGTGAGCAGAAATTTTCTCCAAGGCAGAGGCCAGTCCTTCCGGATAACGGGTAAGGAGCGCACCAGAAGCGTCGGCCAAATATTCCCGCTTACGAGAAACTGAAAGCTGTATAAGCTGCGCCGCTAGCGGTGCCAAGATGATTCCTACCAATCCAAGTATTAGGAAAATGGCATTCTTGTTGTCTCTGTCGCCATTACCACCCCAGAACATGGCTCGCGAAAGCATATCCGCCAGGATGGCCACAAATCCAGCCAAAACAACTGCTACTGTCATAACCAACATATCGCGGTTGCCAATATGTGACATCTCGTGCGCAATTACACCTTCTAGTTCGCTGCGGTTTAGTATCGCCAATAGACCGGTAGTCACTGCCACTACTGCATGCTCTGGATTGCGACCAGTAGCAAAGGCGTTGGGTGACGCATCATTTACTATATATACCTTCGGCATTGGTAGTCCGGCTGTGATAGCTAGATTCTCCACCACATTATAAAGCTCTCGGTTGTTTTCTAACGTAGCCGGATGCGCATGGGTCATACGCAAGACAATCTTGTCTGAGAACCAGTAACTCCCCACATTCATACCAAGAGCAAAGATGACTGCTAGATAAAGAATCGACGAGTCACCAACATACCAAGCGGTAATATAGCCAACCGCCACGATTAACACTAAAAACATAGTCATTAAGAACCATGTCTTGCGTATATTCTTTCCTTGTTCAGTGTATAACGTAGCCATATATTTGGTCTAAGACCAGTGTAAGAAATGTCTTTTCTTATACCAACCTTTCTTTTTTATATTTTCCTCTATTGCTGTTTTAATATCAGCTTCAGAAAATTCCATAAGTTGAGTTAATGAGTCTAAGACAATCATCAAGTCAGCATACTCAAAGAGAAAATCGTCTCTATTTGTTGTTTCTGATAACTCTTTTGCCTCCTCAAGGATTTTCTTTAGTAACTCTTGTTTGAATTCTTCAACATCAGTCAATTCTCTTACCTCACAAACCTCACCTTTGGACTCAATTTTATCCTTAATATTATCTCTCACTAGTTTGTTATGATAAGTCCTTTTCATAATTAGAATTGAACTTTAACAACCTCTCTTTCAACACTATTTTCATCCAACTCAAAGTACTGCTCTTCCTTGAAGCCAAACATCTTGCCGATGACATTGCTTGGGAAAGACTGCAACTTGATAGCCAGGTCGCGTACATTGCCGTTGTAGAAGCGGCGAGCAGCTTGAATCTTGTTTTCGGTATCAGAAAGTTCTGTCTGTAGTTGAGCGAAGTTCTGGTTGGCTTTTAGATCTGGGTATGATTCTGCTACCGCCAAAAGTTTGCCAAGAGCGCCGGTTAGAGCGTTTTCTGCGCTAGCCATAGCCGCAATCTGCTCGGGAGTAATATTTGCAGCGTCGACGTGAATGCGAGTAGCCTCAGCACGTGCTGCTGTTACGGCTTCTAGGGTCTCACGCTCGTGCGCAACGTAACCTTTAACTGTTTCGATAAGGTTTGGGATAAGGTCGTAACGACGCTTGAGCTGTACATCAATATCTGCCCACGCTTCTTTGGCGCGCTGAGTTAGTTTTACAAAAGAGTTATAGACAGCGATTGTCCAAACAGCAATCACAGCTATTGCAGCAACAACAATCCACATTGGAGTCATATGTTTAAATAATTATTTAAGTAATTGTGATTATTTTAGCACGGTATTTGCTTTTTTCTAAAAAATAATTAAAGTAAGTCTAAATAAAGAGGAGGTAAACCATGTCTAGATTTGCACCCTTCGGTTCTTTGGAAAATGGTACGGAATTCCACACCGAAGGAAAACTATGGAGAAAAATTCATGGTGATCGTGACCATAACGCAATCACTGTGGAAACCTTAAGGATTTTTGAAGCAGCAAATTTTCGACCAGAGCTGTTGGTAGAAATTCGTGACAATGCAAACAATATCTTGAAGTTTCCATCGCGAGCTTTGGTACCGGTACCGGACAAACCAGAACAAGATACTGGCCAGGGCGAATCAATGTAGAAGGGCGTTGATTCGCCCTTTTACTTTGCAAATAATTAAATATGCAACTACAAAAGCACGGCGCCTTCGGCGCCGTGCTTTTGTAAAATTCAACGTATTATAACTTATGTCTAATACATACCACCCATACCGCCCATATCTGGCATGGCAGGTTTGTTCTCTTCTGGTTCGTCAGCGATAGCACATTCACTGGTTAGTAAGATGCCAGCGGCTGAAACGGCGTTTTCAACACCAGCGCGCTCCACCTTAACCGGGTCGATGATTCCAGCCTTAATCATATCTTCTACCATCTCACCCTTTACTGCGTCGTAGCCAGCGTTGCCGCCGAAAGATTTAACCTTCTCGACAATTACCGCTCCCTCATCGCGACCAGTGTTGTCGACAATCTGTCGCAAAGGCACATCTAGCGCTTTAAGAACGATGTTGTAGCCGACCATTTCTTCTCGAGTAAGATTCTTGGCACCACTCATTTTTTCAGATACAGTCGCACCGGCCTTTGCTAGTGACGTACCACCGCCAGAGACAATACCTTCTTCAATAGCTGCCTTGGTGGCATTTACCGCGTCTTCAATCTTAAGCTTCAGGTATTTCATCTCAGTCTCAGTAGCAGCACCCACTCGGATAACACCGACACCACCGCCAAGCTTAGCAATGCGCTCTTCTAGCTTTTCTTTGTCAAACTTGCCAGAGACACCTTCTAGCTGTGCGCGAAGGGCAGCAATACGGTCGTCGATTGCGCCTTTCTCCCCCGCTCCAGCTACAATCGTTGTGCTGTCTTTGGTAGAAACCACGCGGTCTGCATGACCAAGAGATGATAGTTCCGTGTCTTCGAGCTTAAGTCCCAGCTCTTCCGTAACCACCTCACCACCGGTAAGGATGGCAATGTCTTGCAAGACTTCTTTCTTGCGGTCACCATAGCCAGGAGCCTTGATACCAAGGACGGAAAAGCCTCCCTTTAGTTTGTTCACAACAAAGGTTGTCAGTGCTTCGCCGTCGATATCATCGGCAATAATTACCAACTCCTTCTTACCAGCCTGTGCTACCTTCTCGAGTAGTGGCAGAATTTCCTGTACGGTAGAAATTTTCTTATCGGTAATGAGAATTTGAGCGTCTTTATATTCACTCTCCATCCGTTCAGCATTGGTTACCATGTATGGTGAGACATAACCACGGTCGAACTCCATACCTTCGGTAAATTCCGTCTCGATACCAAAACTCTGACCTTCTTCTACTGTCACCACTCCATCTTTGCCAACCTTATCGATAGTTTCGGCAATCTTTTCACCAATTTCTGCACTCTCGGCAGAGATTGTGGCTACTTGTTTAATTTCCTCGATACCAGAAATCTTAGTAGCCTGCTCCTTGAGAGCAGCTACCACATCGGCCGCAGCATGCTCCATACCAGTGCGCACCGCCATTGAGTTTAGCCCCATAGTGGTTTGCTTCAAACCTTCATTTACCAAAGCCTGTGTTAAGACAGTCGCTGTAGTTGTACCATCTCCGGCCAACTCATTGGTCTTATTGGCTACTTCTTTGATAATTTCAGCTCCCATGTTCTCAAACTTGTCCTTGAGAGTGATTTCTTTTGCAATGGAAACACCATCGTTGGTGATGGTGGGACCACCATAGCTTTTCTCTAAAATCACATTGCGGCCACGTGGACCAAGCGTTACCTTAACTGCGTTTGCTACCGTATCGACACCTTTTTGCAGTTTCTTCTTTACGTCTTCACCAAAAATTACTTCCTTTGACATACTAGATTCTTAGATTAGCCGATAATTCCCAAAATGTCGGACTCACTGATAATCCAATATTCATTCTTTTCTACTTTCATTTTCTCGCTCCAGCTTTTGAATATCACACGGTCACCAACCTTCACTTCAATTTCAATACGCTGTCCGTCTTTATCACGCGCTCCGGGACCAACAGCCACTACAACACCTTGGTCACCTTTCTCTTTAGCCGCTGAATCAGGAATGATAATGCCTGAAGCGGACGTTGTGCCGGACTCCTCATCGGTTAGGGGGCGAATTACCACCTTGTCACCTAATGGTTTTATCTTTACTTCTGACATAAATAATATTTAGGATTTCTTAAAAAACCTGTAAAAATACGAGAAAAAACATAACCTTCCCGTACGCGTGACATTATATATAAAGCTGATATAGTGTCAAAATTGTCCACTACAATATATACGAGTCGATATTAAATGAGAAAACGCTCTCAAGAAATGAGGGTTTTCTATAATTTTAATTATGAATTTTTAATTTCGAATAAATTTTGAATATTATAATTATTAAATGTTTAAAACATTAAGTATTCTGAAATTTATTCGAAATTCGTCATTTGTAATTAAAAATTCATGTTTTAGGGCCGGCGAGCGACAGCGAGCCGGCCTTTTCTTTTGGACTCAAACCTTATCAAGCAGCTCGTTAGTCATTTTATATTTTAAATTATTTACACCCCGACTATTGCCAAAGTTCCTTCACTTTGATACTATCGTCTCACATGGAATTCATACAAAACGCAGTACTTCCAGTGCTTCCGTATGTACAACTAATTCTCTCCATTCTACTAGCTGCTGCAGTGCTATTGCAGCAGCGTGGATCGAGTTTAGGCGGAGCCTTTGGAGGCGACAACTTCAGTGCAACATTTCACAAGCGACGCGGCAGCGAACTATTTCTTTTCCGAGCCAGCATCGTTCTAGCTATTCTGTTTGTACTTACAGTAATACTGGGCATCTTATTCTAAATACCAAAACCACAATCAAGTGGTCTATTTAACAGCTATTCCTGTATTTGGATTGCTTTATCCTGTCGCATACGTGAGCGACACCTAATACTCATGAACTCTAAAAAAAATACGAGACGTAGTCTCATTCAAAAATACTTCTCTTTACTAGAGCGAAGAAAAACCAGTGACCGTCTACTACTACAGCTTGCATTGGTGGCTTTGCTCGTGTCTGCCGTATACACCGGTATCAGCCTAAGTCAGAATAAATCTATCTCTGTTCCTACCAGTGGCGGTACTTTGGTAGAAGGTGTAGTTGGTACACCCCGCTTTGTTAACCCTGTCTTGGCTACCACCCGCGCTGACCAAGACATGGTAAAGCTTATTTACAGTGGACTAATGAAAATTAACCAAGATGGCAATCTAGTGCCCGACCTGGCTGAAGAAGTGACACTTTCAGACGACGGACAAACCTACTATGTTAAGTTGCGTGGTGATGCTTATTTCCATAATGGCGCAAAGGTAACTGCTCGCGATGTTGCCTACACCATCGCTCTAATCCAAAACCCAGACCTCAAAAGTCCCCTGCGCGGCAACTGGGACGGTGTGCTCGTGGAGGAGCTCGGTGACAACGAACTAAACATTGTCATCAATAAACCTTACACGCCTTTTATTGAGAACCTGACCGTCGGTATCGTACCTCGCACTATCTGGGACGAACTACCAACCGAACAGCTACCCTTCAGTCAAAACAACACTAACCCAATTGGTTCCGGCCCTTACCAAATAGATGACATTGTCTACAATCACTCTGGTTTAATTGACCAATACACACTGAAAGCTGCTGAAAGTAGCCTCTACAATACCAATATTAAGCGTCTTCAAATTCACTTCTTTGCCGACGAAAACGAGCTTCTAAAGGCTCTTAATAACGGTGAGATTATGAGTACTGCTGCTTTGTCACCAAACAACTTAGACAAAATAGACCAAAGTAATTTATCTGTTAGTGAGCACACCCTGCCACGTATCTTTGCTATTTATTTCAATCAGAACAAGACGCCTATCTTGCGAGAAAAAGCAGTTCGTGAAGCATTGCAAACAGCCATCGACAAAAATGAACTGATAGACAATGTACTACATGGTCACGGAAAGGTTTCCAATTCACCTATTCCGGAAGGCTTTGGTCTAAAAACAGAGGGCTCAGCCGCTGATTATGACCACCTAACCAAAGCTGCCAGCCTACTATCTGGCGCTGGTTGGTCTAAAAACGAAGCTGGTCACTGGACTAAGAAAATCGATAACACAGACGTCGAATTATCTATCAGTATCAGTACCGCCAACACCAATCTATTCGACACTACCGCCGAAGACATCGCCAACACTTGGCGCGAACTGGGTGTGGTAGTCGACGTGGCTCAGTTTGAGCAAACAGACTTGGTTCAGGCCATTATCCGCCCTCGTAACTTCCAAGCCTTGTTGTTTGGTGCCGAACAAGGCCGAGCGTTAGACCTTTATCCCTTCTGGCACTCATCACAAAAGAGTGACCCCGGACTAAACATCGCGCAGTACACCAGCATCGAAGCCGACGCCCTACTTGAGAAAGCACGCAAAACAACCGACCCGGCAGTAAAGGCCAGACTGACAAAAGAAGCTACCGACATCATCGATGCTGACATTCCCGCTATCTTTCTATACACACCAACCTTCAGCTACGTCTACAACAAAGATCTGCTACTACACATTCCATCACGACCAAATAACCAAAGCGACAGATTTGCAGACATTGGATCCTGGTACACCAAGACAGAAAAAGTATGGCCAATATTTCAAAGAAATTAATTTAATAAACTAACAACAAATTATGAACACAGAAAATAAAACACAGCGCAGTAGCAACTACCGAAGGTCAAACAATCGACCACACGGACACAGTTCTGCTACCCGCAGTACAAACGGACGACCGCCCGCGCAAAAAAGCACTAACAAGCAAGCTACTCGCAAGACAACTGCAAAGAAAACTACTGGCAAACGTCGCAACAACAACGCACGTCGCAACCAGCGTCGTCGTCGCAATATGACTAACCCAGCTCTAACTCACCGCCTAACAACCAGCGACGAGAAGGCTCCTAACCTGCCAGAGATTACCGATGAGGATACCGTACGTGTTATTCCGCTTGGTGGTGTAGAAGAAATTGGTCGCAACATGACCGTAGTTGAAACCAAGGACGACATCGTTGTTTTTGACGCCGGATTCCAGTTCGTCTCTCCAGAGGCCGGTGCACCAGGTGTAGACTACATCCTACCCAACACTCAGTACTTGGAGGAACGCAAAGACAAGATTCGCGCCCTAGTGGTTACTCACGGACACCTCGACCACATTGGTGGTATTCCTTTCATTATGGAGCGTATCGGGAACCCGCCAATCTACACTCAGTATCTGACTTCCCTAATGATTCAAAAGCGTCAAGAAGAATTCCCACACATGCCACCAATCGATATGAACGTGGTAAAGGAAGGTGAACACTTCACTGTAGGTTCAACCAAAATTAAATCTTTCCGAGTTACTCACTCGATTCCTGACGCTATGGGTATTTCTGTTGAAACTAAGCATGGTGATGTAGTTATTACCGGTGACATCAAGCTTACTCATGAGGATGGAAAGGTGAATCCAGAAGAAGCCAAGTGGTGGCAAAAGGTTGGTGAGAACAAAAACATCTGTCTGGTTTGTGAATCAACCAACGCCGAAAAAGAAGGTTGGTCTGCACCAGAAGGAACAGTACTTCACAACCTTGATGAAATCATTAAGAATGCCAGCGGGCGTTTGGTGATTGGTACCTTTGCTTCTCAGTTTGACCGTCTCTTTGCTATTATTGCCGCTTGTGAAAAGTACAACAAAAAAGTTGTGCTAGAGGGACGCAGTATCAAGAATAACGTAGATATTGCTATCACAGCCAAGCTACTAGAAGTTAAGCCAAACACCTTCATTCCTGCTGGTGATATGTCTAACTATCCATCGGATAAGATTGTGGTGCTTTCTACCGGAGCTCAGGGTGAGGAATTTGCCGCTCTTATGCGCATGGCTACCAACAACCACAAGTTTGTTAACCTAACCGAGCGCGACACAGTAGTGCTTTCTTCATCAGTTATTCCTGGTAACGAAATTGCTGTACAGAAACTTCGTGACAATCTATTCCGTCGCAACGTACGCGTGGTGAATTACCGCAGTGCTAGCGTTCACTCATCAGGTCACGGTAACTTGGGCGAACTTATCTGGGTAGAACAGACAGTTAAACCTAAGTTCTTGGTAACAGTGCACGGACAACACTCAATGCTTAAGAGCCACAAGTACGCCGCTATCGAAAACGGCTTCCCTGCTGAAAACATTGTGGTACCAGACAACGGCTTCCTTATCGACATCAAGAATGGTGACGAAATCACCGTTCATAAAGAGAAGGCTCCAAGTGAGCCAGTGATGGTGGACGGTTTCTCTGTCGGAACTCGACAGGAAGTTGTGCTTCGTGACCGACAGTCACTAGCCGAGGATGGTATGTTTGTCATCATTGCTACGGTAAACACCAAGACTGGTAAGTTGCGTAAGTCTCCAGATATTATTTCTCGTGGTTTCATTTACCTACGTGAGAACCAGCAACTACTATCTGAGGCGCGTGTACTGATCAAGAAAACAGTTGAGAAGAACACCAACAACATGCATCCAATCGACCTAGATATCGTGAAGGACGACCTAACTGATGTGGTTAGTGGCTTCCTAATGCAAAAGACCCACAAAACTCCGATGGTTATTCCAGTATTGATAGGAC
>JBNKMC010000031.1:0-9700 GCA_050292865.1 Minisyncoccia bacterium | reverse complement strand
AATATGTTTGCTTATGTTCGACCGAGGTTTAACTCTAGAGTTAAACCTCGGTCGAACTACACATGCTATCTGTTTTTTCTCTTTCTTTCGTTCTGATCTACTATCAAACCATCTTCCATTCTTATAATTCTGTCACAATTAGTTGCGTACTCATCTTCATGAGTGACCATCACCACGGTCTGACCTTCTTTCTCGTGGAGGCAGGTAATGAGGTCGATTATTTGTCCACCGGATATACTGTCGAGGTTTGCGGTAGGTTCGTCGGCGAAGAGAATCTTCGGTTCGCCAGCGATGGCTCTGGCCACAGCTACTCGCTGTTGCTCGCCGCCGGAGAGTTCAGCAGGGAGGTTATTGTATTTCCCCTGCAGTCCTACGTTGTCTAGTGAAGCGTCTGCTTTCTTACGAGCGTCCTCCCACGACCAGTTGCGCATGAGCAGCGGCATCATGACATTTTCTCTAGCAGATAAGTCTGGTACCAAAGCATAGTCTTGAAATACATAACCTAGCGTATTAAGACGGAAGTGGGTTTTTTCTTTTTCTCCTAGTTCTGTTACATCAGTACCATTAATGATGATGTTACCTTCGGTTGGTTCATCAAGGGCGGAGAGTTGATACATGAGCGTCGATTTACCAGCACCAGACTTTCCCATAATTGCAACGAACTCACCTTGCTTGATATTGATATCAATACCTTTAAGAACGTGCGTGGCTATATCGCCCTTGCCGAAGGTGCGGTGGATGTTGGTGGCTTCGATAATGTTTGACATATAAATTTAAATTTAAATTACTTACGTCCGAGTATTGAGTTGAGGGTGTTTTGCTTCACAATCATCCAGGCGGGAACAAAGCCAGCAATCAGTGTCACTATAAATAGTATGACAAACTTCCAGAAGGTTGTGGTGGGGTCGGCAGAAAGCAGACCGTCACTAAAAGGAAATTGAATAGGGTTCTTTTGAAAGTGGGGGACTAGGTAGGCATAAGTAATGATTGCTCCAAGTAGTGAACCAGATAAAGCGTAAAAAGCGGCTTGCAAGACATATGCTATCTCGATTGCTTTGCGCTCTATACCAATACCTTTGAGAATACCGATGTGGCGACGACGAGCTACAGCGTTGATGAAGATAATGATGAAGATAGTTATAGAAGCGACGACCAGTCCGATGGAACCAATCACCGTACCAAGGAGGTTCATGGTGTCTTTGATGTCGGTAATAAACTTTGGTTTGGCTTCTTCGTAGGTTTGGATTTTGGCGTAGTCGTCTAGGTGGCTGGCACGCATGGCGTCCACCACTTCCTGAGACTGATTGGTGTCTTTTAGGCGCATCACAATACTGTCCGCGTTACGTTCTTGTCGTCCGAATAGACGGCGAAATTCTCGTTCTGGAATGTAAACGGCAAAGTTTACTTCGTCGACCTTAGACTCAATGATTCCTTTGACGGTAAATTCTTTAGAGATGTCGCCGACTGTCATGCGTACTTTGTCGCCAGGGTAAACGTTTTCTATCGTATCGAAAATATCTCCAAAGTTTTCCGCGAAGCGCTTAAGATAATAAACTCCGATGAGTATTTGTCCTTCTTCGTCTGGTTCTAGATATTCGCCGTCTACCACCAGAGTGTCTAGTTTGGACATGGCTTTTTCGGCTTCAGTATCGATACCATTTACGGTGACTGCTGCAGTGTCACGCTCTCCGCTTAAGTCGCGACGTTCACGGTAGTTGGCTTCTATGGTGGCGTTGCCATGATAGCGAACTGCAAAAGAGGCTACTTCTGGATAGGTGTTTATATTTTTTACAAAAGAATCTGTTTCTAGTACGCGGTCCTCGCCACTTTTTGGTTTGACTATAATATCACCAAGAGAATTTTCTTTAACGGCTCTTTCTGCGCCCTCAATCAGCCCCACCAATATGCCCGAAGTGGCCACTAGATTTAAAAAGGTCAAAGTCATTACGGAAATAATCAATATAGTAGTCCAAATGCTGGCACGTTGAATTTGCCTTATGCCGAGTAGTAAACCAATTCGAAAGCTTCGCATAAGTCTTACTTAGGGTGTTGTCGGTGGTGTGTCTACCACCGTACCCTCGCTTAAACCACTAATTGCTACGTATCCGTCGTTGCCTGTGAAGGTGATATCAATCTCTGTTTTTTTACCGTTTACCCAAACGTAGTTTTTGTTGTCTTCTTCTTTCACAAAACGTCTAGGCAGGAGAAGTGTGTTACTGGCTTGGCCGACTATTATGTTTATGTCAGCGTTAAAACCAGAGCGAATCCAGTCTGGGATAGAGTCTAGGGTAATCAGTGTTTCAAAGTAAGCTACGCCGTCAATCTCGGTAGCTTTCATCGGTACATAGGTTACATGTCCTGTGAAGGTTTCGTCACTTGATGCGTCGAAGATAATCTCAACCTTTTGGTCTCGTGCTACTTTTCTGATGTCGATTTCAGGAATGCGAGCAGTCACCTCAAAAATGTCGTTTTTAAGTATTGTGATGACAGGCTCTACACTGGCGGTTTCACCCACTACAACAGAAACGTTTGTGATCACTCCGTCGTAAGGAGCGACAATAGAGCGGTCACTGAGTTCGGCGTCTATTTGGTCAACCTTGGCTCTTGCTTGAATAACCGCAGCTTGTTTTTGAGTAATTACTTCATCGCGGGCAGGGGAGTTGCTTTCGCTTACTTCTTTTTCGGTTAAGTTTAGCGATTCTTCTGCTTCCTCTATAGCACTGCGGCTAGTTTGAAGGGCTAGTTGATAAGCGTTGTAGTTGGTTACATATGAACTGGAGCGGGCATTGGGGACGTCGATTAACCAGTCATCGCCCTTGTACAGAAGACTTGATGAGTCCTCCAACTGAATCTTTAAGCCACATTCGCCCATGGCGGTTGGGGCGTCTTCGTAGGCAGTGTAGTTGCCAACTTCCAGATTTAACAAACGATAGTCGCGACTGGTGTTGCCGTCTCCGGTTGAGAATATATGGATGCGATAGGTGCCTTGTTCAGAACAGGTATAAGTGCCACTGATGATTGGTGCCGGGCGGTCGTTCTTTGGGTCTTCGGCCACAGCTTCCAAATCGGTCGATAATAATTTGCGACGAGCACTGTCTACTAATTCTGCTTGTTCTTTCTTTACCCTTTCCAGCTCGGATTCGGCGCTTGTGAGTTTGTGTTCGTTGACGCTGCGGGTTTCTTGGCTGGCACCAGAAAGGGCTTCACTTAAAGCAGCTTGGGCTTGTTCGAGAGTGGCGACAGCTTCTTTTCTGCTTGCTACTAGTTTTTCGTTGGCTTGAGTTGCCAGTACGTCACCGACTCTAACTTCGTCTCCTTCATTAACAAAAACCTCTGTTACACGACCAGCGGTAGGGAAGGCTAAGTCGGAAGTGTTCTTCGCTTCTACAAAGCCGGAGACAGAAACGGTTTCGTTTACCTCGCCGCGCTCTATAGTGGCAGTGACGGCTTGGTTGTTTCGATGTTGAAATAGTTTGACCAATAATAAAAGCACCAATAGCGACAACACAACTGCAGCCGCTATTTTGTAGGTACGTTCATTAAAGACCAACTTCATACTTGTAAATTATAGCAGTTGCCGCTCCGGAAAGTTTGTTGTGTGGGCATGTTCTGGGTATTTGTTTATATGACTAGAAATTTAATAAAAAATCACCCACAGCCTCAAGGAAGCGGTGGGTGCGTAAAGACATTTGCCAATGGTACTAACTCACAGATACCAAGGCGAAACTTTTCCACGTCTGCCGGGCGAGCATGGGGGAAGAGAACTGATTGCCAGAGTGGAAAGTATTCCTCTGCGGACAGCTTTCTACCTAAGTCGTAGTAATCAATTTTGGTCGGTTTATCGAAAAATATTGTTTGTACTGATTTTTGGCTAGAAATGATGATGATGGAATACGGAAAGCCATAACCATCAACCGTTGGCGTGTCCAGCAAATGCAGGCCACACGAATGCTTGCAGACTGCGTAACCGAACATCTTCTTACTCCCTCTGTTTTTACTAAAATGAGTATAATCCAAAAAAGTTTTTAAGCAATAGAATGCTGCATTATTTTGGAATATAGACAGGTAGGGATGTGGTTAAATGAACCATGGTATGCTGGTTACTAGATTAGCGAATATGGCTAGAAGAGAAGATAAAGAAAAAGCTATAAAACTTAGAAAGAAAGGATATAGCTACACACAAATAAAAGATGAGCTCGGAGTCGGTAAAGGAACTTTGAGTGCTTGGTTGCGTGATATGCCTTTGTCTGATAGCAGATTGCGTGAACTAAGGGATTATTCACAAATTCGCATAGAGAAAACAAGGGAAACAAAGAGGAGGAAAAAAGAAGAGAGAAGAAGTTTGGTTTATAAAAAAGTTTCTTACGATATTGAGCACAGCAAAAGCTCCGAGTTTGTTGCTGGTTTTTATCTGTACTGGGGAGAAGGAACAAAAACGTCTGAGTATTCTATATCCTTAACAAACAGTGACCCTTCAGTTATAAGGTGTTTTGTTGAGTGGGTTGGTTTGTTGGGTGTAGATAAAGATATATTGAAAATTAAACTACATACCTATGATGATCAACAAGAGGATGATCTAAAAATATTTTGGTCAAATGTGTCAGGTGTTCCAATTGAAAATTTTTATAAAACATACAAGAAAAAGACTCTTGCTGGAAGAAAGACATATAAAGGTATGTTTCCGTATGGTACTTGTGTCATTGCGTATCATAATCGTGATATTTATGAATATGTGATGGAAGGTATAAAATACCTCAGATACAAATACTCCAAGTAAGTTGTCCGTCCGGCAGGATTCGAACCTGCGACCATTCGTGTATAAGACGAACGCTACTACCAACTGAGCTACGGACGGATCGTAGATGGTCTATAATATACCGCGAATTGGGGTTGAACTCAATGATGGAGAAAAACAGCAGGGATGCCGAAGGCATCCCTGCTGTTTTTCTCGCAACTGTATTTCTTAGTAACCTTTAAACGGGTCGTTAACAATCTTTTTGATTCCCATCTTTTTGCAACTTTTGCGCAAAGCGCTGATCATTCCCGGAGAACCAGATATGTAGTAGTCTGCGTCGTTGCCATGTATTTCAAACTGCTTTTGCAGCGCTCCGTTTACTTCTTCCGGTGTGTGAGTGTAGATTATTTCTAGTTGGTTTGATTGTTTTTGCCAGGCGTCTAATTCTCTTTGATAAGGATACTTATCTTTAGCAGAGAAAATGAGGGTAAGGTTGGTTTCTGGTAGGTGACCATGCGCAACATCGTAAGCCAGTGAGCGTAGTGGTGTAATACCAATACCGCCAGCTATCCCGACTATCTGCTGCTCTTTTTCAGAAGCGTGAAATTCACCAATTGGTCCGTGCATTCTGATGGTTTCGCCAGGGGTTAGTTCCATTAGTTTCTTTTTGAAATCGCTTGGTTCTGGAGGGATGTTGGTACCGATGCGAATTACTCCCTCGTTGGGTGATGAAGCAACCGAGAAAGCACGCCAGTTTTTCCCAGTTACTTTCTTGTCTGGCATCATGAAGATGGCGTGCTGGCCGGCCTTCCAAGTGAGCGGTTCGGTAATAGTAAAGACAAATGAATAAACTCCTGGTATCTCCTCTACTTTTTCTTTAAAAGTAATGGTGTGAGATTTAAGAACACCGCTATAATCCACTGGGTGGGTGAGCATTCTAGAAATTAAATTGAACATAAAAATATTATAGCAGGGCAAGAAGCGGGGGGGGGGGGTGTTTCCCCCCCCCCACTTCTGTGACTATTCCATATGCAACGCCTCACCAAGCAGAGCTACCTTGCGGGCAATCAGCGGATGCCTTTGGGCAAGTTCTGACTCGTCGTTAGAAAGCGACTGCACCAATGCTTGAGCTTCATTCCGGGCCGCTTCTACCAGCTTGAGATTTTTGATGGCTTCCATACCAAGGTCAGAGAGACCGGATTGTTTTTGTCCATAGAGTTCGCCACTGCCGCGGAATTGCAAATCATGTTCGGCTAGTTCAAAGCCGTTCTTGGCGGTGGCTAGAGCCTTGAGTCGGTCCCGCGTCTTGTCACTTTTGCTGTCGGTGACGGCGAAGCAGTATGGTTGGTGGGTACCGCGGATGACGCGACCGCGTAGCTGGTGGAGCTGTGATAGACCAAAGCGTTCGGCACCTTCGATAATGATGTTGGTGGCATTGGGCACATTAACTCCCACTTCCACTACCGAAGTAGCTACTAGTACATCTATTTTATGTTCAGAAAATTCCTTCATCACTTTGTCTTTCTCGGACGGAGTCATCTTGCCGTGAAGGATGCCTATCTCGTAGTCTTGAAAGACGTCTTTCTTTAGACGTTCTGCTTCGGCTTTCACACTCTTGAGACGCAAGGCACTTGCTTTGTCGGGGTCTGGTTCGTCGATACGCGGACATATCACATACGCTTGTCTGTCTTCTGCCAGCTGCTCGCGGACGTGGTCGTACATTTCTTTTTGTTGTCCTGGTCCGATTATTTTGGTGATGATGGGTTTGCGGCCGCTCGGCATCTCGTCGAGGAGGGTAATGTCGAGGTCGCCGTAGATGGTGAGAGCCAAGGTGCGAGGGATAGGTGTCGCTGTCATACTTAAAAGGTGCGGGATGCGAGCGTCCTTCTTGGCTAGCTGTTTGCGTTGGTTGGTGCCGAAGCGATGTTGTTCGTCGATAATGACATAGGCCAGGTGTTTGAATTCCACACTCTTATATATGAGTGAATGTGTACCGATAAGGATTGGTATCTCACCATTTTTCACCCACTTCAGTAACTGAGCTTTGCTTATCTTGGTTGGCTTGGTGGGGTCTACTTTACTCGGGAATTTCATACAGCCAGAACCGGTGATGAGTCCGATTTGGATTGGTAGATGCTGGAAGTATTCGATAAAACTTTCGAAGTGTTGTTTGGCCAGAATTTCTGTTGGTGCCATATATGCTACCTGTAAGTTCCCCCACTCTAAATCTGTTGATTTGGGGATATTTCTTCGTTCTGGAGCCTCTGCGTCTCGGTCACCGTAGTCTTCTACGTCTTCCTCGCCGCTTTCTCCACGCCTCGAACTATCCGCCAAATCAGCAGATTTAATCTTTGCAAGTTGTTTTATGCCTTCGGGTGGTCGACTTGTGGCCACCGCATATGCGGTGGTGGCGGCCACGGCTGTCTTGCCGCTACCCACGTCACCCTCGAGCAGGCGGCTCATGGCGTGGTTGCCACCGAAATCCTTTAGGATTTCGGCGATGGACTTCTCCTGACTGTTGGTGAGAGAGAAAGGGAAGCGACTGGTGAATGCCTCCAGATGTTCTTTGTCTGTTTTAAAACTATAAGTAGTAGCGGCACTGACGGCAGCACGGTTAAGAGCATTTTGGGTTTGGATGTAAAACACTTCTTCAAAGGCGAAGCGCTTGCGGGCACTTTCGGCATGTTCAGCTTTCTTGGGTGAGTGAATCCAAACCAGGGCGGTGTGCAAGTCCGGTAGGTTGTATTTGTCTAAAACTTCTTTAGGGATTGGGTCTGGCAGATTTTCTAAAATACCTTTTTCCAGACACTTTAAGACTGTGTGGTAGAACCACTTGCTGGTAACACCTTTGCTTTCGCGATAGACGGGGTAAATGGTGTCATCGAGGCCGGTGTCGGTGTTTTTAAAAATAGAATCGTGACGGTCGATGGGTAGAGAGTCGAGTTTCTCCACTTCTGGATTGGCTATGTACAGTTTGCCTTCACTTCCGGTTACCTTGCCAGCTACTTTTACATACATGCCATCAGCGTACATCTTGGCCAGGTATGGTTGGTTAAACCACATGACTTTGATTTTTGCTGAACCATCTTCTATATATCCCTCGGCGATGGGCTTTTTGCTTTTCCAAGCTTTGCGACTTTTAAGTCCTGAGAGCTGGCCATACACCACTGCCTCTTGTCCCAGTGCTAGACCTTCGACAGATTGAATATCGGAAATATCCTCATAGCGAGCCGGTAGGTGATAGAGCAGGTCTTCAACAGTTGTGATATTGAGACGCTTGAGAGCTTTTTGATGTGGTACGTCTATTCGAAAGTGTGTGGACAATAAGTCGGTCGGTTTCATCCCCATATTCTAACAGAGAAGAGGTTAAAAAGGTGGTGGGTGTTTATGTGGTTTGGTGGGCGGGCTTCGCCCGCCCACCAAACAAAATGACTGGACAAATTTATCTTAGATGGTATAAATATGAGTGAAAGGAGGACGTGATGTTTCTAATTTTCTATCTCTTTTTTATATTCTTCGTCCTTTTTCTTTTCACCAAGTTGGTGGCGCCTGGTGCCGACATGGACAGGTGGGAAGGGCTGGAATAAATGGGTGCCGGCCAGCGGCCGGCACCCATGCCACAGACTCGAGTTTGTTACCGACACAGGTCGGAAGAAAGACAGCTCGGGTTTTTTGTTTGTCGATTTTATGTTCATAAGATATTCATGTCGGTGCGGTATAATGCTGGGTACATTTAATAATTTTCATTTTTAAAAATTCGCATGGCTGCAGCAAAAAAAGACTATAACAAAATGGCACTTGCCGCTCATAAAAAAATGCAGGGCAAGCTCGAAGTGGTGAGTAAAGGAAAGTTAAAGACTAGAGACGACTGGAGCACCATGTATACCCCGGGAGTTGGTGCTGTATCTTCACACTTGGCCAAACATCCAGAGGATGCTCGCAAGTACACAATCAAGAAAAACACAGTAGCGGTGGTGTCTGACGGTTCGGCTGTGCTTGGTTTGGGTAATCTTGGTGCCATTGGTGCTTTGCCAGTGATGGAGGGGAAATGTGCGATTTTTAAGGAAATGGCCGGTGTGGATGCCTTTCCCATTGTGCTTGATACTCAGGATACAGAAGAAATCATCAAGATAGTAAAAGCGATTACTCCTGGCTTTGGCGGTATCAACCTAGAAGACATTGCCGCTCCTCGTTGTTTTGAAATTGAAGAGAGATTAAAAGCCGAGCTTGATATCCCAGTCTTTCACGATGACCAACATGGTACCGCCATTGTGGTAACTGCCGGACTAATGAATGCGGCTAAAGTGGTGGAGAAGAAGTTTGAGTCACTCAGGGTGGTGATAGTGGGGGCTGGTGCCGCTGGCCGTGCTATTGCACTACTGCTAACCAAAGCGGGAATCAAAAATGTGATTGTGACTGACAGCAACGGAGTTATTTATGAAGGTCGCAGCGGCCTCAACTCTTCCAAAAAAGATTTGGCCAAACAAACAAATCCCGAAAAAATTAAGGGTGACGTATTGGCGGCAGTCACTGGAGCAGATGTGATTATCGGTGTGTCTGGTCCTGGTACAATCAGCAAGCATCATATAGAGATGATGGCAGAAAAGCCGATTGTCTTTGCATTGGCCAACCCGATTCCAGAAATTCAACCCGAGGATGCCAAGCGCGCAGGGGCGGCGGTAATAGCTACTGGACGCAGCGATTATCCTAATCAGGTTAACAACTCCCTAGTATTTCCTGGTATCTTCCGCGGCGCTCTCGATAAAGGGGTAAAAGCCATTACCGACGACATGAAGTTGTCTGCAGCCAAGAAAGTAGCCGGTTTGGTAAAGAAGCCAACCGCAGCAGAAATAATCCCGAGTGTAAACCATCCGAACTTGGTAAAGACAGTTTCAAGCGCAGTGAAGAAATAAAGAATAAATGAAAAAAGCGGGCGGCACCCTTCGGGTGCCGCCCGCTTTTTTC
>JBNKMC010000030.1:0-10037 GCA_050292865.1 Minisyncoccia bacterium | reverse complement strand
GGTGCTTTTTGCGACCACTTCGTTATACCAACATCCTTAAATTTGTTATCATGGCGGGATGAGAACACGATACGGGATGACTTTGCTTGTGGTACTGCTAGGGGCGGGGGCTTATTTTTATTTTTTGTCTGCCAATGTTTGTCCGGCACCTTTGCATTATCGTATCGGTCAAATCGATGACGGTTTTGCTATTACTCCAGAAGATGCCAAGGCGACTGCGCTTGGCGCCGAGGCCTTGTGGGAAGGGGAGGAGAAGAAAGATCTTTTTGTCTACGATGACTCGGCCGATTTCACTATCAACTTTGTCTACGATGACAGACAGGCACTTAGTGATCAAGAAGAAAATTTTAAAAACCGTCTGGATGCAGCAGAAAACATAAATGAAAGTTTAGTCAGTACCTATAACAATTTAGTTTCTGAGTACGAGAAGCTTAAGTCTTCTTACGAAACAAAAGTTGCTGAGTATGAAACTCGTTTGTCTAGCTACAACGAAAAGGTAGATGAGTTTAATCAGGCAGGTGGCGCTCCACCAAAAGAATACGCAGCTCTGCAGAAAGAAAAAAATGCGTTGGATAAAGAGCAGGACGCTCTTGGTCAGATGGTTGACCAGCTAAACAGTATGGTTGCCGAGATTAACCGCCTCGGAGAACAGGGAAGTAAACTAATAGAGACATACAACCGCAGCGTCGAGACGTACAACAAAACCTTTGGTGAACCGCGTGAGTTTACCCAAGGTGACTATCAGGGGAGTTTCATAAATATCTACACCTTTGAGAACTTGGACGAGCTTGAGTTGGTGCTGGCTCACGAAATGGGTCACTCGCTAGGCTTGGGGCACGTAGACGGAAAGAAGTCCATTATGTATTACCTCATTGGCAGTCAGCCTTCGCCACTCGAATTATCTGATGCAGACCACGCAGAATTCGTCGCTGTGTGCGAGGCACCTTGGTGGAGTAGATGGAGGAGTCTCTTCTCAAGAATCAGCCTGTCGGGTTATAATGGAACAAATTAAAAAATAATCATCACATTTCATTTATGGAAACTTTATTCTCATTTCGCTACATGCGTATTCTGGTAGCAACACTGCTCGGTACTGCTGTCTTGGCAATATTGGCACTGGTGGCCGGTTCACTAAACTTTATAAAAGAAGACCCTTATCGCGCCACTATCAACGTCGAGGGTGTAGCCAAGGTGACTGCTGTCCCAGACATTGGTGTCTTCACCTTTACTGTTGAAGCAGAAAACATGGAAGTTGCTAAAGCTCAAGAAGAGTCAGGTAACAAGATTAACGACATTATGGCGTACCTCAAGGATGAGGGTGGAATAGAAGAAAAAGATATCAAAACCACTGGGTACAACACTTATCCTCGCTACGAATACGAACAACCGAGGATTTGTTTGCAGGAACGATGTAACAGTGAGCGAGTGCTTAAGGGTTATGTGGTGACTCAAACCGTACAGGTGAAGGTGCGCGAGACTGGCAAAGCTGGCGAACTAGTTGCTCATGTTGGTTCACTGGGTGCTACCAACCTAAGCGGCCTATCATTTGAAGTGGATGATATTGAAGCTAAGAAAGAAGAGGCTCGTTTAGCTGCTGTGGCAGACGCACGAGAGAAAGCCGAGCGTCTGGCTAAAGAACTGGATGTTCGTTTGGGAGACATTGTGAACTTCAACGACGGTAGTGATGTTCCGGTTCCTATGTTTGCCAACAAACTAATGGCAGTTGACTCAGCTATGGGTGGAGGAGCAGAGGAGATAGCGTATGCTCCGGAGATTAGTGTGGGGGAGGATGAGATTGTTGCTACTGTTACTATTACCTACGAGCTTAAATAAAACTCCCAAAATTGGCGAACTACTGCGTCGTTACGCTGAAAATAATATTCGCTGGGCAACTAGCCCCACTCATATTATTTTCAGCTAGACTCCTTGTATTTCATCCAATTTTGGAAGTTTTATAAAAACAAATGTTGTCTTAAAACGGCCACGAAAACACCCGCCTAAAGGCGGTGTTTTCGTGGCTACTGCATCACCCTTGCTTTTTTCCAAGACAAGCGTAGTATATAACCAAATCGCCTTCGAGGCGTTTTTTAGATAAATAAGGAAAGGCAAAGCCTTGACTATATTTATCTTATGCGGAGCGCATGCAAATAAGGAGCTGAAAGCGACTATATTTGCACAGCGATAGTTAGATAAATAAGGAAAGGCAAAGCCTTGACTATATTTATCTTATGCAGACGCTCAGTATTTTAGAACCTTTCTTCCTAGGTTCTAAAATACGCTAGCGTCCTGCGCTTTTATCTATATACTTATACTATAAACAACTCTATGTCTCGACTAACCAACTATTTCCGCGACACCGCCGCAGAAATGAAGCATGTGTCATGGCCAACTCAGCATCAAGCATTCGTCTACACCATCATGGTGATAGTTGTTTGTGTTTTTGCCGGCTTTTTCCTTGGTGCCTTTGACTTCGTCTTTACCAACATCCTCAACCAAGTTGTCGGTCTTTAATATCTATATATATGAGCGAAGAAAGAAAAGTAACTAAGCAGCAAACCGGTGGTGAACGTCATTGGTATGCCATCCACACTTACTCTGGCTACGAAAACGCTGTGGCTCGTAACCTCAAGCAGCGCATCGAGTCTCTTAACATGCAAGACCAAATCTTCGATGTGGTAGTGCCAACAGAGAGCAAGATTCGTGTTAAGGGTGGTAAGCGTGTGACCGAAGAGGAAAAGATGTACCCTGGTTACGTGTTGGTAGACATGATTGTAAACGACGAAAGTTGGTACGTGGTTCGTAACACTCCTCGTGTTACCGGTTTTGTGGGTAGTGGTACTCAGCCAGTACCGTTGTCTGAGTCAGAGTACAAGGCTTTGATGCAGATAATGACAGACGATACTCCGAAGCACAAAGTCGACCTATCAGCTGGCGACATCGTTATCATCAACGACGGACCTTTCAAGGAGCTAGAAGGGAAGGTAGGTGAGGTAGACGAGAAGAGTGGCAAGGTGAAGGTCTTGGTGGCTATGTTTGGGCGGGAGACTCCAGTCGAACTAGATTTCCTCCAAGTTAAGAAAGTTTAAAATCACTTCATCTGCTTTGTCAGACTACGAAAAAAGACCCTCCCTGGGCACTTGCCCCAGTCGGGTCTTTTTTCTTGTCTTCCTCGCATCTAAAGCAATTTTAAACTTCCTTATATGCTAAAAGAGAAGTTTAAAAACTTCCTAAGATATTTTTTATGCATTATAATTGGTTTTTCGGATACTAACCAAGTTACACCATGTTTAATGAATTCTTAGCTATTGCGATTATAGGGGGAGTAATTTATTGGTCCATTTTGAAATCACATAGGGAAATGCAAGATGAAATTTCCAAATTAAAAGAAGGTCAAAGGAAAATAATTGACGGAGTAGAATCCATTGGTAGGGACTTAGAAAACAAAGGATAGTTTTACAAGTTTGCAACCTATTGCCAAAACTCCCATTTTTAGGTACTCTAGCGGGGCTTCTAAATGGTGAAGTGGTGGCTATGGACTGCCGCTTCGCTCGTCGGTAATTTCCGACACTAAAATAAATTTAAAATGGCAAAACAAATATTAAAGAAAGTTAAAGTTCAGGCCGTTGGTGGCAAGGCTACTCCAGCTCCACCGCTTGGTCCTGTTCTTGGTCAGGCTGGTATCAACATTGGTGAATTCGTTAACCAATTTAACGACCAGACTCGTGACCGTATGGGTGAGGTGGTACCAACCATCATTACTGTTTATGATGACCGTTCTTTCACTTTCGAGTGTAAGACAACTCCAGCTTCACGCATGATTCTAAAAGCAATTGGAAAGGACAAAGGTTCACAGAAGCCAAGTATTTCCAAGGCTGGAACCATCACTAAGGCCCAGATTCGTGAAATCGCCGAAGCCAAGATGGTAGACCTAAACGCTTCATCTCTCGAGCAAGCCGACAAAATTATTGAAGGTACCGCTCGCTCAATGGGTATTGATGTAGCCTAAGCTACATCAATGAAGGTTGACTACTATTTTGAAGCATGAAAAATAGTGACAACCTGTACTGATCCTGTAAGGGATTTAAGTAGCCTAAGCTACTTAAATCGGGGTTACCTAATATTTCTTGAGATAACGAAAAGAAATATTGATAACCCGTACTGATCCTGTAAGGATTTGATGTTGAATAAACTATCTTATTCAATTACAAACAAAAAAGCGCCGCTGGCGCTTTTTTGTTATATTTTTATTCGCGTTCAAGAGTTACCCAATTATACGTAAGGTCATCTTGTTCTCGTCCTTCTTTCTTTATAACCTTAGTAAATTCGGTGGAGTAATCAGGGAAGAAGGTATCGGCTTTTTGGTCGGAAGCTTCTATAAGTGTGAGATATAAGCGATTGGTTTTCGGGAGGGCGGCATCATAAATACTGGCACCACCAAAAATGAAGATTTCATTGGCGCCTGGAACGCGCTGGCCTTCGGCCAGCGCGTCATCCAAAGAACTCACTATTACACATCCTTCGGCCACATAATCACTATCACTTGTTATCACGATATTAGTCCTGCCTGGGAGCGGTCGCCCAATCGATTCGTAGGTCTTTCGCCCCATTATTATCGGATGACCCATTGTTAATTCCTTCACTCTTTTTAAGTCATCAGAAATACGCCAAATTAGGTCACCATTTTTTCCGAGTTCGCGATTTTTCCCAATAGCAGCAATCATACTTATCATAAACATGATTATGCCACAGGCAGCGATAATTGTCTTTTGGACGGTTGCAAGCTCGACAGTTATAATGAAGTAATCATTATTTCTAACCAAAAACACCATGGCTCACTATGAAGTTGAACTAAAAAGTCTCCTAGGAGAAGAAGAAAACGCGACAGCGTTAAAGACAAAAATGTGTGAGCTGGACCCCAACTGTGCTTGTGTGTCTAAGAATAAACAACTCAATCACTACTTCCATGGCGGAGATATCAACAAACTCTATGAAAAGACCCATCACTTAGTGGATGGACCAGAATTAGAGAAGTTCAAGCTCATGCTAGAGAAGGGAAGTGGCTTCTCTGTACGTACTCGTCAGCGCGACGATGAGGTACTCTTGGTGGTAAAGGCAGCTATTGATGGCGGTACCAGTGAAAACACTGTGAAGCGGCTTGAGTTCGAAGAGCCGGTAAAAGTTTCTTTAGACGAACTAGATAATTTGGTGCAAGAAGCCGGTTATGAATATCAAGCTAAATGGTCTCGCGAGCGCGAAGAATACGAGTTCAAGGGGGCAAATGTCTGTATAGACAAGAATGCTGGCTACGGCTATCTGGCAGAGTTTGAAAAAATTATTGCTGATGAAAACTTAGTTGACGAAGCAAGAGAAGAAATCGACAGGTTGATGACTGAACTCGGTGTGGAAGAACTTAGTCAAGACCGTCTTGCTCGTATGTTCGATTTTTACAACCAAAACTGGCCTGATTATTACGGTACCGACAAGACCTTTAATATAGAATAATATGTTTCTCTCAGACAAAGATATCCAAGCAGCGGTCAAAAGTGGGGACATCACCCTAGAGCCTTTTGATGTTAAGCGTCTGCAGCCCGCTACTTACGATATCCGTCTTGGCAACACTTTCATCATTAACGATGCACACTCCACTAAAGCCATTGACCCAGTTAAAGGAATTTTTCCAAACACTCAGACGATAGAGGTGGGGGATGGGGAAGAGTTTGTTCTACACCCAGGCGTTTCTATCCTTGGCTACTCCAAAGAACGGTTCGGTTCTGATAGTTATCTGATAGAGGTAAACGGCAAATCATCTCTCGCTCGTATTGGGCTCATCGTGCACAACTCCGCCAGTATTGTGAATCCTGGTCACTATCTTAATATCGCACTTGAGCTTTGTAATTTGAACAACGTGCCAATAGTACTTCGACCGGGAATGGAAATAGCGCAGCTAACCTTCAGTACTCTTTCTTCTCACACAAAGAAAAATTACAAAACCACAGGTCGCTATCACGCCAATAACATAGTTGGTTATGTTCCGCCAAAATCCGGTCCACTAGCAATAAAACGTCCAAAATCGAAGAAGCCCTAGGTTTTCCACCGATTTGTGAACGTTTTCCAACATTCAAAATAATTAGAAACCAAAAATAAAAAATAATATGAACGAAAAGAAACATCCCGAGTACCAATATTTAGATTTGTGCCAAGATATTTTAGACAACGGCGCAGACAAAGAACTTTTCTTCAACGACGTTGTTTTGGATGAGTACAAAAAGAAAGGGGAGGAACCACCATTCATTCGCTCCGTTTTTGGTAGACAAATTCGTTTTGATTTATCTGAAGGTTTTCCACTCCTTACCACCAAAAAAACTTTTTGGCGCGGTATCACTACCGAGCTACTCTGGTTTCTGTCAGGTAGCTCTAACATCAAACCACTATTGGACGCGAATAATCATATTTGGGATGAGTGGGCTTGGAAAATGTACCACATGTGGGCGATAGAAAATGCTCCCGAGGAAGATATGACGCAGGAGGAGTTTATCGGGAAGCTTACCGAGCTTCCTGCTAGTGACCCTTTTGTGCAAAAGTGGGGAGATCTCATCACTATCTATGGTCGCATGTGGCGTCGCTGGCCAGCTAAAGATGGTCGCGAAATTGACCAGCTCGCTTGGGTGATCGAAGGTCTCAAGAAAAAGCCAGACCGCAAGAGTTATGTGGTTAATGCTTGGAATCCAGACTTTATTTATGAAATGGCTTCCGAAGGCCAGCAATCACAAGTGCCACCTTTCTGCCACACGATGTTTCAGTTTCAAGTCGCTAATGGCAAGTTGAATCTCGGCCTCTACCAGCGCAGTGCCGACCTATTCCTTGGCGTGCCTTTCAACATTGCCAGCTATGCACTTCTTCTGGAAATGGTGTCACAGGTGGTGGGTATTCCGGCGGGGGAGTTCGTGCATACTTTTGGCGATGTTCATATTTACTCCAACCACTTCGACCAGGTAAAGGAGCAGCTTTCTCGTGAGCCAATGCCGTTCCCGACATTGAAACTTAATCCAGAAATCGAAAACATCGACGACTTCAAACTTGAAGATATCGTTCTCGAAAACTACCAATCCCATCCATCCCTCAAAGCAGACATTGCCAATATTGGAGGATTTGAGAAGAAATGATGCAACATTATCCGAATTGTTACAGTTGTGTACAAGATAACGTACTGTTAAACTGATTAATATGGATGGAAATAACTTGGTAATTGAAATTAACTGGGTTTACTTTTTGGGTATAATCGGGGCTTTAATAGCGATTGCATATTATTCTGGCGGTCGTTTTAAAACCATAGAGACAAACATTGATTGGCTCAAAGACGCTGTCAAAGATTTGGCTAATGACAGCAAGGTTGGCAGAGACAACAAACGTTTAAATGTTATAGGCAATGCCTCACCTCTACGTTTGCTAGATAAAGGGGTGTTTGTTCTAAAAGAGAGTGGGATGCAAACTTGGGTTGACGGTAATACAGATTTCCTTGAAAAACAATGTGGTGATTTTTGCAATACTTCAGCATACGAGATTCAAGAACAAATATTTGATTTGTTCGACAATCTAAAGTTAGATGCTGATGTCGACAAAAAATTCAAAGACTATGCTTATAAAGAGGGTATGAATGTGGAGACTATATATCGCATTGGAGCTATTTATTTCCGCGACATCTGTCTCAAGAAGTGTCACTTAGATCCTGCAGATATAGATGCTTCAAAGCCATAGTCAATATTGTATCGTGCAAAAAGCCGGCGTGAAGCCGGCCTTTTGAATTTTATTATACGAAAATTAATTTTCGTATTCGTTGATGAAAGAAATGCTGCCGTTGTCAGTTATGCATGTCGCTTTTACGCCCCCTTTCTCAATCATAAAAGCGACACCCCACTTGTTGTATGAGATGAACTTCAGTAGACCATTGCTATTTATACTTGTTGATGATGGGTTTCCGAGCTTATCTATGATAGATGTTTCCTTATCATATAAACCAATTCCGAAGATTTCATTTAAAAAATTTTCACTACAAACTGTAGAAACCATCTCATTGCCAAAAGAATCATTTTTAAATTTGATTTGATAGTCTACTTGGTTTCCGTAACTACTATAAACAAACATTCTTTCCCCGTTTGCATTTGTCGTGTCAATGGATGGTTCCCCGAGTTGCAACGTCACGTCGACAGGAGTCATTCCTGTGGAAACTTGTCCCAAAGTGTCCATCTTGTAGGGTTTACTTTTTTGCAAATTATATAAATATATACCTGCTGTAATGGTTATTATTATAAATATAAAACCGGTCATTATTTTAGCTACTAAAACCCATTTTTTATGTTGATTAATTTTGTAGCATATGAAAATTAGTCCTGATAATACTGCAATCAAAATCAAACTAGTTCCAGTAGTCATAACCATAATATTAGGTGAAGTTATATAATGTTTCCATTATATCAGTATATTTTTAATATTAAATGCATATTTATAGCTTCTTTATGTAAGAAATCATGCTTATGCTATAATTTAGCTAATAACAAATTTCGGCTTATGATCTAACTTTTTCTAAGACAGCACAAAGGGTTTTGCAGGAGATGATGTGGGACTTTTGATTTTAATTAACTTTTTAACTGTTTTAGAAATACTTGCCCCGCCAGAATTTAGAATCTAACTAAATTGTAGCGGTTCAAGTTTAAGATAAAGATTATGAACAAGATAAATTCTAGCGGGGTGAACGAATACAAATTCATCGAAGATCAAGATAAAGAAATTTTTGACGCTATTATGGGGGAAGAGGCGCGAGAGGCAAGAGGTATTGAGCTGATTCCGAGTGAGAACTACGTGAGCCGAGCCGTTCGCGAAGCGAACGGCTCAGTACTGACCAACAAATATTCTGAAGGTTATCCAGGTCGTCGTTATTACGGCGGACAAGAATACACAGACGAGGTTGAAACATTGGCTATCGAGCGAGCGAAGAAGCTTTTTAATTGTCAGTTTGCCAACGTACAACCACTCTCTGGAGCACCAGCCAATGTGGCTATGTACTTTGCTCTCCTCGAGCCTGGTGACACCGTGCTTGGTATGCACTTAGAGCATGGCGGCCACCTAACGCATGGTCACCCAACCACCAACATCAACAAAGTCTTCAACTTCGTTCGTTACAAAATGAAGGACATTGAGACAGGGGAGATAGACTACGACAATTTGCGCGAAGTGGCTCTGGAGCATAAACCAAAGATTATCTTGGCCGGTTTCTCTGCGTACAGTCGCGAGCTCGATTATCAGAAGTTTGTCGACATTGCTAAAGAGGTTGGAGCCATCACAGTGGCCGACATGGCACACATCGCGGGCCTTATCGCTGGCGGAGTGGTCAAGAACCCATTTGATTATGGCTTTGATGTTATTACCACCACCACTCACAAGACGTTGCGCGGTCCACGCGGCGGTATGATTCTGGTGCGAGAAGACGAAGAGATTGCCAAGAAGATAAATAAATCTGTCTTTCCTGGTCTTCAGGGTGGTCCACACATGAACAACATCGCTGCCAAGGCAGTAGCCTTCGGTGAGGCTCTTAAGCCATCTTTTAAAACCTACTGTGAGCAGATTCTCAAGAATGCAAAAGCCATGGAAGCTGTCTTTGCTAAAGAAGGCGTACGGATGATTGGCGGAGGTACCAGTAACCACTTAATCCTGGCTGATGTGAGTTCTCTTGGAGTAACTGGCAAGGAAGCAGAAACAGTGCTCGATGAGGTTGGTATCACACTTAACAAAAACATGATTCCCGATGAACCTCGCACAGCTATGGATCCGTCTGGTATTCGTTTCGGTACTCCAGCTATGACCACGAGAGGTATGAAGGAAAACGAAGCCACAAGAATCGCTGAGATTATGATAGATACGATGAAAAACAAAGATGATGTCGACAAGAAGGCCGCCTACCGTGCCGAGATTGAAGCCATCTGTACAGAGTTCCCTGTACCAGAAAGTTTTGTTTAAAATTAATCACTAACCGCAAAATAAAC
>JBNKMC010000029.1:0-10053 GCA_050292865.1 Minisyncoccia bacterium | reverse complement strand
GTGGCTCACGTGTCACTTTTCTTGGTGATGATGATAAGACCACTGGCCGACCTCTTGCCTAGAGTGAAGTGGCTACGACCACTGGTGATTCTGCGCAAAGGCATGGGAGTTTTATCTGCTTCGGTGGTGGTTTCTTTTATCTTGTCTAAGATAATTATGGACGCTGGTGGATACCTCGGAAGCTTTGGTACTGTTGAATATTGGTCTTTCACTAATCTGTCATTATTTGCTCACTTGGCGGACATCTCGGCTCTACTGCTACTTATTACCTCCAACAATCTTTCCAAGCGACTACTGGGCAAATGGTGGAAGTATATACAGAGACTGTCTTATGTCTATTTCTACGCTAGTGGTATTTATGTCTTCTTTATTCTTGGCAACACTACGGTTTTAACATACATGACTCTAGTCACTATTGTTACCATCATGGCTTGGATTAAAAACAGCAACCGCAAAGCCGCAATTATTCAAAACAATCAAACTGCTTAATATGCCGCAAATCAAGAAAACCACTGGTGTTATTACCGAAGTTAAAGACCTGTCTGAAAGTGCTCGTGAGTACATCATCACTCCAGCTGAACCGTTTCCATTTATTGCAGGAGCTTTTGTAAACGTCTTTGTCGACAACGATGGTGAGAAGATTCGCCGCGCCTTCTCTATGTCATCCAGCGATACAGAAGACAACAAGTTTTCACTCACTATTCGTCACAGTCTTAAGGGTTATCTTACTCCCCTACTTTGGAACAAGGATTTTACCGGTGAGACAGTAGAACTAATGGGCCCGCTTGGCCTTAACACTGCCGACAAGATGACCAAGTCACAGGCTTTTCTATTCGGCTTTGGTGTGGGTGCGGGCGTGGTACGTTCGCTAGCTCAGCACTTGGCTAGCCGTCCAGACTTAGAGTCTCTCACTATCGTCACCGGCAACCGCAGCATTCCAGAAATTCTTCATAAAGATGACTTCGATCACTTGTCAGCCAGCAATCCCAAGATTACCGTGAAGTACGTCGTCTCAGATAAGGAGCAGAATGAATACCCAATCGGTTACATCCAAGACCACGTCGACGAATACAGCTTCAACAACGCCGACATCTACATGTGCGGCCAAACAGTGGCCTGCGACGCCCTGCAAGAAAAAATAAAATCCACCACCCCCCAAAACTGCGAATTCTTTGTGGAAGATTTCCATTAGAATATTGGAACAAATGGAACACTGCATATATTCCAAAACGAGGTAAGACCTCACACCCCGAAAACTTATCTCAAGTCCGATAAAAATACCGCCCAAGTACGGGAGGTCTGACCTCACCCAAAATATTTAAAATCCAACCCCACGGCACTTATGCGCCGTGGGGTTATTGATTACCGCTGATCATTTTTCGATGTCGCACCGACCCGAAAAATGTTCGTCATTGGTGTGAAGGCGACCAAAGACCTGGAAGGAATTACCTTCACTGTCCAAGGCCTTAACAGTATCGATGTAGATCGACACCACCTCACCGCCTTCAGCGGTGATCGAGAGAGATGTTCGCTTAAGCAGAGCATCGCCCAGTTCCATCCTTGGTGCTTTAAACATAATTACATTATGAACTGATTCAGACATGACACTAACCTTTCTTTACCCAGCACCATGCCAGGTTTCCAAACCAAACTACCACTGTGGAAGGATAATTACAAATAATTAAAAAGAGAAAAGCCTGTCCGATTGCTCGAACAAGCCTTGCAGTTTATCTGCGTTTCTTGATCATTGTCATCAATGGGAACAACTCTCGATACGGGTCGTATTCACCCCATGTCAAAACCACAGCAACACCATTTGAACCAGGGTTATGATAACCCATCTGTGACAGCCATACGGGTTGTTTGTCATAATGGCCAACACAGGTCATAAAGTGATAGTCCTGACACAACGGACTTAAACAAAAATGGCGAACCTCATCAGGAGAGAAAGATTTCTCCTTCATTCGTACACAAGCAGCAAAGCTGCCACTCTTTTTCCTTTTTGCACGAGCCTTAACGAACTTTTTCCTTATTTCAGGATACCGACGCGACAGAGCGTATTGCTTATTTCCATAGACAATGCATAACATGTCACCAACTTCGACCCTTTCTGTCATAGAATAAGGTCTCATGCCGCACTGGACAACATTCAAGCCAGAGCCAGATTTGTACTCAATAAACCTTCCTGTAAAGAGGAAATTCGCTAACGCTGCGCAATTGGTAGAGTATTTCCCATAGAGGTTGTCGAAGTAGTCCGAAATTCTATCAACCAGAACATTGTCTGTGATGTTTCCATTTATTATTTCACCATCACAGTCGGCCATATAGAAGATACCATTATCTTCTGGTTTGAAAGTTCCAAGGACGTAACCTCTGTTCCCTCTAATGTATTTACCATTGGTTGGAAGCCGATCGAATTGACTTTCAACACAAGAAGGATACAACACCTTGCTCGCCAAGATTCTTTTGGTTTTATTATACATCAATACCCTCCTCATTTGCAGGTTTCCATTGAGCAAAATACAATACTGCTAATAATATGTCAAATATTAATCTTGAATCCCCACCTCAAACGCGCAAACCCCATGTTTGAGTAATCCTGTTAGAAACCAATTCAAAATGCAGGAATCTACAAGTAAGTGAGCGAGAGTCATGAGAAAGAAAGTATTCTTGATTTACGCACAGTGCTGCCCGACAGGGTGAGAAGTGACTTAATGTCACTTCGCAAGACCTTTTGAGATATTTTAAAACGAAGCGTATAAAATATCCAAAAGTTATACAGCCTCTGTAAGAGGTCTAACCCCAGTTTTTGTTATTTAAAGATTCCGTCCTCAGCTGCCCGACTAGGATTCGAACCTAGGTGACAGGTGCTAGGTAAAAAGTCATGGGGTGACTTTTTACGGCATCCTACAAGTAAGTGAGCGAGAGTCATGAGAAAGAAAGTATTCTTGATTTACGCACAGTGCTGCCCGACAGGGATTCGAACCCCAGTTTTTGGTGCCAGAAACCAACGTCCTACTTGGTCAAGTGAGTAATTAAATGAAAATTCATTTTCATTTAACTTACGAACGCAGAGCAAGGAAGCTTTGCTTACCACTAGACGATTCCATCCTCAGCTGCCGGACTAGGATTCGAACCTAGGTGACAGGTGCCAGAAACCTGCATCCTACCACTAGATGATCCGGCAGCTGAAAAAAGAATGTCGCACTATAGTGCCATATTGAGCGTAAGATTCAAGTCTTTTTCTCCTCTAACCCTTAACTTCTTGCCAGGTTGGTGATTTGGCGGGGTTGTACTCTATGTGTGTGATACTGCCGTTTTTGGTATTGAGGACTCGGAAGAAGGTTGTCAGTGCTCGCCATGGTGTGATAGACCTATCTCTGTTCATGTGTACTAAAAACAGATTGATGAAAATAGAGTGAGTTACAACCACAACTTTTGCATCAGCCGGATGCCCTTCTAAAAATTCCTTAGCGGCTTTAATACGCTTTCTAAAAGCTTTGTATGATTCTCCCTTTTCGTCACAACTATCTCCACCGCGACAGCCGCAAAACCATCGTAGCATGTACCAGATTGATTTGGGACTACGGTGATGCAAACCGTATATGTCTTTAGGTCGACACAACTCAACAAACAGGTCGCTTGTATCGGGAGTCATATCAATCTGACTAGCAATGATGCGGGCGCTTTCTATTGTCCGCACACGCAGACTGGCATAAAAATGAGTTGGTCTTAACTCTTTTATTTTTAAGGCAGCAGCCTCTATCTGTTCGCGACCGAGACTAGTTAAAACCGACTTCTCTTCTTGGTGACGATGAGCTATGTTGCCCTCTGTCTCACCATGTCGTACAAAATAAATATCCATATGATTAAGAAGCTATCTGACAGATTTCAATAATTGCCAACTCCAGCGGTAGTTGTGGCAGTGGAACACGGCTGGTTTGTTCGGTGGCGGTTAGAAGCCTTAGTAGCAAGTGAGAATTGATGGAACTAGGTGTTTCGGCCGCCAGCTGCTTTAGTTGCTCGGCATCACCCTCGCCAAAATTCATCAGGATTTTGTCGGCGCTACCAGGAGCGTTACGCAGTAACATAACCGCCCGAACACGCTCTAGTAATAAGCGCATGAACAACTTCATATCTACTTGTGACTCAGCTACTTCGGCGACGGAAGACAAAGCTGCTTCGGCGTCTTTGGTGGCAAGGGCGGTGAGGAGGCGCGCCAAAAACGCAGATTTTGGCGCGCCGATAATATCCGCAACCTCATCGGCGCTACCAATCTCATCACCAGAGGCTAGAATTACTTTTTGAGTTACTCCAAGCGCGTCGCGGAAAGACCCGTCTGCGGCTACTGCGATGAGGTCGGCCGCGTCTTTACTTAGTTTGAAACCTTCTTTTTTAGCCACGTCTGTCACTACCTTATTGAGAACCTCACGTGATGGCTGGCGCATGGTAAATACCTGGCAACGTGAAAGGATGGTGTCGAGTAGTTTGTCAGCTTCGGTAGTAGCAAGGATGAAGACCACGTGTGAGGGCGGTTCTTCTAGTGTCTTAAGCAAAGCGTTGAAGGCTTCCTTGGTGAGCATGTGTACCTCGTCGATGATGTAGACCTTTCGCTCGCTTTCGTACGGCATTGTATGAACAGCCTCACGTAAAGCGCGGACATCGTCGATACCGCGGTTACTAGCAGCGTCGATTTCGTAAACATCCACATCCTTTACTCCTATTTCACGAGCAAAGATACGCGCCAAGGTCGTCTTACCAGTACCACGTCCACCAGCAAAGAGGATGGCGTGGGGAATATTATTCTTAGCAATAGCTCCTTCAAGCACCGAGACGATATGATCTTGGTCCTTAACGTCTTTAAAAGTTTGTGGTCGGTATTTCCGATATAGGGCGATGTTTTCTGACATAGTGTGGTAATTATACCATCACTAATCGATCATTTGTCATCCTCAAGGAGCTTTGTCATTTCATCGTTCTTTCTGTCATTCCCGCGCAGGCGGGAATCCAGATTTATCTCCATACAAACGCTAGATTCCCGCCTGCGCGGGAATGACAGAAGATAGTACCAAATGACTCCGTCCTGGATTGCCACGTTCCTCTCGCAATGACGGAAAAGTGTACGCAAACAAATCTTTGTGCCTAAGAGTGACGCACTAAGTACGAAAAGCCGGAGGGTGCGCGTAGCGCACCCTCCGGCTTTTCTCTCCTTAGTCAACTACTTTTTAGCAACCTTCTTTGCTACTTTCTTGGTAGTCTTTTTTGCGGCTTTTTTAACAGCCTTCTTTTTTGGAGCCATGCTCTTAGCCAGCTTCTGCCAGTGGTGAGCCATCTCCTCCTTAAATTCTTTCACATCCTTCTTGCTTACATGAGACATGCTTTCGTATGCACCAGTAACAGAAGCCACTACATCTGAGAACTCCTCTTCGGTCATCTGTTTAGCGTCTTCAAGTGCTTCTAGCACCTCACCCTTTGCCTTTAGCATCCAACCCTTTACAACCTTGCGGTTTTTCTTAGCGCTGGGAGAACCAGCTAGAAAGTATGCACCAGCCGCCGCTACAGCTGCGGTAGTTAGACCAACACCAATTCCAACCTTCTGGCCTGTGCTTAGTGCTTTGCTTGTTTTTTTCTTTGTTGCCATATTGATATTTATTTATCTTTACTTCTGCGCCTTGTTTTCGGCTTAACACCAGGCACAAAACCCATGACGAATTGCACCAGCTTAGCTGGATTTAAAGAAGCTCGGATGTTGTCTAGGTCGTCAGCCAACACCTCACTTCCTGCTTCGACACGGTCGACGATACGTCTGATTGCTTTAACAATTTTTATTAAATGGAACATCAGTACACAGACTAATAAAGTAAACAACACCACAGCAACTGAGGTGATAATAAAAAATATATTGGTCTGCAAAACTTCTGTCATTACTACTATAGTAACATTAGAAATCTTTTTCGTTTAGAAAACGGTGGACAATTATTTCCACTTCTTCTGGAGAATTGCTCTGCATCAGCTCATGACGAAGCTCGGCTGCACCTGGGAAGCCTGACACATAAGCTTTGTAATGCTTCTTCATAGTTGAGAAGCTTTTGTGTGGAAGTAATTCAACAAACAGCTTTGAATGCTCGACCATCACTTCGAGTCTTTCTTTAATACTGACGTACTCATATCCGTCTTCCCCACTGTCTTCCGCCAAGAGAGTCTCGCGGTCTACACCGTGTGTTGGTAGAGCTTTTAGTTTTATCGGCAAGCGCTTAGTAGGATGAAAAAACCAAGGGTTACCAAAGAGTGCACGGCCAACCATCGCGCCATCAGCGCCGGTCATAGCAACTTTCTCATTTGCATCAGCAATAGAGAGCACGTCACCGTTACCAAGAATCACAGTCTCAGGCGATAGTGCATCACGCAGTTCTACCACTCGCTTCAGACGCTCCCAACGAGCTGGTACCTTGCTCAAATCTTTGCGAGTACGAGCGTGTACGGTAAGAGCGGCTGGCTTTTCTGCCAGTAAGACCGGCAGCCATTCTTCTAGCTCGTCTTCGTTGTAACCCAAACGAGTCTTCACACTAACCGGTATACCG
This sequence comes from Minisyncoccia bacterium, assembly GCA_050292865.1. Taxonomy (GTDB): domain Bacteria; phylum Patescibacteriota; class Minisyncoccia; order Phycocordibacterales; family UBA918; genus OLB19. Next base: position 3,472 of record JBNKMC010000029.1, on the reverse strand, counting down.
CCACTCTCTCCCATGCGGGCACCCCGCTTCGCAGCGCGAATTATTTCCTTGGCGACTTCTGGAGTCTTTATCATAGCCGAACCACAGCCCTGCTTCTCTATAGAACGGTCAGGACAACCCATATTTATATCGACACCATCAAAACCTAGTTCAAGGCAAAGCTTGGCCGCATACTCCATATGTTCCGGGTTGCTGGTAAAGAGCTGAGCAACGATTGGTCTCTCTCCCTCATAATAAAGCAAGTCTTTCATCAACTTCTCCTTCCCTTCTGGGGTGGCTCGCACCAGACCGTCAGCCGCTACAAACTCTGTCCACATCACCAAATTATCCTGTTCTGACCAGTTAGAATACTTGGCAATCATACGGCGAAAAGCCGCGTCGGTGACATCTGCCATCGGCGCCACAGCCATAATCGGTTTGTTTAATGATTGCCAAAAGTTATTCATGAGTAACTAAACTAACATAACAAAACTTTTCTATCTAGATACAGACGAGTTAACGAGGTTAAACCTCGTTGTGTTGTTATGAAGGATTTTGTTCAGGATCTGTCTCTGAATCTGCTTCCAAATCTGCTTCTGGTGCCGATTCACTCATATCGTCATTAACGAACACCTTGTCGCCGAAGCGCAAATCTATATAGCGGAAATTGTCTGGCTGGAGTTGGGAGAATTCTTGCGAGTGTACAATACTGAGTAGATTTTTAAGAGTTGTTTTATTAGACATGGTTTGTGATGTCTTTAAAACTGCTCCACCGGCCAACAAATAATCTGTATCATAATCGCCGGTTACTACAACCTTTATTACATACCAACCAAGTTCTGCTTGAAGAGTCTCTGCTATTTGCAAACTGTCTTGCAATGACTCCTTTGATAGAGCTGTTTTTAATTTTTCCGGTTCGTTATCATCCACAACAAAGCGTATAAAGGAACCTCCGTCGAGGCTGGGAGCGACGGTGAAGGCGAAGCCTTCACCGTCTAAAAACAAACACTGACCATCATCATTTGCTCCACACCACAGTGCCACTGGTGTGTATTCATCATAATTAACCACCACTATGTCATCACTTAGCTCCACTTTGGCTGATTTGATTCGGTCTATCGCCTCTATTCGGTTGATCACGTCTGATATCGGAAAAGTTGTACGGAAGCTTTTAGGAATCAGTTTTAAATAACTACCACCGAAGGTATCTTTGGTGATATCTACCACCTTTTCATGTGGTACAGTCTTGCCGCCATGGACTTCGACTTTGGTTATCTGCAGTGACTCAATGTGAGTAAAATAATAAACAGCTGTTAAGAGCAATCCCAGTATTGTGGACAGCGCTAAGCCGATAAATATTTGTTTGCGTAACAAGGTTTTGCTCTGACTAACAGTACGTTTAGCCTTTGCTTTCCTACGCATTTTTTTAAATTTGGAAATTTTCTTGAAAAAATCTGACATAACTTGTTGCTGATATGGTAGCACATTAGAGAGAAACCAAAACGGCCGGAAGCTTCGCTTCCGGCCGTTTTAGCAGACATACGATGAATAAAATTCTCGCAGTCTGACAAAGCATTTCGCTGATTTAGAAAATTGCAATCGCGTAAAATCAGATGAAATACGAGGAAGGCAAGAAAATTTTTCTGAGTCGTATATGGACATACGATGAATAAAAATTTATCGCAGCCTGACAAAGTATTTCGCTGATTTTACGCGATTGTGTCTTTGCCTAGATATTTTTGTAGAGGCTCCGGAATCCTGATAGACCCATCAGCCTGCTGGAAGTTCTCAATCAGTGATACCAAGATGCGCGGAGTGGGAATGGCAGTACAGTTGAGTGAGTGGGCGTAGCGCATTTTTCCCTCTTCGTCCTTGTAGCGAATATTGAAGCGACGAGTCTGGAAGTCATGGAAGTATGAAGCAGAACTAATCTCACGATATTTATTCTCTCCTGGCACCCATAGTTCGATGTCGTACTTCTTAACCTGACCTTGTCCGATATCACCACCGCAGTTTAGGACTGTGTGGTACGGAATACCAAGACTTTCGATAAACTCTTCAGTATTGCGGTTTAGCCACTCGTGCCACTTCACACTCTCTTCGTGAGAAGCTTCGCACAGCATCACCTGCTCGACTTTATAAAATTCATGCACGCGGATTAGACCTTTGGTGTCCTTGCCGTGACTACCAGCTTCGCGACGATAACATGGTGAGAAGCCAAGGAATTTAACCGGGAAGATTTCCTTATCCAAAACCTCGTCTGAGTAGTATCCCATCACAGACACTTCGGCTGTACCAATAAGATAGTCGTCGTCTTGAGTGTTATAAACATCCTCAGCATCGTTCGGTAAGTGACCAGTACCGTAAAGGTTGGCCTTGCGCACGATAGTCGGTGGGAGCACTGGAGTAAAACCTTTGCCACCAAAGAAGTCCTGCGCATAATTCCAGATTGCCCAAGATAGGCGCGCACCATCGCCCAGTAGATAATAACCACGGAAGCCATGTACCTTGGCACCACGTTCGAAGTCAGCCATACCAAGCTTGTTCATAATCTCCACATGGTCTTTGGGCTCAAAGTCGAACTTTGGCTTATCTCCCCAGACCTTCACCTCGACGTTGTCCTCGTCACTGTCACCATCCGGAACTGTCATGTCAGGTATTTGAGGCACCTGAAGCATGAGCTTTTGCCACTCTTCCATCACTGGCTTTAGCTTTTCTTCATCAGCTTGAATCTCTTCCTTGAGAGCACTCATTTCGGTGATAAGTTGCTTGCGAACAATCTCGTCGCCAGCTCCAGCAATGTCTTTAGACACTCGGTTCTGTTCGGCCTTTTTATTTTCCAAACCAGCCATGATAGAACGACGCTCATCATCTACGGAGGCTAGACGGTCTAAGTCAATGGTAATGTGTTTTTTCTTCGCCGCCATCTTTACAAGGTCAAGATTTTCGCGGATGAATTTGATGTCTAGCATGGTTTAGATTTTAAATTATGGATGTTAGGTCGCAGACCTTAATGGTTACACTTTGTATGTAAAGTATCAGAAATTATACCGTAATCAAGGATATTGGAAAATACAAATAAATATCAAGCAAAACTACTCACCAACATACCCTGTTTCTATCAGAGTATCACCAGGTAATGAAAAAATATTATTTGCAGGAAGATTGTTCTTGCCACCTACCTTAATATAACCATTGTCAGCCAGATAGCTTATAGCATATTGTATTTCTACTGTAGACAAACTTGTTTTACCTTCCCCGTCTGCTCTCATCATTAGATCAGCAACAGTAATACCAACAGGGTTACTCAACAGTCGCTTTAGAATCTGACCCTCAAGTGTATTCTCAAGCTTTTTTGGAATCTGCGCTTCGTTTTGGTTGATGATTTTGTTTTCAAACTTTCCTTCGATACTCATATGCAAACAGTATATCTTTAAATTTAAAAAATTAAAATGTTATATATTTTATTACTAAATAAAGTTTAAATGCACAT
>JBNKMC010000028.1:5323-10109 GCA_050292865.1 Minisyncoccia bacterium | reverse complement strand
GGGCCTACCCAACTAATTACTCACCAGTTTTTATAAAACAAAATATCGCTGTTAACAGCGATGTTTTGTTTTTTACCAATCTTAAATTCAGTATTTACGATTGAGAGTATTTTTCGATAAGTTCTTTATAAACCCAGGCTGACGGGCGAATTTTTCGCTCAAGCGTTTTGTAATCTATTTCCACCAGACCAAACTTCTTATCTACTCCCAACGCCCATTCGTAGTTATCGATGAGAGACCAATACATATGACCACGAACATCTATTCCTTCAGCAAGCGCTCTAGCTACACCTTCAACCTGCTTGGTTATGTATTCTGCCCGATCCGAATCATCCGCATCAGCTAGTCCGGCCTCGGAAACAAAGATGGGTTTGCGATAGCGCCACAACATCTTTAGAGCAAAGTAGATACCTTCAGGAATAATCTCCCAGCCCATGTCGGTTTTTTTATAGACAATCTTGTCGCCGTATTTTTTGTAATGGTAAAAGTTTAGACCGATTGCATCACACTTCTTATACACCTTATTCATAAAAGAATAAGTCTGGAACTGATTGCTAATCACGGCCTTAAGTTTATTCAGAGGATTCCAATCACCTTCATGAGCTACTACGTGCTTCACGATACTTACTTCCATATCCGGACGTTCTGCCTTGATTGCGTCATACGCTGCGTTGTGTGCAGCAATCAAATTTTTAACCACCTTTCTGTAGGTAAAGAAAGCCCCCCAACTTACTTCCGGTCTTGAGAGTCTCCTATCGCCAGAGTGTGTAGTCTCACCCAAGCCAACCAAAGTGAACTGCTTAAACGGTGGCCAGTTACCCTTAAGCCAACCCAGCCCAGCAAATACAATCGGTTCGTTTATTGTACTAATACCATGTAACTCTCCACCAAATTCTTTAGCGACGAAGCGCGCATAACGAGCAAAAATTTCCGGTGCGTCTTTGCGCTCAAAGCCGCCGCTTTCTGAGAACCAAAGTGGCAAAGTAAAGTGCCAAAGGGTGACGAAGGGCTTTAGGTTGCGCGCCCGTAGGGCGCGCAACACCTGCCGGTAGTGCTCCACTTCTTCCATATCCCACTCCCCTTCGCGTGGTTCAATACGCGCCCACTCAATAGAAAAACGATGAGCGTTATGTCCTAGTTCTTTAGCAATATCAAAATCCTGTTCATAAAGGTGATAATGGTCAGCCAGCCGCCCTGCCATCGGCACCCGCCCTTCTTTAGCCGCTTTGGCCCAATCAGTATTCTCGTTATAGCCTTCTACCTGATAGGAAGCTGTAGCGGCACCCCAATAAAAGTTTCCTGGAAATTTTTCTTTCATTATAGAAATTGTACCCCGGAATATTTCTTATCTTTACCAAGTTCTCCACTACCGATTATGTTAATCTCAATCTGTTCTCCATGTTCGTTCAGACCAAAAAAGTAAACAGTTTGCGGACTACGAAGCAGCTTTACACTGTGGCATAGTTTTATCCTAGAAATACCAATAACGTCACCGGGAATCCAACCGACATACCAAACATCTTGTTTTACTTTAGGTTCAATTACTACAAATTTCTTCCAACCACCAAATATAGGCATGTGAAAGATAGGAATCCAACCAAACCATCTATTACAGGCATCTACATCACCTGAAACACTAACAAATAAAGTTTTATCCAAATGTGCTATATCTGAAACGTAGTATTTTTTATTATTCCAAAAGTGAGTTCTTTGCGGTTTATCAAAGACAGGGAGTTGTAATAAGTACATTATGGGTATCATCAATAAATCACCCAACAAACCAATTAATCCCTGTTCTTCAATTTTAATCATTGCACCAATTTTAACATTATAAAACAATATTTTTAAAGCCTTCTGGGGCTAGGTAATCGAACCATTTGTTATACAGCTTAGTGGTAGCGATGACGTCTTTCATGTTGTAGTGGGCGATGTCGCGGAAATTTTTGTTCGCAAAAAAGTCCCCGCGACATCATCACCCGCCACCTCCTCACTCTTTGGAGTTTCTATTCCGTACGCTCGACAGAAAAGATGCAATGAAGGTCGTCTCTGCATCGCCCCATAAAAAGTCAGTTGGTCTTGTAGGTCCACATGCCGCACTGTCTTCTGCAGTGACATAAATCGATTCTCCATCAAGTCCACTGTCGGTGTTACTTCGTTCACCACCGACCGATGCAAAATAAACGGCACATCAAAAGCCCGACCATTAAAGGTTACAAAAGTATCATAGCTCCTCGCCCCTTCCCAAAAATCTTCCAGCAATTCTTTCTCCGTGCAGGCTTTAAAAACGTATTCACCGTCACGTCGCTCCCAACCGTCTTGTTCACCTATGTAATACACCGCACCCTGACGTCGCTCTAGGTCATAAAGACCAAGTGCCACAATTTGCCCAGTAAGCGGAGAAAAACCCAACCCTTCTTTAATATCTTTAAGCAAAGCTTTTCGCTCTGTTTCACTCTTAGCTCCGCGCTCCACCCAACGCGTTAGACTCTTTTGTGTCAGCCCATCTAAAGACTCCCACTTCTCACCCACTGTTTCAATATCAAAGATGAGAGTAGCCATACGCAATATTATTCACCCACAAACTGGCGTGGCTGCCCATGGTAACAACCAAGTACTTTGTTGCTTCCAGAGTTCAGATAGTAGCGATACTGACCAGAAGCATTAGAACCGCCGCAAACATCCACCTCTCCAGCATAGTTACCATAGATTGGATATCCATCGCGAGCATAACCAACCAAGTCACCCGCGCTCTTGGTTTTGTAAACAATAGCATCGGTATTAAACAACAAACCTCCAGTAACAGTCACACCCACAATCTGACTTTTTAGACAGTTCTCGCTACCAGAGACAGATGGATTTAAAGGCAAGATTAGCAAAGGATTTATTACCTCATTAACAACCTCCGCCACCTGTCTTACACCTTCGACTTCTCGCACCACCACTCCTCCGTGAGGCCAAGTACGAGCCAGATTGAGGCCATTGTTCATACTGCAGGCAGGCGCACTTCCAGGACTATCAGCCTGCACTACTTCCGGCTCTGGCTCACTTTCCAACAATGTGACCTTTTCATCCTTAATAGCTTCCCGCAAACGAGTAATGATGGATTTTCTATCCAGTTCTTTTTCCTCATAGATGACTGTAGGAGTAGAAATTTCTTGTTCCGAAAAATCTACATGAGAAACAGCATCTCGATTTGCCCTATCATTGGAAACCGTAAAAACCATGACTAGCAACAGAAAAAATACTACCAGCACAAACAAAAACAGATCTCTAGTGCGCAACATAATGTACGTATGATAGCAAAAGACGGCGGGCTTTGCCCGCCGTCTTTTCTGGATAACTATTTCTTCGCCACCTTCTTAGCTGTCTTCTTAACAACCTTTTTCGCCACCTTCTTAACCACTTTCTTTGGAGTTACTTTTGCCAGATTACCTCGGCCGTTAGAAACCTTTACCTTTACCATTTTTTCAATTCGTCTGATATCCGCTAGTAGTTTTGAGCGGTCGCTGTTGTATAAGAATAGAGTAAACACCGCCCGCCCACCATTTCGAGCAAAGACAGAACGACTGCCGACTTTCTTATTAACAATAATCTTATGATAAGAATCCAAAGACTCAATCTTCTTAATACCTTTTGTTTCAACAATAATTCCTTCTTTATCGGCAAAGTACTTCATGTAAGCAGAATAACCCTTACATTTCTTCGGGATCACTGGTTTGCGCGGAATACGAATGGCGATATCATTCATATTGTGATTTATGTCGCAACTAAGCTTGTGGAGTACATCGCGGGCACCGCCACAACGGGCACCGACCTCAATCACCTTCCAATCATCATCAACCTTCATCAATTCCACATGAGCTGTCGTACTACGCAAACTAAGGGCATGAATAGCGGTTTCTGCCACCTTCTGAGCCCTCTCCACTGTCGAAGCCTTAAGAGCAGTTGGGGTAATCTGCAGATAGTTATAGAAGTCATCGTGACCGATTTCTCGTGCTGTCTTCTGTCGCACCAATGGACAATGATAAACAGTACCGCGAGAATCAACGTACGAATCAATAGAATACAAATCCCCTTCGATAAACTCTTCAGCGATTATTTTTGGAATTTCTTGTCGGCCGTCTTTGGCGTAAGCGGCTTTGAGTTTTCTGAAAAGAGTACTTAATGTCTTTTCCAGTTCATCTTCATGATAGCAGACAGTCACAAACAAACTTCCCGCCAAACTAGCTGGCTTAACAATCATTGGAAAATTTATTTTTTTCACCACCCGCTCTCTTTCTTCTTTGGTATTTTCTTTTACCCAGGTAAACTGCGGAGTAATACGACTATCGTACAACTTAAAGCGCTTACGCATCTCATATTTGTCAGTAGCCCAGGTAAGAGACTCAGTAGAGGTAGAGCGCAAGTATGGCACGTGAGGAAGAAGCTGTTTAAACCGAGTTACGTGTTGTTCATAGCGACAAGTCACAGCCAGCAACTCATCTTGGTAAGGTAATAGAGCTTCAGCTATTTTCCAAGGTTTGGAAAAATCGCACTCAAGCAAAATATCATAATCAGGTATCTCCTCAGGCTTTTTTAGACGTGAATCTCTAATAGTCATTATTCTGTACTCTTTGTTGTTCAATGCAGCATAATCACGAATATCGTCAATTACGGCTTGTCTAGTACCCATCACAAACAGTATTATGTTTTTTTGCTTTTTTACCATTCTTGATATTTAAAAAATAAAACCTGACAGTCAATCTCTGAATCAGGCCTTTCGACATAGAAGAATACTACAAAAAAC
>JBNKMC010000028.1:1916-5313 GCA_050292865.1 Minisyncoccia bacterium | reverse complement strand
CTTTGTATAGCCCGCAACACACATATTATTAAAAGCAACACTTGACATATAAACTAACCTGCGTATGGTAAGCCCCTAGAACAACTACCAGCTTAACCTTGCATTTAATCAGTACTCCTAAACGCAAGACATATTATTTTATGAAAAAACCAAAACACCTAGACACATACAAAAAAGCTGCCAAAAAATTGGGCCTAAAAGTTAAGAAGATAACAAACGGCGGAAATTTCAGCCACGGACTAATTATAAGTGGAAATAACAAAACCCTCTTCTTAGCACCAAAAGAAACTGGATTCTATCCCCGCACTTCACGCTGGTTTACTTCACTCGCAAACAACAAAATGTTGGCTGAACAAGTTCTCAATCAACTTGGACACAAAACCATCGAATCTATTCTGTTTGATACCAGAAACATATCCGACTCAGCCACTCTCGATAAAATGCTTAAGAAGGTTCATAGCTTTCCGGTTTTGGTAAAGCCAGAAAACGGTAACCAGGGTCGCGGCATCATCATCGCCAACAACCAAACAGAGCTTAGTAAATACGCACATAAGTTATACAAAAAAGATGATAACTTTATGATTCAAGAACTCATCTTCGGCACTGAGTATCGAGTCTTGTTTATAAACAACAAAGTATATGCCGCCCACACCAAAGAATTCCCTCATGTGCTCGGCAACGGCCAGGACAGTATTGCCAAGCTTCTATCCGAAGCCACTTTCAAGATTGACGAAAACTTCTTAAAGTCCTACCTACAAAGTAAAAATCTGACCAAGAGAAGTATACCGGAAGTAGCAGAAAAAATTCCCTACAACATCACGCGCAAAGGCTCTACTATCTTTTACGCCCTAAACGACGTGCCAAAACCAATCCAAAAATGGGCCAAGCAGACAGCTAAAGATCTAGGAACAGAAGTTTGTGGCTTCGATGTCTTTATTCCTGACGACTTGAAGGATTTCAAAAACTACCAAATCATAGAAATAAACGCCTCGCCAGGCTTTACCTATCTAGCCTCTCGCTATAAACAAACAGCACTGATCCAAAAGATCTGTGCTGATGTTTTGCGAGATTATTTTAAGATTAATTAGTTGCCCACCTGAATACTGCTGGTTCCGATTGCGGAGGCAATATCATCGATGAAGCCTTGGAAGCTTTCGATTTGCATCTGCTGACCATTGAGGAAGAAAGTTGGAGTACCTGTAAGATTCAAATCACGAGCCTCACCAAAGTCTCTCTTGATACGGTCTTCCAGTATTGACGAAGTCATGTGGATCTTGAAAAGTGCCAAATCCAGCCCGAGGTCCTCAGCATATTTAATGAAGTACACTTGCGGGTTGGTGGCAACAGACCAAGTTGCTTGGTTTTGAAATAGAAGCTTTGACATTTCAAAGAACTTTCCTTGTTGTCCTGCCGCTTCAGCTGCCTTAGCAGCCGGTAGTGCAAATTGGTGAATAGAAATGAGTGGGAAGTGTTTATACTCAAAGCGAATCTGGTCACCATAAGTAGCTAAGACCTGCTCTACTACTGGGTTAAACTGTCCACAAGCCGGACACTGGAAGTCGCTGTATTCGGTAAGGGTAACAGTTGCGTCTGGATTACCAATAATGTGGTCTTCTACGACGATACCTTCGTTAGCTTTTTTGCTAGCTACACTGGACCAGTAAAAGGCTCCAGCCATCAAAATAATAACTACAGCTGCAGCTATCTTCCATGTGTGTTTTTTCAGCATATTCGAATTTAATTAGAAATTACGGTTTATTGTTGAATATTATAACGTGCTACGGCCGGCCCGCAAAGCGGGCCGGCCGTAGCACCATCATTTATTCCACTACGTTTGGCGGTACTTCTCCTTTAAGGAAAGCTACGATATTTTGAGCGGCTATTTCTGACATCTTGCCACGAGTTTCTTCACTGGCTGATGCAATGTGTGGAGTGATAACTACGTTATCAAGTTCGGCTAGACCGGCCGCTAAGGCTGGCTCATTTTCGTAAACGTCGATACCAGCGCCTTTGATGGTCTTGTTCTTAAGTGCTTCTACCAAAGCCTCTTCATTTACCACCGGACCGCGTGAGGTGTTTATTAGATAAGCAGAAGGCTTCATCATAGCTAGACGTTCAGCATTGATTAGGTGTTTGGTCGAATCCAAAAGCGGCACATGAACAGAAATAACATCAGCTTCTTTCATTACCTCGTCAACACTGGCGCGATATTCGGCACCAAGAGCATCGATGAATTCGTTTGGCTTGATATCGTAGTAGATAACACGCATGCCAAAGCCTTTGGAGATTCGCTCCGCTACGCCAGTACCGATACGTCCAGCACCCAAGATACCCAAAGTCTTGCCCTTGAGGTCACTACCAAGTAGCAGCTCTGGCGCCCAACCTTCGTACTTGCCCGCGCGAGTGAAGCGGTCGGCCTCAGGGATGCGCTTAGCTACCGCGAAGATAAGAGAGACAGCGTACTCAGCCACAGTGTCGGTAAGTACACCAGGTGTGTTAGTGATAGTTACACCAGCGGCGGCTGCATCATCGAGATTGATGTTATTAAAACCGACGGCGTAATTGGCGCAGATTTTTGCGTTTGGAGCAGCTGCAAAGACTTCAGCGTCGATTTGGTCTGTTAACAGACTAAGAATCGCGTCGTACGAATCCGCCTTAAGTGCTTCTAGTAATTCATCTTTGGTTAAAACACCATCTTTACTACTAACCACTACCTCATGTCCTGCCTCCTTAAGGAGATTAATTCCAACATCTGGAATTTTCCTAGTTACAAATACTTTTGCCATAATGGGTTTATTGTACCAGACACCAGGCGGCAAAAAGAGCAGTGGCCAAAGGTCACTGCTCTTTTTGCCGCCTTGTGTCTAAGCCTAGCTACAAATCACCTTCTGATTACCAAAGGCCGAAACCCAAAACTCTTCTATCTCAAAGCCAGCCGTCTGCAGTAGATTCATAAACTCCTCTGGAGTATAAAGACAAACCGGCTCATGAATAGAAAATTTCTCTCTATCTTCTAGTATCAACTGACAGAATCTTTCAGAAACTCGTTTGTCTTTATCTGGGTAATTGATACCAATATCACTCTCCAAGCCAGTCACAGAAATAAACAGCTTTTCTTTAACAATCTTTCTCAAATATCGCAAAAGGTCGAGCGCTTCTTGATAATTTAGATAATGAATCGCTCGCTGGAAGCAGCAAATATCAAAGCTCTGGTCTTCTAAAATATCTGCCAAGTAGCGCACATCCACCGGTACGAAGCTAAGCTGCTCAGGCGACCAATCATTATCTGCTCTTAGTTTTTCAAATCGCTCACTGTAATCAACTATATCAACCGCCAACACAGACGCACCGGCGGGGGGGGGGGGGGGGGGGGGGGGGGGGGGGGGGGGGGGGTGGG
>JBNKMC010000028.1:0-1906 GCA_050292865.1 Minisyncoccia bacterium | reverse complement strand
CAGTCTTTCAGACTGGCCGCCGCCTCCCGCCCCCAAATCCAACACCGACAAACCATCTCGCTCACATACATAAGCCAGCATTCTCTTGTCCAAGTCATCAGCTCGGCTCAAGGCCACATCGACTCCGTATAGTGTTGGTTTTAGCTCCATTGATTACTCAGTAGTCACACCATCAAAGTGCTCTTCCTTTTCATCCGCCTTGGTAGCATGCACAGTACCGTCCTTATGCTCTGGTGGAGAGTATAGTGAGTACAACTTAAGCGGCTTATCGCCCACATTTATCACATTGTGAGACACACCAGCTGGCACAATAACAGCAAAGTCGTCCTCTATCAGATGTTCTTCAGTCTGGTTAAGCACCACCTTTGCACTTCCCTCCTCGATACGAAGAAATTGATCATGCTCTTCGTGTATTTCTTCACCAATCTCATCTCCTGGCATGATATTCATCACTACCAACTGAGTATTTGCACCGGTATATAACACCCGACGATAATCATTATTATTAATTGTTTCCTCTTCAATATTTACAATATAGCCTTTTTTCATAACCTAATAATAGCCCATTTAAGACATCCATCAAAGTCTGTAAGAAACACCAACACCACCCGTCATAAAGACCTGAATAATAAAAAATAAAAGTTCTTCCTGGGAAGGGACACCGAGAAAAAAGGAGTAAAATCTCGATGTCTAAGATATACAAACTGCTGTTGGTTCTGGTTTTTGCATTGCCGAATCTCGCGCTCGCTAAGACTGCGTCAATTCCGCAAAACCAAGATCAATATATCCGAATCCTGATTCGTGAATATATCGACGATCCTCTCATGGAGAAGATTGCGGGTTGCGAATCAACCGGAAACCCAAACCAGATTATCCACTGGAACACCAACGGATCACTGGTTAAAAACCCAGGCTCCAGTGCCAGCGGTTGGGCCCAGGTATTGCTTAAATACCACAGCGGGTGGATCGCCAGCACAGGCCTCGACATGCAGGATCCTGTGGAGTACACCCAATTCGTCAAAATCCTCCTTGACGAGCAGGGCTACTCCGCCTGGAACGAATCTCGCTCATGCTGGGGCAAGTACTCAAATCTGGGTACTCACTGGTAACAACCAGCAACCAAACAAAAAAACAAATACTTCCAAACTCAAAACAACGAGGCCCTGCGGGCCTCGTCTTTTTATATAAAAGGCCTCGGCGGATTTCTCCACCGAGGCCACGGAAATTACTGCTCCAGCGACTTTATATTACGCTGTCGCAGCTCTTTCCGTTCTTTTTTCGAAATAAGTGCCGTCATGCCCCATAGCTTTGCAACAAGGAGTTTGGACAGAATTGACTCAATCTCTGGAAGAGCCGCCCCGTTGAGATATGTCACCTTCTCAACAACATCAAACGATTCACCCCATTTGACATGAGCCAATAGAAAGAGTCCTTCAAAAAGAAACATGTGGATTCTAATTCTCTCGCCCCAGGGAATACTAGGGCGATAATCATCATTGTACCGCCAAAGAACTTTGCCTTTATGCAAGACCGAATCAAATAGTGGTCTCGCATCCACCGGCGCATCTTTGGGGATACGCAAGCGGATTATAAATTCTTTCCCCCTAATATTCATGGCGCAGTACACAAAAGCTCCACGCTCATCCAAATAACCTTTAATTATCTCAAGCCCAGGCCAATGTTTCTGAACATATCCCTCAAGATATGTTTTCAACCCTGTCAGTATTGCTGCCTTACTGTTGGCGGTTTTGACATTTCTTGCCAATTTTTCTTCCTTTTTGTCTCGTTGTCTTTTCTTTCAAAAGGACCTAAGTCCATCTAAAATATAACCTTGACTTCAAACCCCAACTGCACGTTTTAGAATAAACGTGTATGTATAAACAGCTGAGTCATTATGAACGCGAGC
>JBNKMC010000027.1:0-10193 GCA_050292865.1 Minisyncoccia bacterium | reverse complement strand
GATATCACTCATTATATATATGATATTCTCACCAGTTATGTTCCTAGGATGGATACTACCAAACTTTGCTGGGTATTCTAAGGGATGGATGAATGGTTTCCTAAAAAAGGCATTCTTTGCACCAGCATACTTGTTTATGCTTTATCTTTCATATATTTCAGTTCTATACTTTAGTGCTGGAGGGAGGCCGGTGGATGGCTACGTTTGGAATATGTTCGGTGGTGAAACCGTAACTGTTCTTTTCTTTGTTTTTGCAACAGGTATGTTAATCGCCTCAATCATAGTGGCTCAAAAAGCCAGCATTGCTGGTGCTGGTACCACCATGAAGTTTTTTGAAAGTACAAGGAAAAACATTACAGGAAATATAACTAGTTTTGCCGGACGCTCTACACTAGGACGATTTGGCAGCAAACTAGCTGAAAAAACTGCTGCCAATGAAGGTACACGCAAGGGAAGAGTTCGTAACGTTCTAGCAACCGCTGCCACATTAGGCGTTTATGATACTCAAGCCAGAATAAAGGGTGGTAAAAAGATTTCAGAAAGTACCTTTGGCGGTAGTCGTTCATACAGTTCTCAACAAAAATGGAAAGAGGAGAGAAAGAAATTGCAAGAGAGTGGCGAAAAGGAAACTGCAACCATGGGTGCCTTTGATTCTGCTCTTGGCGGACAAGATTTGGTCGCTCTAGAAAGAGCAACCAAGAAACTGACTCCAGAGTTAATCAAGAAACTAACCAAGACCTCTGAAGGTATTGCTAAGTTAGTATCTGTAGCTGGGACTCTAACTCCTGATCAGATTAATAAATTTAAGGGTGATGCAGAGATAGACAAGACAGCCAAAGATGCCATTATGGCTGCTCGTGGAAAACTTATCCAAGCAGAATTAGGTCTAATAAACGAGCAGGGAGAGGCGATTGAAAACAACATGATCAATATCGCCAAGGCCTCTAAAGAACAACTTAAATACACTGGCTTTGATCTACTAAAAAAGAGCGCTGCTTACCTACAAGACTCACAATTGGATGACTTGCGTAAACTTGTAGAAGAAGATGTCTTAACTAATGCAGAAATGAACCAGATTGAAACAGCCCGAACTACAAATATAAATGCTGCATTAGAAAACCTACTTTCTGCACAAAAAATCGTTGCTACTCGCAAAAACGAAGCTGAAATCGCCAAACTTCCAACAGAATTTCTTGAAAACATTAACTTTATTAAAGCCCTTAAGGCTGAAAATAAATTGTCTGTAAAAACTCTAAATAAAGTAGCCTCAAACGACAAGGTTGACACAAGAAAGATCGGCGACAACCTAAGAAGTGAGATGGAAGCCAATGTTGACGACTCTTACAACCAAATTATAAAAGAGTGGTTTGACAGTCCAGTAGGTAAACAATTTAAGTAACCATGCAACCAGACCGTAAACAAAGATTGTCCAGATATGAGTCTCTGGATGAAAAAATAAAGCCATTATACGATGCACCCGAAAGCGGACATCTGCTTCGTACTGTCTTCGAAAAGTATTTAACAAACATGGCTTTTTACGACAATTATGTCGATTTAGTTGGGGATTGCATCCTCGGGTTTCATAAGACCACTGAATTGCCAAAACTCTTTCAAGAAAGACTAATGATTGGGGCTGACCAAGCACAACGAATGACAGCTGATTTGATGGATTTTCTAGCTCCAATAGTGGAAAGGGAACAAGCTGAAAACAACATTAAAAAGGCTGAGGCACACAAGCTGGCTGACGAAATTGCCACTATTCCCAAAGATGCACCTAGCGATACTGTGACAGAAGCACCAGCAGTGAAACCAATGCGTACCATGGCTGATGACATGAATCGAGTCCATGGCTACGGTGCATACCGAGAAGCTAACCCGCTTTCTGACGACAACAGCACCGACGAACCCGTTATCAAGGCTCATCCGCAAGAAGATATCCTTAGTGGAAACCTAAAACCGATTGCGGACCTGCCTAAATACCACGAACCTGAACAGGGGACTGAAGCCCCAACGAACCAACCACAAGAAAAACAAACAGAAGTAGCTCAGAGTAATAGGATACCGATTCAACCCGCCTAACAAATGCCCGCAGACCTTCGGTCTGCGGGCATTTGCCAAAACCGGTTGTACAAAACTACCCGTGGGTTTTATCAGTCTATCTTATATAATAACTATATGAGATTTGAGGTACCACAATTTATTGAGATAGAAGACAAAATCTTCGGTCCGTTTACTTGGCGACAGTTTGTCTACCTAGCTGGTGGTGTTGGGATGGCTGTTGTTATATTTTTGGTAGCACCTCTTATTATTTTTATACTGATTGGAATGCCGATAGGTTTATTAGCTCTTGCTTTAGCCTTCTATCCTGTGAATAATCGTCCGTTTTCTATTTTCCTCGAATCAGTATTCCGTTTTTACCGAGGTAGTCGTACATACCATTGGCGCCGTGGGGGAGATGTCGTCTATCGCAACCTAAGTACAGACACCACATCAATACCAGGCGAATCAGTCATGAGACCAGAAATGAGCCAAGACATAAATTCTCTTTCCAAAAAGCTAGAGCTTAAAGCCATCCAAAAAGACCTATGAATCCAAAAACAAAATCTGCTACAACCCAAAACTTTGTCCCTATCCGCGACGTAAAAGGGAATATGGTAATACTAAAAGACGGCCGCCTAAACGGTATCATGCTGGCTTCTTCAATAAACTTTGCTCTGAAGTCACTTGATGAACAAGAAGCGATATTGTCTCACTTTCAGTCTTTTCTTAACACTTTGGATTTTTCTGTTCAATTCTATGTTCAGTCGCGACGCTTAGATATCACTCCCTACCTAAAGAAACTTGACGCCTTAATGCCAAAGCAGAGTAACGACTTGATGCGTATACAGCTACGAGAATATATGGGATTTATAAAATCTTTTACCGAAGAAGTAGACGTAATGAGCAAAAACTTCTTCGTTGTGGTCCCTTACACACCAACTGAGATAAATCTCAAGGCTAATCTAGGCTCATTCTTTGGCGGGAAAAAAGACCTCCAAATTGACGAACAAAAGTTTCAAGAACACCAAACACAGCTTGAACAACGCATGGCTTTGGTAGAGCAAGGATTAGGTCGAATTGGTGTACGCACGGTGGTACTTAGAGACGAAGAGTTGGTCGAGCTTTATTATCATATCTTCAACCCTGGCGAAAAAATGTCAGAGATGAAACAATACAAATAGTATGGGTATTTTAGACACATTTAAAAAAGGTGATATCGACGCAAAGGGAAGTGACACAAACAATCTTTCCGATGACGCTCTCCTCACCTTAGAAGATGTTATTGCACCATCGGGTGTTAGTGTTACCCCTCGCACCATAAATATCAGCGGTACGTACGCCCGTACTTTTTTCACTGTTTCATACCCTCGTTATCTACACGAGAGTTGGATGGAGCCAATTCTGAATCTAGAAAAAGAAATGGATATTTCCATTATCATCCACCCTATCGACACAGCAGAAACCCTAAAAAAATTCCAAAAGAAAGTAGCCGAGGTAGAGAGTCAGATTAACATGCGGGCTGACAAGGGAATGGTGCGTGACCCGCAACTAGAAGCCGCCTACCGCAACCTCGAAGATCTGCGTGACAAGCTCCAACAAGCCGAGGAGAAGCTCTTTAACGTCGGTTTATATATAACCATCTACGGTAACAGCGAAGAGGACCTCAACAAAACCGAAAACGAACTAAAGGGAATCCTGGATTCACGACTTATTTATCTAAAACCGGCTCTATTCCAACAAGAGCAAGGGGTTCGTAGTGTGTTGCCATTTTGTAACGACGAGCTAATGGTTCATAGCAAGTTCAACTCCTCACCACTTTCTAGCTTCTTTCCGTTTACCTCTTTTGACCTTACTTCCGACAGTGGCATCCTTTATGGTATAAACCGTCATAACTCAAGCTTGGTGTTATTCGACCGTTTCGAACTGACCAACTACAACTCAGTAACTTTCGCTACCTCTGGTGCTGGTAAGTCATACACCACCAAGCTAGAAATATTGCGCTCACTTATGTTTGGCACAGAAGTGATTGTAATTGACCCCGAGCGAGAGTATGAATACTTGGCAGAAGCGACTGGCGGACGCTTCTTCAACATCTCACTTTCTTCAGACCACCACATCAACCCATTTGATTTGCCAGCACCACAGGCAGACGAAGATCCTAATGACGTCCTTCGTTCTCACATTATCGAACTAACCGGTCTCTTCAAACTCATGCTCAGCGGTCTTTCGGCCGAGGAGGAAACCATCATCGACCAAGCCATTCGCGAGACTTATGCTCTCAAAGACATCAACGGCAATGCGGACTTTAGCGAGCTGGAACCACCGCTGCTATCAGATTTCGAAATGGTACTAGCTGGTATGGAGGGGAGTGCCTCACTTATTTCTCGACTACAAAAATACACTTCTGGTACTTGGTCTGGCTTCATGAACCAGCCAACCAACGTCGATATTAATCAACGCTTTGTGGTATTTTCACTACGCGACATGGAAGATGAGTTGAAGACTGTCGCGATGTACATCATCACTCACCATATTTGGGGAGCTGTTCGTCGCCGTTTGCAGAAGCGACTCTTGGTGATTGACGAGGCTTGGTGGATGATGAAGAGCGAAGACACAGCATCTTTCTTGTTCATGTTGGCTAAGCGTGGTCGCAAATATTACCTGGGACTTTCAACTATCACACAAGACGTCGATGACTTCTTACGCTCACCGTATGGAGAACCGATGATTACCAACTCCAGCTTGCAATTACTCATGAAGCAGTCACCGACTGCTATCGATAACATCCAGAATACTTTCCAACTAACAGACGAAGAAAAATTCCTACTACTAGAATCATCGGTAGGGGAGGGTATATTCTTTGCCGGACTTAAGCATGTTGCTATCAAAGTAATTGCTTCCTATACCGAAGACCAAATCATTACCTCCGACCCTTCACAAATCCTCCAAATCCAAAAAGCTCGCGCCGAACTTAAACAAGCGCAGAGCTCAGAATAATCATGCCACCACAATTTGCTGCCAAAATAGTGGGTAAAACAGCTAAAAAGGCGGTCAAAAACCGCTCTATTAATAAAGTCCGGACACGAGACATAAAAAAATACCAGCCTTTTGGTGACCCTAACCAATTTGCAGAAGACTTCACACGCCGTAGACAAGAGGAGAGAAAAGGAAGATCAGGAAGAAAGGACATAAAAAAAATAAGCAATGAGTCTTTAATACCAAACACCGTCTCTGGTCGAACCCTTAGGAAAATCCTAAGGCCAGAAACTATTGAGCAACTAACATCAGCTTCTGTATATACAAGATTAAAGGCTGTTGAGGTTTCCTACGAGATTGGAATAATCGCACTGAGTTGGTATTTAAGCATGCAGCTATTTTTATACTTTGGTATGTGGGCATCACTGGGCACAGCTATATCAGTTGGTTTGCCAGAAGCCGCTATTGAAAACCTTAGTAATACATCAGGACTTGTCGGGATAGCAACCAATATGACAACAACTGTTTTGAGCCACACACCCATCATTGGTCAGTTAATAGGTTTAGCGGGCAATGTTTTAGATATTGGTTATGCTGGTTTTATTGCCCTGGCAATACTTTTGGCCCTTATAAATACCCTAGCCGGCATCCTACTCATAACATACGCTGGCCTTAGATACTCGATTTTTAGCATCGAGTGGTTTGGAGGTAAACATGCATCTTTAAAATTTGGTCTGTTAATTACCGCAATAGTTGGTTACATGCCGCTGGTACAATTCCTACCATGGTTGATACCCTTACTCATAGTAGTTGCCATATATCCAGAATAGTAATACCAAAACACACCCTGATCATGTTAATCTAATGATATGAAAAAGCTCTCTCATCTATTTTTATTTTGCCTGCTAATACTCCCTTTTACAGTACACGCGCAGTCTGTACTCCCCGAACAAAACCTAACTCTTAAACTTTCCCCGCTTACCCCTGAACCAAACACGGAAACAACCATCTCATTAGATGCTTACTCCTACGAAACAAATGGAGCAACTATTATTTGGTACGTAGACGGAAA
This sequence comes from Minisyncoccia bacterium, assembly GCA_050292865.1. Lineage (GTDB taxonomy): Bacteria > Patescibacteriota > Minisyncoccia > Phycocordibacterales > UBA918 > OLB19. The sequence goes on along the minus strand of JBNKMC010000027.1, from coordinate 4,105 downwards.
AGAGGAAACTTCAGCAAGAAACCAGCGTAGTTTAAAAATTACCACCAAGGATGCCGGGGAGGAGACTAACATCAAGGTAGATATTGATTTACCCAACAACCAGCAATTAACCAAATCAATTACCATCAATCCAATCAGAATTGACTTAGTGTTGGAATCAAACACTCTTGTACCTGCCTTTTATCAAGGCAGGTCACTGCCTACGGTTGGTAGCACAGTACGGGTGATTGCGACTCCATACACAGGAGGTAATGTCTCACCAAGTGATTACACTTACGTTTGGAAGCATAACAACCAAGTATTATTCGGTGGAGCCATTAAGGGTAAACAAGTTGCGGAAATAAAAATTGGTTTAGGTATAGAGCAGATAATCAGTGTTGACGTTATAAACAGCCGTGGAGAGACCGTAGCTAAGAAATCTATTGTGCTACCTTTAGCAAAACCTGAAATACTTTTCTATGAAGAAAACCCTCTTCGAGGGGCTTCGCAAATTGCCTTGAGTGATACATATTATCTAATAGATGATGAGGTAACATTGCGAGCAGAACCGTATTATATGGACAGCAACATATTCTCTACAGAACCTCTGATAGAATGGTCATTAAATAGCAAACAAATACCTAACCCTAGCTCAGACCCACAGTACCTAACTCTACAAAAGAAGCTAACCAGTGGTGCAGCAAAACTTAGTTTCCATATCCGCAATCTAAAGCAATTACTACAGGGGGTGGAGAAAGGGTTCGTAATTAACTTTTAAATGAGTAAAGAGTCAGCTGTACAAAAGCTGGCTCTTTATTTAATCGGTCAATGTATAATAGAGGAGTGAAACGTCCACTTATTATTACCATTGGCATAGTCACTATTCTCCTTATCATCGGAGTGTGGGTTTATTTGCTTATGTTTGGAGCACCAAAGCAAACCAGCGATGTCTTTACCAACCTCGGTGTCGATGTAACTCCTAGACCCGCAGTAGTGGTAGAAGCACCAACGGAACAAGCTGGCTACACAGTAGACACTTCATCAGGCTTACAACAACTAACCACCAGACCGGTAGCCGGTTACACAGCCATCACAGCTACTACTTCAAGTAGCACTATTGTGCGCTATGTAGAACAGGGGACTGGTTATATCTATGACATAGACTTAGAGACCGGTGTAGAAAAACAAATCAGCCGCAAGACCGTACCAAAGGTACGCTCTGCTGTTTTCTCTCCCAATGGGCAAACGGTGGCTCTAACAGCCATTGATGGTTACAGACAAGATACCTTCGTTGGCAAAATCGACACTGCCAACGAGACTATCGAGGGCGAAGACCTAATGCCTAATGTCACAAATATTTTCTTAGCTGATGAAAATACAGTTAAGTACACGGCCGAATCTACCGACGGTCTAATTGGTTATAGCTACGATTTAACAAGCAGCCAACTAAAACAAAATTTCGTCGTACCTTTCCGCGACATAAAAGTTATTTGGCTAAGCGATACCACATATTTCTACAACAAACCAGCTGAACACCTACTTGGTTATCTATATAAAGTAGAAGGAGGTAGTTACCAACCGACGGATATAAAAGGATATAGTCTAACTGTTGATGCAAGTCAAAATATTATTGTATACAGTCATGATAACTCAACTACTAAGTTTAGAAACCTAGTGACTAATACAGAAAACGATTCGCCAATAAAAATAATTCCGGAGAAATGTGCTTTTTACAACAAGATCGGACAGTCTGAATTATGGTGTGCCAACCCCATTAACCCAAATGATCTAAACACCATAGAGTGGTACCAAGGAAAGAGCTTAGGTCTTGATAACTTATGGCTTATTTCATCTTTGGGATACCAGGCTACCTTAATTGTCGACCTAGAAAAACTCAGCGGCCGACCAATTGATGTTAAAGACATTATGGTATCTAACAATGATAAGCTATTGCTGTTCAACAATAAGCTAGACAATACTTTATGGAAATTCAACATATAACAAAAAGATCAACTGACTTCGGCGTAATCTTGTCTATAATGTTTTTTTTCTTTCTTCCAACATTAGCGCTGGCAGACACTTATATTCCTTTAGTTAAAGGCCTGCCAACAGTTACAGAAAGCAGCGATCTCAATCAATACATAAATGCTATTTATATACTATCTATAAGTGTAGCAGCACTACTGGCTGTGATTAAAATTATTTTTGCTGGCGCTAAATACATGCTGACTGATATAACTCCAACCAAAGGAGAGGCCAAGAAAGATATTTGGGGAGCTTTAATTGGTCTTCTTATAGTTCTTTCAGCTGTATTAATTCTTAATACAATTAATGATAAGCTGACGAATTTCGATATTTTTAATAACGCTCCTAATATTTTAATAAATAAAAATTTTTCAATATCTGACACAGATTATTATAGTTCTATAACTATAAGTCCCAATAGTGACTCGGGCACCCCTACTCTTAATGACTGGTCTAATTTACCAGGAAGTGTTGTCAAAGATTTTATAAATTCTTGTGAAGACAATGGAGGTATTATTATAAAAAGCGGTTCCGGCTCAATGACTTGCAGAGGCAACACTTCAACAGCTGATAATAATTTAGTTAATACAAGTGATTTAATCGATCTAATTCCTTCTGGTACAGATCCTAAACAAGCAGACGTTCTTAATAATCAATTTTATAATTATGTTGCACCTTATGAACCAAAAGATATTAATATTGCACAAATAAAATCTCAGACTGGAGCTAATAATGTATTGTTTGTAGTGCAACAAGACTTAATGAATACCCCATCAGCCAGCGGAGCAGAATCACAACAAGAAGCATTTTGTATAGCCATCGGTGGTGAGATTGTACAAGGAGGAAGTGCTTACAGAGCTTGTGTTAATTAGGTTTAACGATGCTTTCGAACCACGTATTCTTGGGCGATAGACATTAGGTTGCTGACGATGAAGTATAGAGCGATGGTAGCAGATACGGAGTAGGCGACCATAAAGATAATAAACGGCATAACGTAACGCATCTGCACGTGCATACTGCGGGCGAAGTCACCCTTAAAGTCTGTCTCTCCGTCTTTCTTTGGTTCTGGTGCCGGCATGGAAATTTTGGCGTGAATGAATTGTGTTAGTCCAGCCAAGGCAGCGAGAGGTAGACTTTTGGCTGCGATATCCATAACTCCTAAGAAAAACATAGAGACCGCTTCTGGCTGGGGGATAAATGAGTAGAGCAGTTCGATATTGATGTCTGGCAAGGCCACTCCGCCTCCGCGTGCTACTGACCAATAAAGAGCAATGACGAGTGGTATCTGAATAAATATTTGAATAATGCTGGCAAAAGGATTTACCTCGTGTTCACGATATAACTCCAACATAGCTTTGGATTGTTCTTGCTTATCAGTTATTCTTTCTTTTAGAGCTTTTAGTTTAGGCTCCATTTCACGCATTGCCACCTGAGTCTTGGTGGCTTTAATGGATAAAGGAAGGAGAACCAACTTGACCACGATAGTAATGAGAATAATTGAAAGTCCGACATCTCCACCCGGAACTGCGTCAATAAAGAATACCAAACCGTTATAAACCGGATCAAAGAAAAAAGTGTGCCAGATAGTACCAAACATAAATACTTAAGTAAGTTTTAAACGTTAGTCATTGTAGCTTGAATTAAAAGCAAAGTTAAGAAGGTTTCATCTATAGAACACAATAATAAAGCACCGCAACAACGAAGTTGTTGCGGTGCTTTATTTTATTTTATTTTCATCAACTCTGTCTCCAGTAGGGGAGTGATTTCTTTTTGTTTTAAATCTTTTGCCGGTGGTTTGGCAATTATTATAAAGACTCCTTTAAGATCGTGTTTTTTATAATAACGATACAAAGCTCCATAAAGTCTACGACGCAGACGATTGCGCGCCACGGCACTTTTAAAAACTTTTTTTCCCACTACTGCCGCACCCTTAAATGAGTCCCCGCCAGAATAGATAATTTGTAGGGCAGGGGAGTGTAGACGTTTGCCACTTTTAAAATAATGGTCAAAATCGGTTTTGGTTAGTCTTTGTTTCTTCTTAAGCATTTAGGATAGTGTACGGGGAAAGGGGAGAAAAGAAAAGAGCGGTGGGGTGCCAAAG
>JBNKMC010000026.1:0-10994 GCA_050292865.1 Minisyncoccia bacterium | reverse complement strand
CCCCCCCCACCTTTTGTAATAAAACCACCCCTCACCTACCATCTACTGTGCAGAAATCGACGTTGGTAAACCTCTAGATTGGGACTGCTCTTCCTCAGTTGGATCAAAAACCTGAACATCTGTAGTTGTGGCGGCAGAACCGCCAGCAGATTCGTTACCCGCACCAACAAGAGAGTTAAATTCTTCAGCCCTCATTTGATATTTGGTTATCACTTTTTTTATAGTGTTTTCATTAAACTGAGGAATCTGTAAATCTGCGTTACTGGTTCCAATGTCTATTTGTTGGTACCTAGAAAATGACATCCCACTAACATAACCACCTGTCAGCAAAATAACAAAGAAAACAATTAGTCCCACATACCAATCACGCTCAGCACTGAGTAAACTGCGGCGAGACTTGCCTCGCCCTTGTTTGAACACATGCTTTGCCATTTTTATGATATCTCTTTTTTCCATAATAAGACTTATTTGTTCATACTAATTGCCAATGCAATGTTCATCGTTACTAAAGAAGGATCATCTACATCTCTATCCATACGCAAACTACGCAATTCGCTGTGATAAGGTAGCGACTCAAATATCCCAACCATACTTGTGACAGCCGCTTCTTCCCCACTAATAGCAAACCTTACAGTCAGTATCGGAAATTCATTTTTTTCATCAATCACTTCAAGGGTGGTGGTCTTTACTTCAACCCCACGGTCAGACCCTATTTTTTCTACTTGAGCCAGGAAATCTATCGTCTTAGACTCTGTCAAAACAAAACTCTCCAAAGTTTCTCTTGTATCAGTAGTAGACTTAAGCAACTTATTTAAATCACCGATTTTTTTCTCTTGAGCAAGGGTGCTGGCGATCATGTCAGACTGTTGCTTTAGTTCCCCACCGGCCAAATTGACCCGATAAAACATAAACCATAGCGCAAACACGGCCAAAAGCATGTATAACAATGATATTACTACGAGTAGCTTTGTTCTTTGAGACATCATATTCTTTCCACGTTAAGCTCCGAAACCGTAACAGTAATATTAAACGGCACATCAACGTCTTTAGCTAGATTAGCTAGAGGCAATGTTACAGATGTAAATATCAAACTATCCTCTAAAGCTGATTTAAAATTTGCCAAGTCAGTTCTTGAGTCCGCTATACCGATTATACTGAGTGTCTTAACCTTACCTCCTTCTCGGTCAAGACTTAAACCATTAACAACAATCTTATCACCAGCAACCAAGTCTACTTCTTTTAAAACCTGTGAGAAAAAAGAATCTTCTTTGCCGGTGCTTAAAAGTCGACCCAGGTTGTTGCTATGTTTTATCGTATCAGCCAGATTTTGCATTGTATCTTTGTCAGACCCAACCTTTTCATACCACCTACTAAAGGCGTGCGACTGACTCTTAACCAAGACATACACGGGTATTTGTAGAATAGCCACCATTAGTAAGGCTGTGCCAATGAGACCAAACCACACTGAAATTACTCTGAGCCAATACTCTCTCTTTACTTTCTTAAGTGCTGCTGGAGGAAGAAGATTTGCCATAATTACTTTTTATTAAACGAAGACAGGGCCAAGCCGATTGCTGTCGCGTAACCATATGAATGTCTTTTATCAATGGCCGGAATTTCTTCGTCAAGTGAAAAAGCGTTTCGCCAAACATTTGCCAAACTAACCTTTATATCCAACTCCCTACTGAAATAATCAACCAGACCTTTCAGGTTAGCACTACCGCCGACCAAAGTAACTGATTCTATCTGTCTGTCAGCCAAGTTTTCACCCTTATTGTTCCAGTATTGTATACGGCGATTAACTTCCTTAACAATATTTTCCATCACCGGCTTTAGGGCATCGTACACAACCGTCTCACTAGCACCAGGTATAAGGCCATGCTTGTTTTTTATTTCGGTCAGTTCGTGCTCTGGCTTATCACCCAAGACAACCCTTAAGGCTTTTGACAGATTTTCCCCGCCTATATCAATAGTTGAGGTGTACATAAGAACGCCATCATGCACGATACCGATACCGGTTCTTGTTTGTCCTAAGTCGACAATCATATGAGTCTTGGTATCACCAGCTGGTATAACAGATCTGGTAATTGCTTGAGATTCAACCTCAAACGAAAGCGGTACAACACCCGCCTCGCGACAAGCTTGGTAATAACTCATAACCACTTCCTTTGCGCACGCAGTCACCGTCACCTGGAGCATAGACTTGTCGCGCGCTGATTCGGAAATATCATAGTCGAAGAATGCATCCTGTGGAGAAAGCGGCACGTCGTCCTGCATTTTAAACTCCAATAAACCACGAATCTCTTTTAATTCCGTATCCTTCTTTATCTCAGTTTCAAAAATATAAGCATGCTCTTCCGGCAATGAGACCCTAACGTATCTGGTACCAGTACGCTTACGCACCTCCTTTATAGCAGCCACCAACTTGGCGCGGTCATTTATTGTTCCCCTCTCAAGCACACCTTTTGGGATATCAATATCGCCACTATACTGCAGACTCAAATCACCACCAGAACGACGGTTAGGACGAAACTGCACATACTTTAAGGAAGTATCGGAAATATCCACTCCGACACTGTGGAGTTGCAAATAGGCAGGTGGTGGAAAAAACCTTTTGAGAGAACTAGCAAAACTCATACCTTAATTATACGACGAACGAAGTCGTTAAAAGTGAGCAACCCACAAGTGCGAACAAAACACTTTTATAGCCAAAGCCTGACAATCAAGTACGCAATTAAGACAATTCCAATCAGTATAGAAATTTGTCGCAGGTTGCGACGCACGGTAGCCAGAGCGGTCGGACCCACGTAATAGCTGGCCAAACCAACCAACCCGAGGCGCAACCCCCTACCAACAACAGACGCCACCATAAAAGTAACAATATTTAAATGCAGCACACCGCTGGCAATTGCCACCAGCTTGTACGGCACCGGAGTCAATGCGCCAATCAAAACAAAAACAAATCCATCTTGATTGAGACTGTTTGAAATTCTGGCAAACACATCATGGAGAGAATAAAAGTCTAATATTCGAACTCCTAAAGTATCAAAGAATAAAGCCCCCAGAAGATAACCAAACGCTCCGCCCAAAACCGAGAAGAAAATGGTCAGAATAGTATAGCGTCGCCACTTTTTTGTTTTAGCTAAGATAAAAGCTACCAAAAAAGGGTCGGTGACAATGGGTAGAAAGACAGACTCAGCAAAAGCTAGAGAAGCAAGGAAAGCACTGGCGTACTTTGAGTGTAACCACCGGCGACTAACCGAAATGGCTTTGGTGGTTTCTAGGTTGATGTCTGACTCTTCCATGCTAAATAGTTTTAATTAACCTTAGTGCCAGCCGGTAGTTCGACACTCGGATTAAGTAGAGCAAAAATATCCTCTGTACTGGCAGCCATAATCATCCCCTGACTTTCTAGACCGCGGATAACGCGTGGCTCCAAGTTGGCTACAAACGGACACTGCTTACCAACCAACTCTGCTGCGTCGGCAAAATATTCTCGGATGCCAGACAAAATCTGACGAGGCGCCGCTTCGCCTAGGTCAACAGTTAGTTTAAGTAGTTTGTCTGCGTTTTCAACTACGTCGACCGCTACGATGGTACCGATGCGGATATCGAGCTTGGCGAAGTCGTCGTAGGTGATGTGCGGCGGAAGCTTCGCTTCCGCCGCCTCCACCTCCCCACTCTCCTCAACCACCTCCTCACCAACTACCTCATCTTTTACTTGTTCTTCTTTCATATTTTGCTTATTAACTACTTATACTTATATATATGTACGTCAGTTTATTTCTTTCTAGTTATATAACTATTTAGGATGATGGCGGCGGCGGAAGCATCTGTATCTGCCTTCCTACCCTGGAAGCGTATGGCCTCTTGTGTCGTATATTGCTCCGGCTCTAAATGTATCGGCAGTCCAACCGCCAAGGTGATATCCATCATAAATTCCTCCACCGCCTTGTGAATCACGTTTGGCTGACCGTCTCGCCCTAGTGAGTAACCAATAACAATCTCCCCTACCTCCTTCTCTTCTATTATTTTAAGCACTTCATCAAGGAGTTTTTTATCGTTTGGTAACACCACATGCGGAAAAGCCATCAAACCCTGGTCGTCGGTCAAAGCCACCCCAACCCGCTTACTCCCATAATCTATTCCCATCTTTCTCATTCGCCAATAATACCATGTCTACCAAAAGGTTGGAAAAATTCCTTTTTTCTGGTAATATCCTGTGCACTAATCCACTATCACTTAGTTTGGTTAGAAACAATTAAATATTGGAGAGATGGCTGAGTGGATGAAAAGTGAACAGTTTCACTTTTCATCCGGTCCGCGATCTATGATTGCGGACGTGCGATGTGAGCGAATGCGAACCAGCACGAGGTGGACGAAGGTTACTTCGACCACTACCAATACAATTAAATATATGGAGAGATGGCTGAGTGGATGAAACCTGCTGGGAGCAGGTTTCATCCGACCAGAGGGAGGTGGACGAAACCTTCGACCCTCAGTCATCTCAAAATGAATATGGAGAGATGGCTGAGTGGTCGAAGGCGGCGGTCTTGAAAACCGTTAGGGGTTTACGCCCCTCGAGGGTTCGAATCCCTCTCTCTCCGCGAGTACAAAAATGCGCCCCTTGGGCGCATATTTTGTTCGCGGAGAGAGAGCAACGTGCCCTGCGGCACGTTGCGTAGGGATTCGAACGGCGGAGGCGGTATGCAAGACGACGAGCTTGCGAGGAGGGCTTGTCGCCGAGCCGCGTCCAGCGATGCCTATATTTTGGAGTCCAAAGGACGAACAAAATATAGCTGCAATCGCGGGACGAATCCCTCTCTCAGTATTAAAACCCATTACCGACATAATCCAAGCGTTTGAGTATATATAGTGCCTCGTGCTCTGTAAGTAGAAATCCCGCCCCACGACATTGTCATGAGACGGGTTTTGTTTAATAGCCTAAGAAACTATGTGAGAAGTTGCAGGGCTTTGACAAGATACGTCTCGGCCATATCCCAATCGATAGGATCGAGTGCGCTGCAACTCGGCCTGAGTTTGCCCTGAGCGTCAATAGAAATATCGGGAAATTCCCGATACAAGGGCTCGACGAGGCCAATGCTTTCAGGCCCAAGTCCGCCAGCTGCCACAATTCCCATGCCGGGAAACGCTTGCTTGATTGCTTGCACGAATGGAATTAGTCCCACAGCATCCATACCGAGTCCTCGTCCCATGCTCTTGTCGAGCAGGACGTGCTGAGCGACACCCTCGTAATCCCGAAGCCGTTCGACGACTTCTTGCGGATCGTTGTTGGCTTGCTCTATGGCGTTCTTGCCGATTTGGAGAATGACCTCCAGTTGCTTGCGTGAGGCATGAACCGCACTGGCGACGTGTCCTGGATCTGGCAAGACCATGTCGAGTTGCAAAGCGCTGATACCGATGCCTCCGAAGCTGATCGCCTGAGCGAGGCTTTGGAAGACATCGATTGCGTCGTAGTCCGCATAGTGCAGGCAGTTCATCGTCTTGTCCGAACCGAAGATGTCAGCGATCGTCTCCTTGGGAGGGAACGCTTCCGTCCACTTGGTCTCGATGCCGTGAAGCGTCTTGTAGCTCATCATCACGCCGACATGAAGCCGACGATTCTGTTCTGGTCCAAGGTTCGCCTTGAACGCCGCGAGCATGCGTTTGACCTGCTCGAAAGTCATGAAGTCGGTGATGCCGACGTATGGAATATACATAGTCTCGTTTCCCTTTCTTTTGGATTGTGAATGTGTTTGTCCGACTTTTATATTACTGGTTTTGGGGAGAAAGTCTAGGAAACTCGACCTAACCCGTATTTTTCTTCCATTCTTAAAAACACCTCGTCTAGCCATTGACGTTTTTTAAAAACATGTTATTCTTGTCGGGCTTTTGAAATTTGTGTAGGACTCACTAGCTCTGCAGGAACACGTTTATTTTTAAATATTTTCTTGTCTCCATTTAATACCTGCACCGCAACGAAGTATCGCTTGATAATAAGAGGTATTTCATAAACTAAAATAACTAATGCAAACAACTCGAACCCGTCGACCGAGCAATGGTCGTCGTCGTACTAATTCTAATAATAGTCAATCCCGTCCTGGTCGTAGAGATTCTGGACGAGGTGGATTTTCTCGTGGTCGCTCTTCTGCTCCCCGCAGTCGTAGCAAGCGCGTCATGCCGACCTTTGACCCAACTCAGTTTATAAACAAAAATCCTGTGCAGGCACAGGAGGAAGTGTACGTACCACAACATTCTTTTGATGACTTTGCGATTGATGGTCGCTTGAAGCAGACTATTAAGAACATGGGTATCACTACCCCATCCCCTATTCAGGACCAGACTATTCCAGTTATTCTTGAAGGAAAGGACGTGGTAGGTCTAGCTGAGACAGGCACCGGCAAGACTGCTGCTTTCTTGATTCCTCTTATCGAACTGAAGAAAAAGAATATCAAATCACCAACCATCATCCTCACCCCTACCCGCGAACTAGCCCTTCAGGTGGAGTCTGAGCTACAAAAACTAGCTAAGAACTTCCGTTTCTTCTCTACCGTTTGTGTGGGTGGTACAGCTATCGGTCCACAGATTCGTGGACTACGCCGCACCAACCAATTCATCATTGGTACACCAGGACGTATTAAAGACCTGATTGAACGTGGTGTTTTGCGCACTGAGAATATTACTTCAGTAGTACTCGATGAAGCCGACCGCATGCTAGACATGGGATTTATCCATGACATGCGTGAAATTCTTGGTTCACTATCCAAGAACCATCACACCCTATTCTTCTCTGCTACGATGGATGACAAAACCAAGTCTTTGGTGAGTGACTTCATGAAAGACCCAGTGGTTATCTCGGTTAAGAAAAAGGATGTGACCAACAGTATCGAACAGGACGTGGTGCGATTTTCTCACGCACATAAGTTTGATAAATTGGTTGAGTTACTTAAACAAGACGAATTCAAACGTGTCATCATCTTTGGTGCTATGAAGCACAGTGTAGAAAAACTCGGACACGAACTAAACCAAGCCGGCATTACTGCTGAATCAATCCACGGTAACAAAAACCACAGCCAGCGACAGCGTTCACTTAATCGCTTTAAGAGTGGTCAGGTGAAGGTGTTGGTAGCGACCGATGTGGCTGCTCGTGGTATCCACGTGGATAACGTTACTCACGTTATCAACTATGATCTACCGAACACCTTTGAAGACTATGTACACCGTATTGGTCGTACTGGTCGTGGTACTAAGTTTGGCAAGGCTCTTACCTTCATCGCTGAGTAAGCAAGGAGAGAGTGAAAATAAATTGGCCGGCGCCCTACGGGCGCCGGCCAATTTATTTTCACTCTCAACCCCAACACTCACCAGAAACCCATATCTCCATGATACAATTTACCCATGGCAGGATATATCAAAAGCGTTAACTGGGAAGCTCTCGAACATGGACATGGCGTGCAAGGTGCAGACTGGCTGTGGGTGCTTGGTATTATCACTATCTCCACTACCGTAGCAGCCATACTACTTGGCAACACACTTTTTGCTATTGTTTTACTAATGTCTGGCGTGGTTATCGGCATTACAGCCACCCGCGAACCTTTGGAAATTTCTTATTCAGTCACCCAGCGCGGTTTGCGTATAGATGACAAACTATATCCATATAGCACCTTGGAAAGTTTCTATATCGACGAAGACCATCACTTTGGTCCACAGCTTTTGGTTCGTTCTGAAAAAATGCTTATGCCTCTCTTGGTCCTTCCCCTACCAGAAGAATACGTGGATGACATCGAAGACATCATCGCCAGCCGCCTCCCAGAAGAACACCTAGAAGAACCACTCTTCCACAAAATACTGGAATTTTTTGGTTTTTAAACCTACCCAGACATCTGAGTAGACTCACAAAATAAATGACCCAATTAATTGGGTCATTTATTTTAATGCTCTCGCCAGGAGTCGTCCCGCTTTTTCTAATTCGCTTCGCTCATAAGAACGCTGGGCGCAGCTCGCGGTTTTCTTCCCTAGGAAGGGACAGAAAACAACGCTCCGCTGTTCGACTTCTGACACACTGTCTCCCAGACAGTGCTGCGAGAGCACATAAGAAAAAGAACACAAACAAGTTGTGCTCTTTTTCTTATGTGCTCTCGCCAGGAGTCGAACCTGGAGCTCCGGTACCGCAAACCGAAATTTTATCCATTAAACTACGAGAGCAAAAGTATTTGATACAGCAGAGCGAATGAGTAAGAGAATATGAAAGTTTAATATCTCCCCACCGCTTCACTACCATCACTTTGATGGTGGCAGGGATAATAACAGAAATAATCTTTCTAGTAAAGACCAAAACAAAAACCGTCGACTGGGTCGACGGTTTTTGTTATTTAACTTTTGCAATAGCTGTCATCAATCGTGATTTCTTGCGAGCGGCTGTGTTGTCTTTAATAACTCCACGCTTAGCTGCTTTGTCGATCACCTTGTATACCTCTGGCATCATTTTCTCTGCCTCGGCAACATTGGCTTCCGCGATTAGTTTGCGTACGGCCTTGATTGACTCGTTCATGGCACGACGTCGACGCATATTGAAAATACGCTTCTTAAGTGACGAACGATGTGCTTTTTTTGCTCCTTTGGTAATTGGCATAATGTTTTATGTGGCCGCAACTATACCGTAACCAAGGCTAAAATGCAACACTTTAGAGACTACTAGACCAAAATAGATAGACAATACATATATATGGTATGTATAGACCGCTCCCTCACAGACTGTTGTATACTTAACCAAACATGATTAGACACATTAGAGGAATAGTAGCCTATGCTGGTTTGGACTACGTCGTACTGGATACTGGCGGGGTTGGATACCAAATCTTCGTCGGACAAACAAGTCGGTTTAAGCTGGACAGCGAGGTAATGCTTCATACCTATCATGCTTTGCGTGATACCACCTCGGACCTTTATGGTTTCTTTACACTAGACGAACTGGAGATATTTGAACTACTACTTACCCTACCCAAAATCGGACCCAAGTCTGCCGCTCAAATCATGTCTCAAGCCGATATCGAATTACTTAAAACAGCCATCATAAATAACGACCCAGAACACCTATCAAAAATGTCTGGTGTCGGAAAGAAAACCGCCGAGAAGATAGTAGCTGGACTGAAAGATAAGTTTGAAGACATGGGTATGGTAGCCGGTGCAGACAATACATTATCGGCGGTAGCCAGCTTCCAAACAGACGCTATCGACGCCCTTATCTCGCTTGGCTATCCGCAAAGTGACGCCAGACGGGTGGTGCAAAAACTGCCGGCTGATATTGTAAACGCCAACGATGCCGTGCGTGCAGCACTGAAGGAACTGGGGCAAAGTTAACACATCCCACCCGCTTCCCTAGCCACCATTGTCGTATACTAATAATGAATAGCAATTAACCAAACATGGATACAATACTCTACTGGATTAAAAAAATGATGCCGCGCAAGCTACTAGAAATGACTCGCCCGCCATACCACTACGCCCTGTCATACTTGGGTAATCTGATTTATCGCAGCCCATCAAAGGAACTGACCGTCATTGCTGTAACCGGCACCAAGGGTAAATCTACTGTCACCGAGCTAATCACCGCTATCCTGGAAGAAGATGGCAACAAAGTAGCCTCTCTATCTACCATCCAGTTTAAGTACGGGGACAAGATAGAGCGCAACATGTACAAAATGACCACACCGGGAAGGTTCTTTGTACAGAAATTTCTCCGCCGTGCTGTTGACAGTGGCTGTACTCACGCTGTTATCGAAATGACTTCCGAGGGAGCAAAGCAATTCCGTCACCGCTTTATCGAAATGGACGCTCTGGTCTTTACCAACCTTACCCCGGAGCACATTGAATCACACGGTTCATTTGATAAATACAAAGCAGCCAAACTGGAGATTGCAAAGCAGTTAGAAGACTCCGCCAAACAACCACGATACATTGTGGTCAATATCGACGATGAACACGGCGCTGACTTCTTGAATATTAATGTCGAAGAAAAGCTGCCATATTGTCTCCAAGACCTAAGTCTATACACTCTTCACAAAGACGGTGTCGGTCTTATTTTCAATGACGGTGACGAGGAAGTCACTATTCGCGTACCGCTGGTTGGGCTCTTCAATGTGTACAACGCACTAGCCGCCATCACCCTCACTCGCGCTCTGGGCGTGCGCTTGCATACAATTGAAAAAGCTCTACGCTCACTTCCTCCAGTACGGGGTCGAGTGGAACACTTCACTAGCAACAAAGAAACACAGAAGTTTGTCACCGCTGTAGTGGACTACGCTCACACACCTGACTCACTAGAGAAGCTTTATCAGGCTTTCAAAGATGTGCCCAAGGTGGCCGTGCTTGGTAACTGCGGTGGTGGACGCGACACTTGGAAGCGACCAAAGATGGCTGAGATTGCCGAAAAACACTGTGACCACATCATCCTCACCAACGAAGATCCGTACGACGAAGACCCACGCCGGATTGTTGAACAAATGGCTAAAGGTATCGAAGATAACGACAAGTACGAAATAATCATGGACAGACGCCTTGCGATACGAGCTGCCCTTGATAGAGCACCCGAGGGTGGCTATGTGATAATCTCTGGCAAAGGTACCGACCCGTATATCATGGGTCCACACAATACCAAACAGCCATGGAGTGATGCAGAAGTGGTGAAGAAAGAACTGGCGGATCTGCCACACAAATAGTAAAAAGCGCGAGCCTTCGGCTCGCGCTTTTTATTTCCGAAACAACACAATCCCTGCCGTCACCGAAACATTTAAAGACTCCTTCATTCCGGCCATTGGTATCTCGAGCGCTTGGTCGGCAGCGGCAATAAGCTCTGGTTGGACTCCGTCTACTTCCGCACCAAATATATAAGCGACCTTATCTGGAACAACAAAATCATATAAAGAAACACTACCCTCCACCTGCTCTACCGCAACTATCGTGTAGCCCTGCTCTCGCAGTCGGGGGGGGGGGGG
>JBNKMC010000025.1:0-11099 GCA_050292865.1 Minisyncoccia bacterium | reverse complement strand
AAATACTTCCAAGGTGTAATCTGTGGTGTATTTGTTGTCAATATTAAATGACAATGGCTTTGGAAAATAAATATGAGAAGTCTCACGAGCTTTGTCGTCCAATTCTACAACGTTGCCGTTTCTGTCTATGGAGGTTAGTGCTTGATGCAGGACAGCGGTTTTTGTCCCGTCTGTGTTAGTTATTTCCCCAACTTGTGTTGTGGTTGTTGCAGATAGTTTTTTAGTCAGGCTCATATCATCTATCGCTTTAGGTGAAAGATTTGGCGACAAGACAACACAGTCACAAATCTGTTCCAAGCTTATATTAGGACTGTTTGGAAGTAGTTCTGCCAACCTTTCCTCCTTACTTATGTCTTGTTTGGTTAGAACCACAAGCTCGGCTTTGAGTGGGTCAAATTCCGAGTCTCTTTGTAGTCGCAGTGATCTATTATCAATATCAAATAGATAGCGCATGTAATCTTCACCCAGTCGGTAACCACGGGGGATTTTCAAATCATAACCAAGCAGTTTATTGTGGTACGTTTTATTCAAAAAAACACCTTCGTTATAAAGGGCAAACAATATCACAGCCAATATAGCTATAAAGGTGGCAACACTACCGTACAAAATTCTCTTATCTTCCATTTGTCTATAATCGTATCATAAAAGTCACACATAACTGGTTATGGGTGAATAAAGTCCGACTCTCGTACTTATTTAAGTACGAGAGTCGGACTTTATTCACTATCTTTAGGTTACAATATGTAAATGATTGGCTTGATGGATTGCAATAACTTCTTTGTCTCGTGCGAACGGCTTTTTCGGCCGGATTTGTGGGGTAAGCCGGTGGCTGTACTGTCTAGTAACGATGGTGTGATAGTCGCACGTAGTAATGAAGTAAAAGCCATGGGTGTGCCGATGGGTATGCCGTTGTTTCAAGCTAAGAAACTTGTAGACATGACTGGCGTGACACTTTTCTCTTCCAACTTCACCCTTTATCGCGACATCTCTAGTCGAGTAATGGAGGTCTTGGCAGAGGAAGTTGGTCAGTGTGAGATTTACTCTATCGATGAAGCATTTTTTAAAATCTCTGAAGATATTACCGAAGCAGAACTAACTGCCTTGCGAAATCGAATAATCAGTCGGGTCGGTATTCCGGTATCTATTGGAGTTGCTAAGACCAAGACTTTGGCCAAAGTGGGAAGTGAACAAGGTAAAAAAGACGGTAGTGGTATTTGCTTGCTTACTGATGAGAAGTGGAATGAGCTGGCCATCTCATATCCAGCCGGCGAAGTCTGGAATCTCGGTCGCTCAATGGCAGCAAAGTTGCGTGAGCAGAATATCACCACCGCCGACGGCTTTAGACAGCTTGATACGAGCTACGTGCAGAAGGTTTTTGGTGTCGGTGGACGGCGAGTGCAAGACGAACTAAATGGAATAATGGTTCACAAAGTCGGTGAGAATAGCCGCTCTATTCGGCAGAGTATCATGAGTACCAGGTCTTTTGCTGGTATCGTGCAAAAACGCAATGAGCTCGACAGTGCTCTCTCATATCATGTTACTGAGGTGTCTAGAAAATTAAGAGAGAAGAAATTACTGACCAGCCGTATATCTGTGCTAGCCAGAGCTGGTCGGCACAGTGACTTTGCTCATCGTCAGTCGACAGTTGATGTAGTGCTCGACGAGCCAACCAACGACACCACTAAGCTTATCAAACTTACTCTCAGTGCCATGGATAAACTCTATGATTCTAATATTCCATACAAAAAAGTCGGTGTGACTGTCGCTGGTCTGATGCCTGAAAGTTTTCGCCAGGCTACTCTTTTTGACAGTGAGAGCGCGGCAGACAAAGACCTCGGCGCTCTAGACCGAGTACGTGACCAGCTAAACGCGCGCTTTGGCACAGGAGCTTTGCGCCAAGGTGTGATTCTCAAAAGCGGTGCCAATACCAGCGCCAAATTACGTTCGCCACAGTACACCACCCGCTGGGGAGATATCCCCAGGGTAGTAGCAAAATAGCCTCTCAGAGACTGTCTTTGGTGTCTGATAGGAAGTTGTTTGCGCAATGTAGATGTCTTTGTGCACAAGCTGCATTTTAAACCAGCTGCTTTCGGGTAGAATAGATGTAATATGTCCTTTCTTCAAAGACTAAAAAGTCGCGGTGTGGTGGATGAAAAAACCATCATGTCTATGAGCGATACCGAGGTGGAGATTAAGCCGGCGCGTTTGAACGTCGATGTTTTTCAGACTGGCAAGTCTGTGGTTATTTATGCGCAGGCTGCCGGAGCTGGTATTTCTGATGTAGAAATTTCTATCGAAGGCAAAGCAGATATTGTGGTAATCAACGGCAATAGAACTAGACCGGAACAAATTGCCTTTCCGCTAGGAGAGCCAGAAGGTGCCTTTATAAGTGAGGAATGTCTGTGGGGAGGATTTGAGCGTCGTATTTTTTTGCCCGTAGCGGTAGACCTAAAGCACGCAGAGGCTAAGATTAAAAATGGTGTACTTGTCTTAACTCTGCCACTGTTGGAATAGGGATAAATTTTAATGACAAAATATTTTAAACATTCTGTCATTATTTTTATTTGCACATGTGGAGATAACTTAAATTTCCTCACCATCCTTATGTCATAATATAGACACAAGTTATGTTCATTTGTTCTTCTCGTAGAGACTTTTTATATTTGTTAAAAATAATTTCTTTGGCCGGCATTCTTTGGTTGGTCGGTTTCGTTGGTGTTAGTCAGGCAGCTACTCCAAAACCAGACAGTATCACCGTGCAGCCTATAGAAGCTGATACGGTGGAGGATGTGGCTTTTTCTTGGACTGTTCCAGATGGTGTTATTAAGGTGGCGGTAGATGTTTCGAGTAGTTCTAAAGCTGAACCAATGACTGTCTTCGAGCCCCCAATCTCTGAATATGCAATTGATACCGATCCGCTGACAGACGGTAATTGGTATTTCAATGTGCAGTTTAAAGACGAGGACGGTTGGGGAGAGGTTACTAGTCTTCCTTTGCCAGTAGACAACACTCCACCCTTGCCGTTTTCACTCAGGGTTGTTTCAAGTGATACTTACGAGCCAGTACTTTTCTTTGAGGCAGTCGATACTAAGTCTGGGATAATGCGCTATGACGTGACTGTTTCAGGATATCCAACCGTATATTTAAAGCCGGAAGAAGCAGAACTTGGCTATAAATTGTCCGGGTATGAACCTGGTTCATATACAGTGCGTGTGGCGGCGCTTGATTGGGCTGGAAATGTTACCAATAGTATTGCTCCGCTACTCCTGTCTTCTACTGCTGGAACAGCAGCTCCGGTGGCGGATACTAATACAAATTCTGAGTTGCTTGCCTTTAACTTGTTGCTGATCATCTTGGTATTGTTTGCGTACATCATTTACAGCACGCGCCAGATAAATCATCGCGAAGCTGAGGCAAGAGAAGAGACATGGCAGGCTCATGATCAAATGCAAAAGATTTTCTCTGCTTTGCGTGACGAGATTTATGAACAAATTGATTCCATCAATAAACGTCCACGACTGTCAAAGAAGGAGAAAGAGGTGGTTGATAGTCTAAACAAAACACTCAAGGTTTCTGAAACACTCATTGATAAAGAAATTGAAGATATCAAGCAGGTACTCAAGAAGGGGTAGTTTGCGGCAAAAACAAAGAGGCGGCCCTACGGGCCGCCTCTTTATTTTTGCCGCAAACTATGGCATAATATCTATGACTGGTTCTTTAAACCAGTGGTTCCCTTGAGTCTTTAGATTCCCTGATGTCTAGTCAACGTCGGGTAAGAGGGAAGTAATTCTAAATTGTTATGTTTAGAGCCATTGGAACTGTCATAGTTATTTATGCATTGTCGAGCATGCTACACAACGCCTTCGTTTCATTTGAGAACGCTGTTGTTGCTACATTTGACACAATAACTGTTGCTGCTAAAGCGACAGAAGCACAGATCGATTCAATGCATCAATAACCTATTTTCAAGGCCTGATACTTATCAGGCCTTTGTTCTTTTCAAACTCAAAATTTGTCTGCTACAATATTAATATGTTAACTAATCGTATTGTTGAGCACGTTTTCTTTTTTGGGCTAATGGGCGTAGTTGCTTTCTTGGTCTGGAAAATGCTCGCTCCATTTGTTTCTGCACTGGCTCTGGCAGCTATCATTGTTACAGTCAGTTACCCTTTATACGAGAAAATAATTGCAAAGGTTCCCAAAAAGAATCGTTCTGTTGCGGCGTTTCTAACTACTCTGATAGTGATTGTCGCTGTTGTCCTTCCATTATTTCTGGTTGCGTCATCACTTATCAACGAGGCGCTTTCTATTTACAATCTTGCTGGTACTCAACAGATAGGTTTCGAGGAGAGTATTTCTCATCTAGAAGAAACTGTTCAAAAGATTGCACCTGGTTTCGAACTAAATTTTGTCGAATATATTCGACAAACCAGTGCTTGGATGGCAGGTAATCTCGGAGCTATCTTTGCTGGCACCGCCTCTACTATCTTCCTCTTCTTCATTTCTTTTATAGGATCATTTTATCTGTTTAGAGACGGCGAAGCCTTTACTAAGCGCCTGGTGCACATTAGTCCTTTACCCGATACGGACGACGAACTGATTCTTCACAGAATGGCTATGTCTGTACGTTCTGTTCTCACAGGTGTCGTTTCTGTGGCTTTGATACAAGGTGTTCTTACGGCACTTGGTCTGCATATTTTTGGGTTCGAGCGAGCTGTCTTATGGGGAACCATAGCCACTTTCGGCGCCTTGATACCAAGTGTGGGTACGTCTATTGTGTTTATTCCATCAATCATTTACTTGATATTCTTCGGTGAATACGTAAATGCCATCGGTCTTACTGTCTGGGCTATGTTGGCGGTTGGACTTATCGACAACTTGCTTGGTCCATATCTGATGAGTCGTGGCAGTAGTCTGCATCCTTTCTTAATTCTGTTGGCCGTCTTAGGTGGAATTTCTGTCTTTGGTCCGGTTGGATTCATTGTTGGTCCGGTTATTCTAAGTCTGTTTATTGTCTTGCTTGAGTTGTATAACACACACTTATCACCACCACAGGAATAAAAACACTATGATTACAAAAGAAACCATTGAAAAAATTCTGGTGGAACAAGGTCTTTCACCAACTGACGAAGATGAGGTTATTAAATCAGCCCTGCTTAAAGCAAATTTGCAGGATGGTGACTTGCAGTCGGCTCTGGTTGTCTTGCGTGAAAATACAGAAACACACAAGCAGCGTGTGGACGCGGTGCAAAATCTTTTTCGTGGTAAGGCGAAGCTTACTCCCGCAGAAATCAATGCTTTACTTGGTATAGAAGTTGAATTTACTCCAGAAACAATTAAGGCTTCAAATAGAAAAATGTACAGCCATTTATATTTTGGTCAAATTATAGAAATTGCTCTTGTTTCATTTGCTATATCGCTAGTGTTTATGATTGGAGGTATGTGGTTTTTCAAACTCGGTTTTTTCCACAATCTTATTTAATTTCTGTTATAGTTGGCTCTATAACACATGAAGCAGCTATTAGTATTTATTGTTTGGTTCACAATTATTGCGCTACTATGCGGGGTTGTTTTTGTTCGACATGAATCAGTCGAGGCAATTTCTGTGTTCGATGAGGATGTCTCTTCCATTTCTGTGGACACCAACACAAACCTTGTTTTTACCGGAGATGTCATGTTAGCCAGAAATGTGGAGCTATTGATGAATATAAATGGTAATGATTACCCGTTAAGCAAAATTCCATTGGATTTTGAACCTGACTACCTGGTCGGCAATTTCGAAGCTTCGATTCCCAAGGTACATACACACACACAAAGCTTTACCTTTGCCTTCTCGGTGCCGTCTGAATCGTTGTCACTTTTGAATAATTTTGGCTTTACTCATCTTGGTCTGGCAAATAATCATAGTTATGACTTTGGTGGATCCGACTATTTTCACACCCGCACTCAAATAGAGGCTTTTGACATGGTACCTTTCGGTGACCAAATTGTTGCCACATCTACCAGTGTTGCGTACATTGAGGTCGATGAGAAAGTAATTGCTCTCGTAGGTATTTACGCAGTTTATAATGATATTTCAGAAGAAGAACTGACTGCTTTGTTTTTTGAGGTGAACTTAAAGTCTGATGAGCAAATAGTCTATGTTCATTGGGGTGAAGAATATAAACTTGTGCATTCAAACAGGCAGGAAGAACTGGCCAAGAGATTGGTGGCCAGAGGAGCAGATATGATTGTTGGACATCATCCTCATGTAGTGCAGGATGTGCAAATGATTGATGGTGTGCCGGTCTTTTATTCTCTCGGAAACTTTATCTTTGATCAGTATTTTAGTGTCGATGTGCAACAGGGGTTACTACTGGATTATCAAATATTAGGTGATAGAAAATTTGTAAGATTAATACCTGTGAGCAGTATTGGCAGCAAGAGTGCACCGTACTTGATGAGTGAGGCTGACAGTGTGACCTTCTTGAATAGTCTAGCAGAGCGAAGCGACATCTCTTTACAAGAACAAATTAGAAATAGCGAGATTAAGGTTGGTTATTGAATGGTTGGTGTTTAGGGTGGTTGGTGGGCAAAACCTTTGGTTTTGCCCGCCAACCACCCACAGCTCTTGCAATTTGTCTGTTATCTAATAGTATTTAAAATCATGATAAACAAATACGAAACAATTGGAATTTTGGCTAGCGTCAGCCTAATGGCTTTGGCACTATTTTTATTACGAGTAGATAACACTGGTTCTTTGGCGGAGACAAATGGCAGTACTCAACCAGCATCTCTGGCGGTAGTTACAGAAGGTGCTTCTGACACTAATGAGCTGTACAACACTGTTTCATCAGCGGTTAACAAATCAGGTGAGGTGGAAAAGTTGGTTATCGATGACGTACAAATCGGCACCGGTATCGAAGTTAAAGATGGTGATACTGTAACGGTAAACTACATTGGTACGCTCACCAACGGTCAACAGTTTGATAATTCATACAACCACGGCACTCCTTTTACCTTCACCGTTGGTGATGGAAAGGTTATTGCTGGTTGGGAGACTGGACTTATTGGTATGAAAGAGGGAGGTAAGAGAATCCTTGTGGTCCCGGCTTCTATGGCCTATGGAAAGAAAGCGGTTGGTCCAATTCCCGCCAACTCAACTCTGATTTTCTCCATTGAACTTCTTAGTGTAAGCAAATAATGAGCACCAAGCCGATTACATTTGAGATAGTTAAACAAAAGCCCGGGTCACTCGCTCGGGCTGGTGTTATACATACTCCGCATGGCGATATTGAAACGCCGGCTTTTGTAGCTGTGGGTACCAAAGGTACGGTAAAGAGTCTCAAGCCAGAAGACCTTACCGAAATAGTGGGTGCGCAGGCTGCGCTTGCCAATACATATCATCTTTTCTTGCAGCCAGGCGATGATGTGGTGAAGGAAGCCGGTGGCTTACATGAATTTTCTCAGTGGAAACTGCCGACTATGACCGACAGTGGCGGGTTTCAGGTTTTTTCTCTTGGCGCTGCTTTTGGTAAAGGGGTGACGAAGTTTGCTAAGGATGCAGAAGGTGCTGAAGCAGAAGCGGCAAATGAGGGTCTCAATGTCTATTCCAAAGACCTGGCTTCGTCTCACGGCAAGCTCTGTGTGATTGATGAAGAGGGTGTGACGTTTACCTCACATATTGATGGTTCGATGCATCGCTTTACTCCAGAGCGCTCCATTGATATTCAGCATAACATTGGTGCTGACATTATTGTTGCCTTCGACGAGTGTACTTCACCAACGGCCGACTATGACTACCAAAAGGAGGCTATGGATCGCACCCATCGTTGGGCGAAGCGGTCTATCATGGCCCACAAGCAAAACTACGAAGCTTTGAAGAAGCAGGGAATTTACGGTGTAGTACAAGGTGGTCGGCACCTCGACCTGCGGGCAGAGAGTGCTCGCACGCTGGCAGCCATGGACTTCGACGGCTTTGGCATCGGTGGTTCGTTTAGTAAAGAAGACTTGGGAGAATCGCTTAAGGTAGTGAATGAGATTCTGCCCGAAGACAAGCCACGGCACTTGCTTGGCATTGGGGAACCCGAGGACATGAAGCAAGGAGTGTTGATGGGTTGCGATACCTTCGACTGTGTTGCACCAACTCGCTTGGCTCGCACCGGCACTATTTATGTTGATATGGGGAAGAAGGACGAAGATGGATTGCCAATAATAGAAAAGATAAACCTGCTTAACGCTAAGTTCAAGCGCGATTACACACCACTTGATCTCGGTGAAAGTCCAATGAATCAGTACACGCGTGCGTATCTACATCACCTCTTCAAAGCACACGAAATGCTCGGTGGTCACCTTGCGTCCATTCACAACCTTTGGACTCTGGTAAACTATACAAAGAAGTTGCGAGAAAGCATTATTCTGTCATAATGTAATCAGTGGCAAATATAGCTTTCATTGATGGTCAAAATTTACATCTTGGAACTTTTGGTGTGTCTGGTGATGGGTGGAAGGTGGATTTGCATAGATTTAGAACCTTTTTAAGAGAGAAATATGGAGTAAAAGAAGCTTATTACTTCTTAGGATTTGTTTCTGAGTCAGAGCAAGATCTTTACGTTTCCATCCAGAAGGCTGGTTTTATCTTAGAATTCCGTGAGCATTCCGCAGCTTTGAAAGGTAAAAAGAAGGGAAATGTAGATTGCGATATTATATTTGCAATAATGCGATCTTTGATTGAAGAAGGCGAAGATTTTAATAAAGTAATATTGGTTTCAGGAGATGGTGATTATAAAAAAGCAGTAGATTACTTGGTTAAAAAAGATAGATTTGGAAAAATACTTTTCCCAAATACTCAATTTAGATCTTCTTTATACAATAGTTTAGGTGGTGAGTTTATGGATTTCTTAGATAGAAGTGATATTAAAAGTATAATTGAGTACAAGAAATAAAAAAGCCCCTAGGGCACAAACACCTGTCGGGTCTTTTTCGTATTGATTTAACTGAATGATACACTAGACAAAGTAGAAAAGCAAGGCTGTCCACAGTTTATGGAATTTAAAATTAGCACTGAGAAAACGCCAGCGGGTGATCAACCGCAGGCAATAAAGAAACTACTAAAAGGACTGGAGGCTGGTATGACCGACCAGACGCTTTTAGGTGTGACGGGTTCAGGAAAGACATTCACCGCCGCCAATATCATCCAGTCTGTACAGAAGCCAACCCTTGTCATCGCTCATAACAAAACCTTGGCAGCACAGCTAGCACAGGAGTATAAAGACTTCTTCCCAGAAAACGCAGTTCATTATTTTGTTTCATATTACGACTACTACCAGCCGGAGGCGTATATGCCGACAAGCGACACGTACATCGAGAAGGAGGCACAGATTAATGAAGAAATTGACCGCTTGCGCCACGCCAGTACACAGGCACTCCTCACCAGAAAGGACGTTATCATTGTTGCGTCTGTTTCCTGTATTTATGGTTTGGGTTCTCCGGCTGAATATGAAAAGCGTCACCTAAAGATTGAAAAAAGCTTTACCGCCACGCGTACCGAGATGCTTCGCATACTTATCGGTATGTATTTCAATCGCACTAATGTCGACCTAACACCAGGTATGTTCCGGGCCGTCGGTAATACCGTAGAAATAATGCCAACCAACGAGCGGATTATCTTCCGTTTGAGTTTTTCTGGCAATACCATTTCAAATATTACAAAGATAGATGCAGTCACACGCGAAATTATCGAAGAACCAGAGGTGTTTTATCTCTTTCCAGCCAAACACTTTGTCACTCCGGAAGATGAGCGACTGGTGGCCATCGAAGACATTAAAGCGGAGCTTAAAGAACAACTCGCGAAGTTTAAAAAAGAAGGGAAGTTGCTTGAAGCTGAACGCTTGCGTCGCCGTACTGAGTATGACTTAGCACTCATCCGCGAGGTTGGGTACTGTAACGGAATCGAAAACTATTCACGACACTTCGACCGACGTGCGTCTGGTGAAGCACCGTACACGCTGCTTGATTACTTCCCACACAAAGAAGACGGCTCACCTGACTTTCTCACTATCATAGACGAATCACATGTGACTATCCCGCAGATTGGCGGTATGTATGCAGGTGACCAGTCACGCAAGAAGACTTTGGTGGAATTTGGATTCCGCTTGCCAAGTGCTGTCGACAACCGCCCACTGAAGTTTGAGGAGTTTAAAGAACGAGTCGGGCAGTCTATCTACACGACTGCTACACCAGGTAAGTATGAAATGGAACAGGTGGAAGCAGGAAAAGGACAGGTGGTTGAGCAGATTATTCGTCCAACCGGTCTTGTCGACCCCGAGATAGACCTGCGCCCAGTGACAGAAAAAGGCAATTATCCTGGACAGGTGAAGGACTTTATTGAGGAGGCGGTGAGGATTATCGCCGGTGGTGCACGCGTACTTACTACCACACTGACCAAGCAAATGGCCGAAGACCTCACTGATTATTTGGAAGAAAAGGGGATTAAGACCAAGTATATTCACAGTGATGTCGATACTATAGAACGCATCGA
This sequence comes from Minisyncoccia bacterium, assembly GCA_050292865.1. Lineage (GTDB taxonomy): Bacteria > Patescibacteriota > Minisyncoccia > Phycocordibacterales > UBA918 > OLB19. The sequence goes on along the minus strand of JBNKMC010000025.1, from coordinate 580 downwards.
GATTCTGACCGACTTCCGGAAGGGTGTATTTGATTGTTTGGTTGGTGTGAACTTGCTACGTGAGGGACTTGACCTGCCTGAGGTGGAGTTGGTGTCTATTCTCGATGCTGATAAAAGCGGTTTCTTGCGTAGTGAGACAGCGCTCATCCAGACCATCGGCCGTGCCGCTCGAAATGTTAACGGTCGCGTGGTGCTCTATGCTGACGAGATGACTCCAGCGCTTGAATACGCCGTGTCTGAAACTCGTCGTCGTCGTGAGAAACAACTTGCGTACAACAAGGAACACGGCATCACTCCAACCACCATTAAGAAAGAAATCAAATCAATCGCCGATCAATTACGTAGTGAACATGATGAAACAGTCAATGTCCTTCTTAAGGTAGATATGGAACTCTTCAAGAAAAATCCGAAGAAGGTGCTTAAGGAAAAACGCCGTCAGATGGAGGAGGCTGTCGCAATACTTGACTTCGAAACAGCTGCCATTATCCGTGATGAAATCGCCTACTTGGAGGAGCAGGGGAAGAAGTGAGAAGATTCATGTTTCAAAATTTAGGATTTAAGAGAATCTTTGAAGTAAGAA
>JBNKMC010000024.1:0-11144 GCA_050292865.1 Minisyncoccia bacterium | reverse complement strand
CCCCCCCGCCCTGGTCCGTTATATGGTGTATGAACTCATAACTTTTCTGTTATGCAGCCCGCGTAAGATACTCTTTGTCCACTTTGGTCGTCGGTTTGGCGGGGCGGGCAAAGTATAATAAGTAAGTGGTAGAAAAATTTGTACAAAAATTTTCAACTCCGGAGGAGGAGATTGTCTTTTTACGTAGACAAATCGCTGAACAAGAGCGGATTCTTTTAGAGAAATCTCCTGAGACATCTCATGAGGAGCTTCATGCTGCTGCCAAAGAAACTCTTCATGAGTACGGCACCTTCACTCCCAGTTCTGTTTTAGCTAAAGAAAACCAGTTGGCCGATGCCGAAGTGCACGGTATGGCAATGCGTGCCGAGGAGGCGACCAACCCAGTCGAAGAAATAATCCAAGTAGCAACCGAAAAAGGCATCAGAAATGCTTTAGCCGTGATGGAAAGAATGAACGACGCCCACACCACCGATGAGGTTCATCGACGTTTGGTTGAGCTAATCAAACAAGGTGTTTCTGTGCAGGACCTTAAAGAAGGTGTACCGCCTTGGCATATTCTTCATATGACCCTCTACTCGGTAGCCTTGCCAGAATTTAAAGACAGAGATGGCAGCGAACCACCACTCTCCACTCTAATTAGTTTGATGGAACAATTTTATGCGGGTATGCAGGGTATTAGTAGTGCTCGCAAAAATCTCCACTACGCTCTTGAGGTGGCGGTAGCGGAAGGTAGTGACGATATTATTTTCTACGTCGCTGTTCCCAACGAGTTTGTCGACCTTTTCCATAAGCAAATTCTTTCGCTTTATCCTGATGCAGAAATCACCGAACAACAACACGACTATAACATCTTCGTCGATCACGGTGTGTCACTTATTTCAGCTGCTAGTTTGTCTAAGTTTCCACTTTATCCAATCCGCAGCAAAGACGATTTTGAGGCCGACCCTGTAGCCGTGCTTCTCAATGCTTTTTCAAAAATTGAAAGAGAGGGTGGGGGAGCCGCGATTCAGATAATGTTGCGCAATGCTCCTCCGAAGCATATTTCCGGCTATGAGGGCATTATCAAGCGTGTACGTGGTGGTATGAAGCCAAAGGAGGCAATTTCGCGCTCGTCACTCGGCGGTGAGTTGTTTGCTTTTGCCAAGGAAGTTGTTACTTCGACAGCTAAGAAATCAGAAGATAAACCTCCTGAGATAAAAGAAGTCGACCAAGACGTGCTCGGTTTGTTTAATGAAAAAATTAGCACACCACTGGTAGAAGCCAACATCCGCATTGCTGTTTCGGCTGGGAGCGAAGCTCGGGCAGCTGCAATTCTCAATGAAGTCGAATCAACTTTCAATCAATACGAAAAAGTCGGTTCCAACAAAATAAAATTCAACCATCTAAAAGGCTCTGCTGCCTCGGCAGAGATAAAGGCCTTTTCTTTCCGCGAGTTTTTGCCGAAGCGAGTTTTGCCATTATCAATGCGTGAGATGGCCACTATGATGCACTTCCCGGGTTCGGGTGTGGAGAGTTCGCCACAGTTCAAGCAGTCGCGAGCAAAAACGGCCGCCGCTCCAACCGAGATGCCAACCACTGGCACATTACTTGGTATCAACGAACATCGCGGTTCCAAAAAAGAAATATTCATAACCGAAGAAGACCGCCTGCGTCACTTCTACATCATCGGTCAGACCGGTACCGGAAAGACGACTCTTATGAAGAACATGATTACCCAGGACATCTTGGCTGGTCATGGTGTTTGTATGATTGACCCCCACGGTACCGACATCGAAGACATCCTTGGTATCATCCCACCAGAGCGTGCGCAGGATGTTATCTACTTTGACCCTTCCAATTTGGACCGAGTGGTAGGTCTTAATATGCTCGAATACGACGAGACCAAGCCAGAACAAAAGACCTTCGTGGTTAACGAGTTGTTCTCAATCTTTCAAAAGCTTTATGGTGGCAATCCAGAAAGTATGGGGCCGATGTTTGAGCAGTATTTCCGCAACGCAACTTTGTTGGTGATGGAACATCCAGAGAGTGGTAATACTCTAATGGATATTAGTCGCGTAATGAGCGACGCCAAATACCGCCGCATGAAACTCGAGCACGCCAAGAACCCAGTGGTGGTGCAGTTTTGGCGAGAGATTGCCAGCAAGGCTGGCGGCGATGCTAGTCTCGAAAACATCGTGCCTTATATTGTGTCCAAGTTCGATGTCTTTACCGCCAACGATTACATGCGACCAATCATTGGCCAGCAACACAGTGCTTTCAACTTCCGTGACATTATGGACAACCGCAAGATTTTGCTGGTTAACTTGTCTAAAGGTCGCTTGGGCGAAATAAATGCCAACCTCATCGGTATGATTATGGTAGGAAAGATTCTTATGGCGGCACTTTCACGAGTAGACGACCCGAGCAAGAGTTTCCCAGATTTCTACCTACACATGGACGAGTTTCAAAACGTCTCTACCAACTCCATCTCAGCTATTCTTTCAGAAGCTCGTAAGTACAAACTTGGTTTGACTATCGCACACCAATTTATCGCCCAGTTGGATGACAAAATTAAAGACGCTGTCTTTGGTAACGTTGGTTCGATGGCTACTTTCCGAGTTGGTCCCGATGACGCAAAATTCTTGGAGCATCAGTACGCGCCGGTCTTTGACGCTGGTGACCTTATGAACGTGCCAAACCGCGTTGCTTATATGCGCGTCTTGGCCAACGGTACTCCAACCAAACCATTTAGTATAAGTACCTTGCCACCAAAAGAAGTCGACCGCGCTCGCATCGACGAACTTATAGAATACAGTGCTCAGACCTACGGTCGTCCCCGCGCAGAAATCGAAGCCGAAATCGCCGAACGTTACAAAAAAGAGGATAAGCTAGAAATCCCCGATAACCCGTTTGCTAGTATGTAATAGACTATGGGTGGTATAGAAAAAATAAAAACACATACAAAGACTAATGAAAACCCAGTAGATGAAATGGGGTATCTTCCTCAGGAAGAACTTTCTGGAGAAACGATGAGAGCATACGAGGCCGTTGCTACTAGAGAGGGACGATTACAGTTATCTGAAGATATTCAATCGTATGTTAGTGATATGGATGCTGTTATCTTGAAGCGCTTCGGTAGCTTGCAAAAAGGTAAAGAAGATAAAGCCTTTGGGTCATTTTATAGTGCTGCCAAAAAATTCCGTAAAGCTTTGGATAGGGCAAGGCTCGAGTCTTCTCACGGAGAAATATCTGAAGAAATTACCGACAGAGTATCTCGTTACTACCTTCAGGTTATTGGTCTTTATAATGCACTTGTTGACTTGCCTCAGCAACAAGAGAGCTCAATAACTGGGTCAGATCTAGAAAGTTCAGTTCAAGAAGTTTCTAGGCCTGCTGTAGTCACTGATAATAAAAGCAAACAACATGCTAGGACGGAAGAATTTTTGACAGAAAATAGAATAACTGATGCAGATAGAATTGATGATGAGATTGAGGCGATAGAGAGGGGTTTGAAAAGAGTTGTAGTTCGACATAGTAACAATGAAGATAAATGGATTAAAGAAGTGGGTGAAACCTCTGAACAGGGAACGCGGTCTCAAGAAATTGATGTGCTGGGTGTTTTGCAGGGTGATGCTTTGGATAACTCAAAAAATGATCCTGAAGATAAATCTGTAGAGATAGAACAGCAAAGAAGTAACGACGATGAAGAAATGTCTGATACAGAGTGGAGTTTGGTTAATGAAAAGGTTGAACAGAACGGTAATGAAATACTGTTAAGTATTTATAATGGAGAGAAGGGTTCTTTATATGGTAACGGAGAGAAGGCTAAGTCTTTCGATAATGTTAAAAATAGAATCCTTTTTTCGATAGCTGAGATGTTAGGTGGAATAAAATCATCAGAAGACCGCAAAAAAGTTACAAATGGAATTTACTACAACCTAGTTAATGACGCCTTTGATAATTACGCGGAAGCTAGGCGTAGTGTGGCAAATCTCTATAAAGATGCACGAGAAAAAGGAGTTGATTTAAATCAGATTGATAAAGCAAAAGTTCATAATGAATTAGAAGCAGCCGAAACAAATCTGTTGTTAGCCGCCAAGAAAGCAATAACCTCTGCTGCACTCAACAAACGCAAGAAGAAAGGTACTCTAAATAGTGGTAGTCAAACAAAATCGAAAGTCGACACTCCGACAAAGTCTTTAGAGAAAGACGAGATAAAAGATATTGATGTTCTTTCTCTGTTAAGAGGTGGGGAGTAATGGCAGTTTGTCGCCGTAAGATTGTTATACTTTAAATAATATGAATCAAGAGACATTAACCAGTACTGAAAAGCGCCCAGAGCTTGAGGTTTCAGAGATAAAAACCTCAGAGGATCTGAAGGCTTATATGAAAAGGCTGGCTGATTGGTTGTCTAACAAAAGTAAGGAGGAGCAGGATAAATACCGCGAGTTCGCAATTGATGCCAGTTCTTTATTGTCTGTTGGTGATTTGGATGAAAAAACTATAGAGTCTTTGGTTAAAAAGTTAACTAAGTCAGAATCTGGGTCTGATGCAGTTTCCGAATCAGAAACGGTTTTGGTGTCGAAAGTTGAGCAAGAGGCAGGAGTGTCTGAAACTGAGCCCGGCTTTTCTCCAGAAGCTTTGGAGAGAACTTTGAATCGACTAGATCGCTTAGTTGAGGTGCGTAAAGAACGTCGTCAAAAGAAGGGTTTGTCTGATCAAGATGTGCGCAAGGAATCTGAAAGCTACAACGCTATTCGTTCTGAAATCATCAAGCTACGCAACCGATTGAAGAAAATTCAAGAAGGTGAAGAAGTTGACTTGGAAGAGGTGAGAAATCTTAAGTCTGAACTACTCGATCACCTAGCAAAATATCGAGCGGAGATGAAACAGGAAAGCATAGAAGCTCAATTAGATGAACCTGAGGTAAAAAACAAAAATTTTTTTGGAGAAATCTCCGAAGAAGATTTACAATCTTTGCATAGGGAATATGAGGGTGCGGAAGGATTGGACAACAAAATAAATACCGCCACAGCGCTTGTTCAAGCCAGGATTGTAGATTTGCAACATACTTTCAGCACTTTTGAATCTGGTAACGAGAAAGGCAATGAACAAGTCAAGAGAATAATTGAAATTCTTGCCGATGAACGCAATGGTTTCATAACAGCCGTTTCTGCGGAGGATATTACCGAATCAAAAGTGGTCGAACTGACAGGCAAAATGCTTGGTTTCTTAGACAAAGCAGAAAAACTAATAGCTTTACAGAATCAAAGGTATCAAGAATCTGGAGGGGAACTTGGTGAGTTAATAGTTGAGTTGAGGCAACATTTTGGCATGCTTGAAGGTTCAGGGGAGGAGGTTGATAAAACACTCGATACACAAGCGACACAACTCGTTGAATCCCAGTATCAGGAATTATTGGAACTTATAAACAAACCAGAAGTTAAGACTGAAACAGCAGAAAGATTAAAGGCGCGATTAGCAAAAGCTCGTGGTGAGTTTATTAATGCAACCGGAGGTTTGGACTTGTCTGGGGATGAAAGGTTGGTAAGCGAGATGGATTTATCCACGGCGCTTTCTGATTGGAATGATTCATACAATGAAACAATGAGTTTGCTTTCTTCAGAATATAAAGACTGGCAATCTGCAAAAGCTTCTTTCAGGGAAGCTCGCAGACTTTTACATGAGGAAATGGTAGAAGTGCAGGAGAAAAATCGTGGTCTACTTAGTATATTTAAAAAAGCTAACACCTCACATCTCGAAGAGCTTGGTAAAGAATATGAGCGATTAGAACAGCGTTATATAAATTCTCTAGATAGATACAAGGCCTATAGGAGAGAGCAGTTGCCAGCAGATGCAGATATTAATGCTCGCACAGACAGGTATGAAAAATCTAAACTTAAAACACTAGGTGTCTGGGAGGGTGTAAAATTGTCTTCACTCGAGAGCCCAAAGGGTTTGCGAGTAGTCGAGCAGTTTACAGACTTGCATGGGAAGTTTAGAAATTTGCCTCGCTGGTCACGCTGGGCAATAGGTTCAACACTAATATTAGGTACTCCTTTTGCAGCCTCGCTGATTGGTGGAGCAGGTATTGGTGTTGCGGGTTTGACGGTAGGTAAGAGGGTTCTTAGATATGGAGTATCTGCAGGTATCGGTAGTGTTACTGGAGGGTTTACATTCCATAAGTTTTTTGCGGATCGTAAATTTAAAAAGGAGCAAGTAAAGGTAGATGCGGCAAAAGAGGAATTATCCGCTACCAAGAAAGAATTAATTGGTGGTTCAAAAGAGGCTACGATAGCAGAAGTAAGAACATTAATTCAGTCTCGCAATAATGCTTATTTACAGTCATTATACGACCAAAAAGTTAGGGCTAATAGATCAGGTTTGATAGCTGGTGCTGTAACAGGTGGAGCCATTAGTGGAGGTTTGAGTTTTGGTTTGGAAAACCTTCATGACGTGACAAATGGGGTGGGTGAAGTGGCTGGTACTTCTACTGGTGCTGATACAGCACCAGCTGAATCTGCTCCTGTTACATCTACTCCATCAGTAGGTACTACTCAACCGGAGCAAATCGCTTATTCAGATCAGACTGAACCAATCAAAGTTCCTGAGCCGGATGAACATGTGCTTGGGCGTGGTGTAAAACCAGAACTTAATCAACCTACAGTGCCAAGTTACGGAGGTGTGTCCGATAGTATTGCTACGCCTGATTCAACAGAAGCTGGGACTGCCAGTGTCCACACGGAAAGTGCTGCTGAAGTGTTACCATCAGAGACAACAGTATTTTCTCCCAAACCATACACAATAGAAAGAGGTGATACCGTATGGGACTGGGCAGAAGGACAAACCAACGCACCGCAACCACCAGCCTTCGCAGAAGTTGCACCAGATAAACTACGACAGCTTATTCACTATACTGTAGAGAAAATAAAAGATAATCCCGAACTGGCCAAATCAATGGGAGTTAATCCTTATAACAACCCCTCAACATGGTTGTTCGAAGGTGGTACTTTGACACCGGAACAACAATCTATGTTTAGTCAGATAGCCAGGTCGGTAGCTATTGAAAGAGGTTATTAAAGTCGTTAGTAATATTAGTATGAACACAATACAAACTGACATAACTAAAGCAATAGATTTAAGTTTTATGACCGACTTAGAAAAAGATGAAATGATAATTTCTATCGGTGATTTAATAATGGAAGCTGCCTTGTTACGATTACTGGCTGAACTGACTGATGAACAACGAGAATCGCTTGATCAGTTTATGGAGACTAACCCATCGTCTGAAATACTATTTAAGCACCTGCTGGAACACCATAAAAGCTTTGCACAAATTATAGAGGAAGAGAAAAACAATTTTATGGAGGAAGCTTCTCGAGTATTTAGTAAGTGAAGTAATACACAGATTTGGTAGGTTGGGCACCCGAAGGGTGCCCAGCTTTCGTGTATACTTATAATAATTATGGATGGTAATGTTCTTAAAAAGGAAGGTTCTTTTGCTGGTGATGGAAGTCTAAAACTTTCTTCTACTGCTGATAGGCAGAAGCTTTTGTCTGTACTTCGTGGTACGCGTATGACTAGAGATGAATACAATGAACTCCGTGACCTTGTACGTGAACTAGCCGAGTCTGGAAGTACTGACAAAGAATCAGCTCTGATTGAAAAGTTGGAGTCTGTTGGTGTAAGTGCAGCGGCTTCCAGTCCTCGGGCTGAAGAAGTATCCACCCCAGAGTCAGTCGCAACTGCGGTGGTGTCACCAGAACCAAGCACCCAATCTAATGTGGTTAAGTTTGGCTTAACTAGGCCAAGACCAGCTTTCGTATCTGCAACCCCAGCCAATCCTTCTCCAGAACCAGCTGCTCCAACAGCTGAAGTACAAACTCCTGTGATGGAAGAACCAGTCTTAGATAAAGAAGAAGCGGAATCAGTTGCTGAAACTGTTCCGATGTCAAAAACAGCTACTCAACCAGAAGTACCTTTGCCAGAAGAACCTAAAGAAGTTACTCAAAGCATTGAATACAAAAATCCTTCAGAGCGGATTAAGGAAATTAAAAAAGAAATAAATGGTTTGGTGGGTAATCCCATAAATCTGATAGAGAAGAATAGCGAAGTAGGTCGCGCTTATATGAACGCGCTACTTGAGGCTATGAAAAAAGCCAATGGTGGTAGTGCCGAAGAAGTAAATGCCGCTATGACCCATTTGGAAGATACCTACCAAGCAGTTAAAAAGGTGTTGGATGGTCAGCCGGTAGATATTCCAAAACCAACAGAGGTGCCTAAGGTTGAGGAAAAAATAATTCCAGAGCCAGCCGCCGCACCTATAGAAACAGAACAGGTGAGCGAAGTATCTAATGAGCCAGAAATTGTTGAAACAACAATACCAGAACCACTACAGACAGGAGGTGAAGTGATAGATGATTCTCATCCAGAGTCATCCGACAGTATTGTATCTCCGTTTCGTCCGGTGGCTTCTGCTCCGGCAGTAGATGTACCACAGGCAGAGCCAGTGATATCCGAAGAACCTGATGCTCAAGCACCAGTCGTACCTGAAGTAGGTCTACCGAAGAGTGACCTTTATGGTACTGTTGAGACTGCTGAAGAACCAGTAGTATCTGCTCCGGAGCCGGCACCAGCATCAGCCGTCGTCAAACCGCTACAATCTGTCGCTACTGAAAAAACGCAGTCCAATATAGATTTGGCCAGTCATCGGGAAGCGGCTGTTGCTGCAGAAGAAGTAAAAGCAGCTGAGATAGCTGCCATGGATCCATACGAGCGACCGGAGGTAACAAAAGGTCTGGAACAACTACTTTCAGAGTGGTCCTTATTTAAGAGTAGTGGAATATTTGGCACTGGTCCACATGGTTTAGAGCATCCACTTTACAAAAAACTAGCTGGATTACAGATGTCTGCCTTGGTGTCTGGTCGGTTTGAAGATGCTAAACCAGAAATTAGACAGAGTATTGCTGATTACATGAACGGTTGGCGATATGAGGTTGGTATTCTTTATCAACACGGTGAGACGTTTGAGCACTACTTACGACGGGTGATTAGAAAGATTTTGAATAAACAGCAATCTAAGATAGAGGAAGCGGCTTTGTTTTATCGTCCACAAGCTCACGATTCATTTATCTCAATTAGTTCGATTAATCGAACTAATTATTTAGGTTAGTCTTATCAATTTTAGTATTTATGTAATTTTTAATAGTGTTTGGGTGATGTTGGACAATAGATGTTATTATACTAGTATGAAAGTTGATGATAGTCACCACGCGTATTTTTTACGAGCAACTAGTCTGGAAGGCAGTGGTTTGCCGGAGTCTTTACTAAAACAAGGAGTCGATGTGTTACATATAATACATGATTCATTGGGTATAGATGAAGCTCGTGCACTTATAGAGCAAGCTTCGCATAAGGCGGTGTCTGGTTCTACTCGGTCGTTTGTAATCCTGACAGGAAGTATGACTCTGCCGGCCCAAAATGCTTTGCTTAAACTACTCGAAGAACCGCCAGAAGGAGCTAAATTTTACCTACTTTTACCGGACAAGGAGCTTTTGATTCCAACTTTGCAGTCACGCTTGTCTGTCCTTCAGGGTACTGAGGCTGATGTTAATGACGAAAGTTTTAAAGAGTTTGTCGCTCTGTCGCAAAAAGACCGCTTAGCTCTAATTGCCGACAAAACAAAAGATAAAGATTTGGAATGGATAAATGCCATCGTATCGGGCGCCATGAGGCAGGCAGGAAAAATAAAAGATGCAGAGAAGTTGATTGGTGTGATATTTGTAGCCAGTCATATAAATGGTCCGGGAGCCTCTAAAAAAATGCTACTAGAGGAACTGGCCTTGACTATAGGGTAGATAAAACCCTATGCTATGGATAAACAACTTATAGAAACTAATAATTTTAATATATGGATATTTCTTCAAAAGTAAATGGAATCATTGATTGGCTCACTCAAGAGTACACTGGTATTCGTACTGGTCAGGCTAGTCCGGCTTTGCTTGATTCGGTTAAGGTGGATAGTTACGGTGCTAAAGTACCACTAAACCAAGTTGGTTCTGTTGGTGTGGAAGACGCTCGTACTTTGCGTGTTAGCCCTTGGGATGCTGGACAGATTAATGCTATTGAGACTGCTTTGCATGAGGCAGACTTGGGTGTCTCTGTTGCTACAGACTCGGCTGGTCTTAGAGTTATCTTCCCAGAGCTCACCAGCGAACGTCGTGTTCAACTTCTTAAGTTGGCCAAACAGAAGCTAGAAGATGCGCGCGTGTCGGTTCGTGGTGTACGCGATGAGGTTCTTAAAACTCTAGATAGACAAGAGAAAGAGGGTGAGATAAGTGAAGATGAAAAATTCACCCAGAAGGAACAAGTGCAAAAACAAGTGGACGAAACTAATAGAAAACTTGAAGAACTATTTAACAAAAAGGAAGCTGAGATAAGTAAATAATATTTTATGTCTGTACTGATTTTTTTGGCGGTTTTATTTATGCTCATTCTGGTTCATGAATGGGGGCATTTTATCGCGGCCAAAAAAACCGGTATGCGAGTAGACGAGTTTGGTATTGGTTTTCCTCCTAAGTTGTTTGGAGTTAAGAAAGGGGAGACGGAGTACACGATAAATGCCTTTCCGATTGGTGGGTTCGTCAAAATTCTCGGAGAGAATTTTGACGAAACTGATCTGTCTCCAGAAGACAAGGAGCGGACTTTTTCTGCTAAGAGTAAGTGGGCGCAGGCACTGGTCTTGGTGGCGGGAGTTAGTATGAATATTATCTTCGCGTGGTTTTTGTTTGCGTTTGTTTTTATGGCGGGTGTGCCTACGTCGGTGAGCGAGTCCGAAGCATCGGCTGATGCTAAGTTGACGGTGGTAGACGTGCTGCCGGCTTCGCCGGCAGCACAAACCAGCATCCAAATGGGTGCGAAACTGACTTCTGTTAAAAGTGGCTCAGACACACTTACAGAATTAACTCCGTCGGCTTTTAGTCAGTTTGTCTCCGAGCATGGCGCCAAGCAGATAGAAATCACTTACGGTGACGGACAGACAGTAACAGTGGTGCCAGAGGCAGGAGTAATAGCAACAGAAGATGAGAAGCCAGCGGTTGGTATAGCTCTATCGCTAGTGGAAAACAACTCCATGCCTATTTGGTCTGCTGCTTACGAAGCTACCA
>JBNKMC010000023.1:0-11367 GCA_050292865.1 Minisyncoccia bacterium | reverse complement strand
CAATACGCTTCCGGGAAACTTCTCACTCTCCCAAACTGCCGTCATCGGCGACTACGTCTACCTCTTTGGTGGATTCGACGGCACTACATACACCAGCATCATCTACCGCGCTCCAATCTTCACCAACTCACCAAACCTCGCTTCAAACAAATCTTGGAAAGAGCAGGGCAACAGTGGTACTGCAGGTGGTGCAGGTAATGGAACTACCGGTCAACTGGCATACTATGCATCTAACGGTTCAACCCTCACCGCCACTTCTTCACTATTCCTCAGTACAACTGGTAACTTTGGTGTTGGTACTACATCACCTTCATCAAAGCTAGACGTCTGGGGAGACCTTAGAGTAGGAACCAGTAGTACTCCGCTGTTGTATGTAGATACAGCTAGTGGGAACATAGGTATTGGCAACAGCTCTCCAACAGCGAACTTATCTATACTCCCAAGCTCTGCCGGAAATGGAATAGAAATATTGGAATCCGACGGTGGAGATATTGCTTTAAGTTTTCATGGATACGGCAGTACTGGTGTGATTACCGGTTACGAAGCTGGAGTAACTAAGTACTACATGGACCCTAGTTGGAAGATGTATTACACCGGAGGTAATGCTGGTTTTGGTACCTCCACACCAGCTTCTAAACTAACTGTTCAAGGTACAGCTGGTTCAGGTGACATATTTACCATTGCTTCTTCCACTGGTTCTAGTCTGTTGACGGTTGCTGCAAGTGGCAATGTGGGGATTGGGACTGTCGCACCATCGGCTATATTAGATGTTATTGATGTATCAAGTCCTTATAGTATACCGTTACAAATACAAGGTGGTGGAAACTCAGACTCTAATTATGAATTTCTCTCTAAAGATCATTCAGGTAATGTGGACTTTGCCATTACAGGCGCTGGCAACGTCGGCATCGGGACGACGACGCCATCCCATAAATTGTCACTTACCGTTGCAAATGCCGCTAACTTGGACGATGGGCTTTTCATTCAACGTACTGCGGGAGGGCAGCACGGATTGAAGTTTGGTCTGAAGTCAGATTCAGGAGGTATCTATCGAGGAGCTATAACTGGTGTAGATAACACAGGTACAGAGTTTGAAAGTATAAGTGTTAGCTTAAGCACCGGCAACGTCGGCATCGGGACGACGACGCCGGGTAGAGCACTTGATATAGCGCAGTCGAACGCGGGAGGATATACCGGTCTGCGCATCCGCAATACTGCTTCAAGTAATGAAGGATGGTCTCTGCTTATGAAGCAGGACTCTGATATTACCGGCGGCTCGTTTAATATCTATGATGATAATGCGGCTGCAGTCAGAATGACCGTGATACCTACTACAGGCAACGTCGGCATCGGGACGACTACGCCGAGTTCAAAATTAACTGTTCAAGGCACAGCTGGTTCAGATGACATCTTTACCATTGCTTCTTCCACTGGTTCTAGTCTGTTGACGGTTGCTGCAAATGGCAACATCGGCATCGGGACGACGGGGCCGGCAGGGATATTGCATGCAGATGCACCAGATGGTGTTGATGGTCCAATATTTGACGCTGGAACAAATGGAACAACTAACCATGCTTTATTAGTCAGAGATTCATTAAACAATCAGTTGTTGAGGGTCAATTCAAACGGCAACGTCGGCATCGGGCCGACTAACCCCAGTGTCGCACTGGATGTAACTGGAAGTATTGAATACACAGGTACTATTACTGACGTCTCTGACGCTCGTAGAAAAGAGAATTTAACTATTCTCGAAAACTCACTAGATAAGTTGATGACATTGGATGCTGTGTCTTTCAATATGATTGGTGACACAACAAAAGAACTCGGTTTTACCGCTCAAAACGTGCAGGCTGTCTTCCCTGAACTGGTCACAATTGTTGATCCAGAAACGGATACTCTTGGTTTGAATTATGTCGGACTTATCTCACCGATTGTTGGTTCTGTACAAGAACTTAATATCAAGCTTGAAGATCTTGCTTCCACCACTTTGTTTGCTGACCTTGAGGCTGATTCATTTACCAGACACTTCTTCGATAAGATCATTGCTTGGTTCGCTGATAGTGCTAACGGTATTGGAGACTTCTTCGCAGGCAAGGTACATACAAATGAACTATGTGTCGGTGATGTGTGTGTAGATGAGGCTACGTTTATGGGGTTGGTGAGCGGAGCGAGTGGAGCCGGAGGCGTAACGAGCTCCGCGGATGGTTCTGAGATGTTGTGTCTCGGTACTACCTGCGTAGACGAAGCTGGTTTGCGTGAGTTGCTCCGCACCACCAATGTGAACGTGATTCATCCTGATACGGTGACAAATCAAACATCTACTACCACTGCAAGCACTACCAATACAACTGCCACCAGTACCGCTGCAAGCACTGCTGAGGTGGTGAGCGGTGGTGGCGAAGCCACCACCGCCACCAGTACTGCCACTACCACCAACACGGTAGCGAGTGATACAGCAACCAGTACGCCAACCACAGCCGATACTACCGCACCGGTTATTAGTGGTGCCGACAGTGTGACTCTCACAGAAGGCGACAGCTTCGACGCGTCTGCTGGAGTGTCTGCTACTGATGACACAGACGGTGACCTGACAGCATCAATCACAATTTCGGGTTCGGTAGACACTGCCACTGCCAGCACATACACACTTACATATAGTGTGAGTGATGCTGCAGGGAATACTACAGAAGCTACGAGAACTGTAACTGTGGAGGCTGCTCCCGTACCAGAACCTACACCAGCGCCAACTCCTGATCCAGCGGCGACAAGTACACCAGGTATTTAATTTCGAATGACCAATTTCTAATTTCGAATAAATTTCTAATAACTCAATGACTGAAACATCTAAAAATTTTGATCTCGAAGAAAGAACCGGCAAATTTGGTGAAGATGTAGTAAGGTTTTGCAAAGTATTAAAATTGGATGCAGTGTCGAAGAGTTTGGTGAGTCAGATAGTAAGATCAGGAACAAGTATTGGTGCGAATTATATGGAGGCAAATTCAGCAAGTTCAAAAAAGGATTTCAGGAATAAGATTCATATATGTAAAAAGGAGGCTCAGGAAACACAACATTGGCTAAGAATGTTATCTGTGGCATTCCCTGAAAAGAAAGACGAACTAAGGTCTTTGTGGAAAGAGTGTAATGAATTAGTTTTGATTTTCGGAAAGATTGTTTCATCATTTAAAAATTCATAATTAAATCGAAATTAGAAATTCGAAATTCAGAACTATAAACAATCTAAAAACCGTATAAAGGCGAGATTTCTTGATAATTCAACAATGTGTTGTTGTGTATAATTAATTACATCTATAAATGTGTTAATATACTCAGCATATGTTTGGAAAAGTAAAAGATTTTGCAGTTAAAAAACTGCTGGAAAAACAACTAAAAGACGTACCAGAAGACCAGAAGCAGATGATTCTAGAAATGGTACAGAAAGACCCGCAGCTATTTGAGAAGATAGCCAAGGAGTTGCAGGCAGAACTAAAGACTAATGGCAACAATCAAACTCAGGCAGCTATGAAGGTGCTACCAAAGTATCAAGCAGAAATCATGAAGGTAATGAGTCCAGAAATGAAAGAGATGCTGGTTAAACAACAGATGGGAACTCAGGGCCAGTTTAACCCTAATGGAACAATCAGAAGGTGATTTAGTTGAGCTATTAACATGAAAAGGGCGCCGCAGGCGCCCTTTTCTTTTATAATGTAAAGTAATATGACAATTAAAAAAATTCTAATTTTATTAGGTAATCCCGATACTGAATCATACAGTGGTGCAGTAGCAGATAGTTATCAGGCAGCGGCGGTTGATGCTGGCTTTGAGGTAAAAAGGGTGAATGTAGGAGAGCTTAACTTTGATCCAATTTTGCACAGAGGTTATAAAGAAATTCAGTCACTAGAGCCAGACCTACTAGACCTGCAAGAAAAAATAAAATGGGCAGACCACTTGGTGATTGTTTATCCCAACTGGTGGTCTGCGATGCCAGCTATTTTGAAGGGTTTGTTCGACCGTATCTGGTTGCCTGGCTTTGCTTTTAACTTTAATAAAATAACTAAGAAGGTTGACCAACACTTGAAGGGGAAGACCGCCAGAGTGATTGTCGTTTCTGGTTCGTGTAGTCCTTTCTGCGCTTGGTGGCGTTATGGCGATTTTACCAACGAAATACAGCACGGCATCTTAGGCTTTGCTGGTATCAAAGCCGCGGTGTCTGCTTTTGGTCCGTGCGAGAAAGTTTGTGATGAAAAGAAAGATAAGTGGTTGAAACAGGTTGAGAAGATGGGGAAGATGGGGAAGTAGTGGCTTAATTTAATTAGTAATTTAAAATTAAGACCAAAGGGGCGCAAAAACCACCTGCCGAAGGCAGGTGGTTTTTGCGCCCCTTTTTTTTGGTCTTGCTTGTTTTGCAAAGTATGTTAATCTGGCATTCTCTCACCTTCGTCAGGGTTGGCGGGAGTGCTGGTTGGTGCGGAGACGTCCTTGTGTCCCACCCCGTCTAAGGGCGAAGATCTGCACCAACCAGTATCGTTACCACCGCTATTACCTCACGGATAGGTAGGGCGGTGTATTTTTTTATAAATCTGTTACACTAGCCCAAGTTAACTTAATTATCTAATTTATATATGAGTCTTTCAGTCGGAATCGTCGGTTTGCCAAACGTGGGGAAGTCCACGCTTTTTAATGCACTCACCAGAAAAGAGGTGCTTATGGCCAACTACCCATTTGCAACCATTGACCCTTCTGTCGGTGTGGTGGAGGTGCCTGACAATCGTCTAGAAACCCTGGCTGGGATATCTGGCGCGGCGAAGATTATTCCGGCAGTGGTGGAATTTGTGGACATTGCTGGTTTGGTGAAGGGTGCTTCATCCGGCGAAGGACTTGGTAACAAATTCCTTTCTAACATTCGTGAGACAGACATGATTGCCGAAGTCGTGCGTATCTTTGAAGACGAAGATGTGCACCATGTAGCGGGTGCTATTGACCCACTCAGTGATATTGAGGTAATCAACTTGGAGCTCATCATGGCTGACGCAGAGACTGTTTCTAAACGACTTAGTTCACTAGAGCGTGACGTGCGTTCTGGAAATAAAGACGCTATTGCTCTTAAGGCTCTTCTGGAGCGTCTGTTGCCACACTTGGAAAAGGGTCAGCTGGCCAACCAGCTTGAAATGACAGATGAAGAAAAGAAACTGGTTCGTGATCTGCACTTGCTAACAATGAAGCCTTTCTTATATGTATGTAATAAGAAAAACAACGCCTTCAACCTAGATGAAAATAACGATGAACGTTGGCGCGAGTTGTTGGAGTTTTTTGAAACTACTGGTTCAGAGTACGTGGTGGTTGACGCTGGTGTAGAGCATGAGCTTAAAGACTTGGAAGAGGAGGAGAAAACAGAATTCCGTCGTGAATACGGTACTCAAGATAGTGGCGTAGATGCTTTGATTCGAGCTAGTTATCATCGCCTTGGACTGATGAGTTACTTTACCACTGGAGAGAAAGAAACCAGAGCCTGGACTGTAAAGCAGGGCAGTACTGGACCTGAAGCCGGAGCGGCTATTCATACGGATTTTAAAGATAAATATATCAGAGCTCAAGTAGTTTCTTTTGCTGATTTGGTAGCTGCTGGTTCAAAAAATGCTGCCAAAGAAGCTGGTAAGGTGCGTACTGAAGGAAAAGAATATATTGTACAGGACGGTGATGTTATAGAATTTATGCATTCATAAGAAGTAGATGGTAAAAAGTTAGAGACCTGGTCTCTAACTTTTTATTTTAATCATCAAAGCCTTCTCGGAGAGATTTTATTATATTTGCAACCTCTATTTGCTTGTCGTGATCAAAATTAGAGACCAGGTCTCTAACTAATGGGTCACTGGTGTTGATGCTTGATCTGTATATGTGTGGGTCTGTGATGTTGTGTATGTGATTGTTGTTTGCTACATAGGCTAGTACTTGGCGTAGGTCTTGGTCAGTGTCTATAAATTTGGATTTAAAAGGACCTTGAAACAAAGAACCACTCCTTTCATATTTTTGATTAAAATACATGGTATATCCTCCCAGAACTCTCTTTAGATATTGCGATACTCCTTTTTCAGTTTCGTTGCGCATAAGTATATGAAAATGGTTTGGCAGTAATGAGTAGGTGAGGATAGTTACCAGCTTTTCTTTTACTGGTTTATTTTCAGAGAGTCTCAACAGCCCATGGGTTTCGCTTGAGTTATATAATTTTAGAGATTTTAAAAAGTACACATAGTCTTGCTGGTCCATAAAAATGTCTCGTTTGTCGACACCTCTATTGAAGCAATGATAGTTTTCATTTATTGCAAATGTGTGTTTACGAACAGGCATATTTTTATACTAGCATGATAAGTTAGAGACCAGGTCTCTTACTTGTGTAACCAAGTAAGAGACCTGGTCTCTAACTTGGTTAATTTTGTTTGTGTGGGTGCTATAATTATAAATATGAAAAAGATAATTATTGGCGTGGTATTGGTTTTACTTATCACAGCCGCTCTATTTTTTATAACTTATAACTCAGCTTCTGCTCCGCTAAATAATAATGAGGAGGTTAGTGACGGTTTGCCATCTGGAACTCCTAGCAATTCTGCCCCGTCATTTTCTCTTGAAGCATGTGTAAATAAGTCTGAGGGCGATAGTTGCACAATGCTAACCGGCAAAGAGACAGTTACCGGTACCTGCTTTACTTCTGGCGACCAATTAGCCTGCGGCCCTGATGATGCAAAAATAATTAAGCAGGTTAATTAGTATAGAACCGTAACCTTTGTTTACCACTAATCGTATAATATAAGTATATGAACCAACCAAAACAATTTACCATGCAGCTCGGTGCCTTGGTGGCACTGTATGTATCAATCACCGCATTGATATCTTTATTATTTAGTATTATCAATCTTAGCTTCCCCGATCCAACAGATTCTTATTACACACTGGAGAATTCTCGAGACGCGGTTAGAATTGGCATCGCTTTCTTGGTGGTGACTTTGCCAGTCTACTTGTTGCTTACCAGGAAGAGTCACCAAGACCGTCGCAAGCATCACAATGGCAAATACCCAACCATCACTAAGTGGCTATTGTATCTGTCTCTATTGATAGCTGGTGGAGTATTGTTGGGCGATTTGGTTATCTTGATTATTTATTTCTTAAATGGTGATATAACAACTCGTTTTGTCTTGAAGGTGTTGGTACTTTTGGTGGTGGTCAGCTCGGCTTTCTATTATTATCTGCTGGACATGCGTGGTTACTTCCTTGATCACATTAAAAAATCTTTTTACTTCGCGGCTGGGGTCGTGCTGGTAGCGATGGTCTCAATAATCTATGGTTATACTCAGATAGAAACTCCATCACAGGTTCGTGAACAAAGAATAGACGATAGACAAGTAGAGGCTTTGCAAGACATGCAATGGCGCGTAGAGGACTACTATCGTATGAATAAAGCTTTGCCAGAGTCATTGTCTGACCTGTATCCAGTGGCTGGAGTACCAGCTGCGCCAGAAGGACGTGCTCCATATGGTTACGAGGTGGTAGATGAGACCAATTACAAACTTTGTGCGACTTTTGTTCAGGCTACAGAAGCGGGTGAGGATAGAGCTTTTTCACCAGTAACAAGCAAGAACTACAACTGGGAACATCGTGCCGGTGAGTGGTGTTATGAGAGGGTGGTAGAGGTAGAGAAGTCGCCTGATGTTGTTGTTCAGTAGTCAAAAAGTCAAAACAAAAGGCCGGCGCTACGCGCCGGCCTTTTGTTTTGACTTTTTGACGAATAACGTCATAATAAGGCTTATATATTAGCTAAATGGGTATTTATTATGCACAAAAAATTTGACCATAAAGAGTTTGAGAAAAAGTGGCAAGAACAGTGGGCAACTGACAAAATCTACCACACTACCGAAAGTGACAAACCAAAGACTTTTGTGCTGGACATGTTCCCGTACCCATCTGGAGAAGGTCTCCATGTTGGTCACCCCAAGGGCTACATTGCGACCGATATCTACTCACGCTTCAAGCGCATGAGTGGTTTTGAGGTACTTCACCCAATGGGCTGGGATGCCTTCGGCCTCCCAGCCGAAAACTTCGCTATCAAACACAAGGTACATCCGCGTGCGGCCGTCGATAAAAACGTTGCTCGTTTCAAAGAGCAGCTTTCTGTGCTTGGCTTCGACTACGATTGGGATAGAGAAATAAACACCACCGACCCGCATTTCTACAAATGGACGCAGTGGATTTTTATCCAACTTTTCAAGAAAGGCTTAGCGTACGAGAGTAACGAGCCAATCAACTGGTGTCCAGGTTGTCAGACTGGTCTGGCCAACGAAGACTTAGAACCAGACGGTACCTGTGAGCGCTGCGATAGTGTGGTGGAGAAAAGGCCGATGCGTCAGTGGGTGTTAAAGATTCGCGAATACGCCGACCGCATGCTCGAAGACCTCGACACACTCGCCTGGCCAGAACATATTAAAGAAGCCCAACGTAACTGGATTGGTCGTAGCGAAGGTGCGGAAATTGACTTCCAGCTTTCTACTGGCGACACAGCAACTGTCTTTACGACTCGCCCTGACACACTCTTTGGTGCGACCTATCTCGTACTTGCACCTGAACACCCACTACTTGGGGGTCTGACCCCCAAATTGGCAAATGCGGGTGAGGTTGAAGCGTATGTAAAAGAAGCTGCTCAGAAAAAGGAGATGGATCGCTTGGATGACACCAAAGAAAAAACCGGCGTAAAGCTAGAGGGTGTTACTGCTACCAATCCAGCTAACGGCGAAGAAATCCCTGTTTACGTAGCTGACTACGTACTAGCTACTTACGGCACTGGCGCCATCATGGCGGTGCCTGCACACGACGAACGCGACTTTGCTTTTGCTAAGAAGTTCGGAATTGAAATAAAATATGTTATAGACCCAAATGATTTTGATACTGATAAGTCAGAAACGAGTGGTACAAAATATCGACCAGCGAGTGTTGTATTAGATGACATCATAAAAGAGAAAATAGAACCAATCTTAAATACTAAAGGAATCCTGTTTGATTCAATTGAGTTCGATGGGATGGATTCTGAGGAGGCCAAGAAAGCAATTACCGAGAAAGTAGGTGGACGTATGACTAGGACATACAAGATTAAGGACTGGGTGTTTAGTCGTCAGAGATATTGGGGTGAGCCGTTTCCGATTGTGCGGGCAGAAGACGGTACGGTGTACCCGATAGTCGAAGCACAGCTACCGGTGACGCTTCCTGAGGTGGAACACTACGAGCCGTCAGGCGATGGTCGTTCGCCACTGGCCAATATCACCGAATGGGTAAATGTCACCGGCTACGTCACCGACGAGGGTGACTTTATGGTGGCGAGCGAGGCGCCCGCAGGAAAAGAACTCATCAAGGCCGAGCGCGAGACCAACACCATGCCACAGTGGGCTGGTTCTTCTTGGTATTACTTGCGCTATATGGACCCAAAGAATGAAAACGCCTTAGTAGATAAAGAGAAAGAAAAATACTGGGCACCGGTGGATGTGTATGTAGGTGGAGACCACGCTGTGCGCCACCTTATCTACGCTCGCTTCTGGCATAAGTTCCTATACGACATTGGCGCTGTGTCTACTATCGAGCCGTTCCAGCGTTTGGAGTTCCTTGGCTTCATCTTGGCTGAAGACGGACGCAAGATGAGTAAGCGGTGGGGGAATGTGATTAATCCGGACGACATTGTGGACTTGGTTGGCGCTGATACTATGCGTGTGTACGAGATGTTTATGGGACCATTTGAAAACACCATTGCTTGGAGTAAGGATGGTCTCGCTGGAGCGCGTCGCTTCTTGGAAAAAGTTAATGGTCTTTCTTCACATATAAGTGAGACTGAACCAAAGACGGTTACAACCGCCCTACACAAAACTATCAAGAAGGTAAGTGAAGACATTGAAGGCTTTAAGTTCAACACTGCTGTCAGTGCGATGATGATATTTGTTAACCTGGCTGAGAAGGAAGGTCTGACCAAAGAAAGCTATGATGCTTTCTTGCGTATCCTTGCACCGTTTGCTCCGCATATTACGGAGGAGTTGTGGCGAGGGGCGGGTGGGGCCGGAAATTCCGGCAGTGTTCACACTGCGGAATTTCCGGCCTTCGACCCGGCTTTGGCTGTCGATGAGACAGTGACCATTGGTGTACAAATAAACGGCAAGGTACGTGGAGATATTACTTTGGCACCAGACGCTAGCGAGGACGAGG
This sequence comes from Minisyncoccia bacterium, assembly GCA_050292865.1. Lineage (GTDB taxonomy): Bacteria > Patescibacteriota > Minisyncoccia > Phycocordibacterales > UBA918 > OLB19. The sequence goes on along the minus strand of JBNKMC010000023.1, from coordinate 1,140 downwards.
CGATGACTTTGGTAAAGGCGGATGAGCAACTGGTCAGCAAGCTGGCAGAAGGGGAGATAAAGAAGGTGATATATAAGGAGGGGAGGATACTCAATATAATTGTTGGATAAAATAATGGGTGAGTATTTCAAGATGCGATAAATGGTTTTAATTTTGAATTATGAATTCTTAATTTCGAATAAATTTTTAATGATTCAATCATTAAAACATTAGATAATTTGATCAAAATTCGAGATTCGAAATTAAAAATTATCTCCAAGATAACTCGAAACAAGAAAGTGCAAGTATTGACAAAAACAAATAAACACTGTATTATACCAAACAACTTATGACTAAATTAGAACGTTTTTTAGGCCGTGTTTGGGAGCGAAAAGTACCGTTTTTCGGTGTCTTTTTTGTGGTTATGCTTGTAACCTACGCCCTCATGGTGATAATAGACTTTGTACCAGAGCCTGTTACCAGCAACACAGATCAGTCTGAAACCGAGGATGTAGCTACTACAACTCTGCCAACAACAACCGCCAGCACAGAAGTACAGAAAGTAGTCGAGAAAATCTATCCTGAATCAATTTATTTTGATTCTCTTGGTCGTGGTGTAAAAGTATTAAATCCAGAATCCAGTGACTTAGCTGTACTTGATGAAGCTTTGCTTAATGGTGTGGTTCGTCATCCTGATTCGGTTGATCTCTCAGAAGAAGGTAATATGCTTATCTTGGGACACTCTAGTTACCTGCCAACTGTATTTAACAAGAACTTCCAGGCTTTTAATGACGTTCAGAAATTAACTTGGGGTGACAAGATTCGCGTCCGTACTGCAGATACAGAGTATGTTTATCGTGTCGAGAAAGTTTATCAGGCCAAAGCATCTGAGGTATTCGTGCCGGATACACCAGGGGAATCAAAGCTTACTTTGGCTACTTGTAACGTACTTGGGGCTAAGGAAGATCGCTTTATAGTAGAAGCTAGTTTGGTTGGGTCTTTTGCTATCTAATCCACAAAGTGGCTAAGAATATAGCTATTTTAACCACGCAATAGTATTGACAAATGTCAATAAAAATGCTAATATATAAGAAGTAATATAGCGTTGGTTTTTAAGGAAGCGTTATTTTAAAACTCCATTGTTTTCTTTAAATTTTGAAG
>JBNKMC010000022.1:0-11420 GCA_050292865.1 Minisyncoccia bacterium | reverse complement strand
ACAGCATCTTATTAAGTCGGTCACGGGTCTTCAGGATATGGCGAGCGGTAATCTCGATGTCGCTGGCCTGTCCTTGTGCACCACCCCAAGGCTGGTGAATCATTACTTCGGCGTTTGGTAGGATGGCACGCTTACCTTTGGCACCTTGAGAAAGAATGATTGAACCCATAGAAGCAGCCATACCAGTACAGACAGTCACCACGTCCGGCTTGATGTGGTTCATGGTGTCTACGATAGATAGACCTGCTGTCACACTTCCTCCAGGAGAGTTTACGTAAAGGTAAATGTCTTTCTTAGGGTCTTCGGCTTCCAGGAAGAGCAGCTGGGCTACAACTAGATTGGCCATGTGGTCTTCGATACCGCCGGTGACAAAGACGATACGTTCTTTGAGTAGGCGAGAGTAGATGTCGAAGGCGCGTTCACCACCTTGGGTTTTCTCAACCACCATCGGCACTAGTTGGCTCTTTTCTTTATTGTCAAAAATTTCCATAAATATTTAGTTTAATTTCCATCATTACTGACGTTGCTACTTTAACAGAAAGCTGGGGAGCGTACAATAAATATAATAAAGGGGCGACGCCTATAGACACCGCCCCCCCGCCAATTCCTCCGCTACCGGTAACCATGCTAGGCATGTGGCCCGTTACCGATCCAGGAGCCAAATTGACCAGATAAATATATCATAAACAGCGGAGAAGACAAGGAAAATGAAGAGTGTTGTGGTTTGTTGTATGCAAAAGCCGGTGGAACCCGAAGGGTTCCACCGGTTTTTGTTAATTGGTTAGATTACTTCTGTTCCTCCAGCATCTTCATCACTGCTTCGTTAGTAAGGATAGATTCAACGTAGACTTTCACTCTAGTTTCGTCGGCATCCTTATACATCTCTTTAAGTTGTTTCACCTGTTCTTCTACTAGTTTCTCGTCAGGTTTAACTTTTTCAGCCTTGGCGATTTCGTTTAGGACTAGTTGTAGCTTGGCTCGTTTTTCAGCGGCTGGTGACCACTCTTTCTTCAAATCTTCCTTGGTTTTCTTAATGTGTGACAGGTAGTCGTCCATACTTAGATTGGCGCGGGCTAGGTCCTCGTTCATCTGCGCGAACATTTGGTCTATCTCGGAGTCGATAAGAATCTGTGGCAATTCCATCTTGGTCGCTTCGATGATGTCGTCAGTTACCTTGGCGCGGTGGTTTGCTACTACCTCACGCTCTTTCTCGATACCTAAGTGTTCTTTAATTTTAGCTTTGAAGTCGGCCACTGTTTCAAATTGTCCTGGCTGACCCAGCTCTTTTACCAATTCGTCAGTTAGTTCGGGAATTTCTTCGTCGGTTACAGCTTTTACATCTGACTCTTCCACATGAGCGGGACCTTCATGAACTGTTCCGTCGGCGTGAGTGTGGGTTTCTGTTTCACCTGTCTCTGCACCGTGGGCAGCTTTTTCTTGCAGGCGTTCGTAGGCTAGTTTTTGACGAAGGATATCTTTGATTTGCTCTTCCACTTCCTCATCTGTTACTTCGGTAGAGGCTTTGTCTTTGTTGGCAGCTGCTGCAATCTTCTTGTATTCCGGTAGGGTTACTTCCGGTAGCACTGCTACTTTGATAATGAAGCCAAGTGGATTACCTTCAGCAATCTTTGTGATGTTGATTTGTGGGTAACCGATAATATCGATGGTGTGGGCTTTGACAATTTCTGGATAAACTTTGGCAATGGCACGTTCTGACATTTCGGTTAGGATGCCCATTTCACCAACCCGTTTGATAATCTCGCTATCCGGTACGTGACCTTTGCGGAAACCATCAATCTCCATATTGGCACCGTAGTGCTTGATGGCGGCAGCTCGGTGCTTTTCTAACTCAGCGAAAGGAATCTCACCCTCAATCTTTACTTGAGAACCTTCCTCCTTAGTTACTTTAAAGTCTTTTTTAAAATCCATGTTGTTTAGTTTTAAATATAAGTATCAGTATAAATGGTGGCGCACCTGCGGCGCGCCACCAGAACGAAGGCATTAAAACATATTTGAGACATAATTAAAAGCCGGTGGAACCCGAAGGGTTCCGCCGGCTTTTAACACCTTTAACACTACTGTAGCAGTGCCGCATCTATCTCCGCTTCTATAGAATTGAGATCTGCGTCCAGAGCATCTAGATCAATATTGTTTAACTCATCTTGCAACACTTGGTTTTGGTCGGTGGCGGTTGGTATCACATCAGCAGGAATGGTGGAGTCATCAAGTATTTCGGTGCTTGTTGTGGCAATATCGCTGGTTTCAACTCCTTCGTTTGTTGGTTGTGGTGCTTTACCGGTTGTGCTCCATATGTATAAACCTCCCAATAACAACGTTAAAATTACAATTAACGCGGCTAGGATTAAGACCAAGTGGGAATTGGACTCGGTTTCTGTTGGTTGTGGGCCGAAGTTTTCTTCTGGCATCTTTAGATCAGTGTCGGCCGGATTTGTTTGTTCCATATTCTTACTAAGTTAATGATTATTCGTTAGTTGATGTACTCATATCTGTATCGAGTGCGCTATTTTCGTTTCTTACCGCCGCACTCACACCTCTGTCGAGTTCGGATTCACGTACCGCCACCTTCAAGGCCTCAATTGCTTTGTGTAGTGAGTCTTTGGCAGTCCGTAAATGACCTCTGATTGGGTCATATGTTTGTCTAAACTCTTGCCGGATTTCACTCGGATCAGAGGTTTCGTCAATGCTGGCGGCAATATCACCGATATTGGCGATGGTCGCTTCTGCGTTGGTGAGAGCTTCATAGGCAATGTCCAGCTCGATATTAACTGCGCTGATATCAACGTCTTCAAATGATAGTTCGTCAGCTCTGTTTTGGACTTTGTTTACAACATCATAAAACTTTCCAGTTGCAGTTGTCAGTCTTTCTGTAATTTTCTCAACCCCGTCCAATAGACTTCTGTGAGGCAAAGACCGAACACCATTGCTGCTTGTGGCTGTCCTCATCTGTTGCGCCGTTATTCTCTCACGGTTTGTCTTAAGAGAGATGGTGCTGGAAGCAATACGTGCTTGTGCTCGCATGCGCTCATTTTCAAACTTGTTTCTTGGGGAAAGGTCTTCTGATGTTGAAGTTGAAACCTCTTCAGCATTAGCAACAAGACCGGCTGAAGAAATTGCTAATAATATTGTGAAAATAATAAAAGTTATAAGTGTCCGGGTGTTCTTTAATTGCTTATTGAACACGCCTAAATTGCGTTCTATCCCATTCATATACTTAATAGTATATCCCGTTTTGTTAGTGAAATGCCTTACTGTGCACAGGAGGAAAGTAGATTTTAAATTTTAAATTTCTGATTTAAAATTATTTCTTACGTGCTATAATCACCTTCGTAAACATCTTATATTTGTAAATATGACAGACTATAACAAACTATACACACCAGGAGACCTTGAGGCCGGTAATATCAATACTGTTGTTGAGATTCCTCAAGGTTCTTCACTAAAGGTTGAATACAACCGCGAAAAGTGCACTTTTGAGCTTGACCGTGTAGAACCAGCTATCTTTGCTAAGCCAACTAACTACGGCTTTATTCCAGGTACACTCGACGATGATGGAGACGAACTGGATACATTGGTGGTAGCCTCTGAACGTTTGCCACTTGGTTTGGTGCTTGAAGCACGCATCATCGGTGTACTTAACTTTGAGGACGATGGCGAGATGGACCATAAGATTATCTGTGTACCAGCCGATGACCGCGACAATGACAATGCTATCAAGACCTTGGCCGACCTGCCTGAACGCAAGAAGCAGCAGATTGAATACCACTTTAATACCTACAAGGACCTAAAGAAGCCAGGTACAACCAAAGTGCTTGGTTATGGTGATATCGAGGATGCTAAGAAGGTGATTGATGAATGTATTGAGCGTTTCCAAAATAAATAGTAAATGTAGAGTAGGGTTGGATAAAATTAAAAGCCGGGTGGCACGCTTCGCGTGCCACCCGGCTTTTGTATTTTTGTACCTATGCTGCTACGTAGCATGTTACGTAGCAAGCTACGTAACTACTTGTTTTCATCTAAGTTATTCTCGGTCATCTCAACCAAAGTGTCCTCAGCTGGAGCGCCTTCGCCAGCCTCTTCAGCTGCTAGCACAGCCGCTTCAGCTTCTTCTGGGGTATCAATTTCGTTGATTTCCTCAGTTTGGTCGGCGTCTGTCAGATCACGGTCGTTGGTGTCTTGGTCGTCTTCTAGGTCAAGTTCTGGCTTGGTTGTAGTTGCATCTTCGCTTTCCAGTACATCGATATCTTCAGCAACTTCAGTGTCTGGCGCCACTTCTACTTCTTCGCCATCACTTTCCGCTAGTTCGTCACCGCCAACAGAAACAATATCGATCTTCCAACCAGTTAGTTTGGCAGCTAGGCGTACGTTTTGTCCGCCGCGACCAATGGCTAGTGACTGCTGGTCTGGCGCCACTTCTACAATAGCGTGACCACGAGTATCAGTTTCGCTGTCTTCGTTTGGTTGTGATTCAATCTTAACTGATAGAACTTGAGCGGGAGACAGTGCGTCTTCAATAAAGTTAGCTGGGTCTTCGCTCCATTCGATAATGTCGATTTTTTCACCAGCTAATTCACTCATAACGGTAGAAACACGTACACCGCGCTGTCCCACTAGGGAACCAACTGGGTCAATGTGTTCATCGTGAGCGTACACAGCAATCTTGCTACGAGCACCAGCTTCGCGAGCTACTGCCTTCACTTCCACAATGCCGCTTTGTAGTTCAGGAGCCTCAACTGCGAAAAGTCCTTCTAGGAAGTCACCATGTGCGCGAGAGAGTTTTAGGAAAATACCACGTGGAGTCTCTTCTACCTTAAGTAGAATACAACGGATACGCTCGCCTGGTCGGTAACGCTCGCCCGGAATCTGTTCGTCATATGGCATCACACCAGTAACGCGACCAAGGTCTACATAAAGGTTGCCGCGCTCGAAGCGCTGTACGTGTCCCATTACAATATCGCCTTCTTTTTGGCCATATTCTGCTAGGGCCGAGTCTTTTTCTGCCTCACGCACCTTCTGAATAATCACCTGCTTGGCTGTCTGAGCGGCAATGCGACCGAAGTCATCTTTTGGCTCTAGTGGGAAAACCAGTTCGTCGCCTAGTTCCACATCTTTCTTAATCAGACGAGCTGACTCAATCATGATGTGTTTTTCTGGGTCGAAGCGAACTAGGCCGTTCTCGTCAGCTTCTTCTGGTTCCTCAATACGAGTACTTCGGCGGTCTTCTTCCACTTCCACTTTTTCTTCCTCTTCTACTTCTGGCTTGAGCATTGATTCGTCTACAACAATTTTCACCTGCTCGAAGTTAGTGGTGCCTGTTTCCATGTCAAAGGCAGCTCGAACAATCTGTCCGCGCTTTCCGTATTCCTTTTTGTACGCAGTCGCCAAAGCCTGCTCGATGGCATCCATCATGCGTTCACGGGGAATGCCGCGTTCTTCTTCCATTTCCGCTAGTACGGATTGGATAACTTTAATATCAAACATAATTTGTGTACTTATATATGTAGGAGTATTCTCCTTAGTTGTAATTATTTTCAGAAACAATGGGCGCACCCAAAGGGTGCGCCCACATCTGATACCCCCTAATCTACCGCAGTCAAAAACTATTGTCAAAGTGTGTATTTAAAATACCTATATATGTTGTATCCCCACCCCCAAATACAGCTTTCTAATAATTAACTAACAACTCCAAATCTCTCGCAACCTTGCTTGCGCTCATCCATCCCAAACACTCTCGCGGTCTCTCGTTTAACCAAGCGAGTGCTTTTTTAATTTGGGTAGGGTTCATGGTGGCAAGGTTGGTTTTCTTCGGAATAAACCGTCGTATCCAGCGGTTGGTATTCTCAACCAACGCTTTATCAGTGGAACGATATGGTCTTGTGAAGTACACTGGTACTGCTAACAATGAAGACAATGTCTTGTGTTTGTTGAAAGCAATGTCGTTATCTAAGGTTATACTCTGAACGGTACGATCGGATAACATTGAAACAACGGTCTGGTTCACCAGATCGTTGTTTCTGTTTGGGAGCAAACGAATCTTCGTTTCTTTAGAAAGTCGTTCAACCAGTACCAGCAACACACTGGTATTAGTTGGTGAGACAATGAAGTCACCTTCCCAGTGTCCATAGCCTTCACGGACACAGTTAACATCGGTGATGAAGATACGATCAGACAGACCACTGTTGACACGCTTGTTTCCTTTTCTCTTTCGATAGCATGGGAGCAGATACTCCAGGCACCGTTTTCTTATGTATTTGTATATGGCTTTGGCTGAGACTTTAAGTCGATGATACATACTTAAAGTGGCACTGATAGTCTCTGGTGACCACTGGTATGTATACAGATAGTATTCAACCTTCTGTCGTATACCAATATCCATAGCTACCTTCATACAGGTACGTTTCTTTCTATATTGTTTGAGATACGCACGGTGGTGTGCTTTGACAGCGTTGTATTCATTGCGACCACCGTTTCTTCTCACTTCGTGTCCAATAATGCTCTCACCTCGATTTAGTATCGAGGCTATTTCTTTATATGTTACGTTCACACGCAACATTTTTTCAATGCAAAAACGTTCTTCTTTTCTTAAATGATTTTGTTTGTTCATACAGCTACATAATAACTGTATTTAAAGGTTGGGGTTCACCCTACTTTCTGTTAAAGTAGCAAACATCAGTAATGATAGAAATTAAACTAAATATTTATGGAAATTTTTGACAATAAAGAAAAAGGTCAACTCGTGCCGATGGTGATAGAGAAAACCCAAGGTGGTGAACGTGCCTTCGATATCTACTCTCGCCTGCTTAAAGAACGCATCGTCTTTGTAACCGGTGGTATCGAAGACCACATGGCCAATCTAGTTGTAGCTCAGCTACTCTTCCTAGAAGCCGAAGACCCAAAGAAAGACATTTACCTTTATGTAAACTCTCCTGGCGGTAGTGTAACAGCTGGTCTATCCATCGTAGACACCATGAACCACATCAAGCCAGACGTTGTGACTGTCTGTACTGGTATGGCTGCTTCCATGGGTTCAATCATTCTTTCTCAGGGCGCCAAAGGCAAGCGTGCCATCCTACCAAACGCCGAAGTAATGATTCACCAGCCTTGGGGCGGCGCACAAGGCCAGGCCAGCGACATCGAGATTACCGCTCGCCATATCCTGAAGACCCGTGACCGACTTAATAAGATGCTATCCAAGGCCACCGGTCAAAAACTAGCTCAGATTGAAAAAGACACCGACCGCGACTTCTTCATGGATGCAGAAGAAGCCAAAGCCTACGGCTTGGTTGATACGATATATAAGTAAAGCATAAGCAAAAGACCGGCTCGCGCAGCGAGCCGGTCTTTTGCTTGTCGACAAGCACCCACAATTCTGTTATGTTTGATATATCAGTCCGACAGAATTCAGACCAAGCAGACGGACTTTATTCATAACGAAATAAAACTATGCCACCGTCATTACTACCGATAGTAGCGGCCACCCTTTTCATCGGCATAGCTTCCGGATACTACCTACGATACATCCACGCTCTCTCAAAAAAATCGTCAGTAGAACTTGATCTCAAAGAAAAAGAACTCGAAGCTGAAGAAAAGGCACTTAAAATTATCGAAAAAGCCGAAGCCAAGGCTGACAAGCTAGAAGCCGAAGCCAAGGCTGACCTAAAGGAACGCGAAGGAAAAATAAAATACAAAGAAGACCGACTCGATAAGAAAGAAGAGTTACTAGACGAGCGACAAATCACTCTCGACTCTGAAAAAGAGGCGGTTCGCTCTAAAATTGAAGAAGTTAAATCTATCAAAGCTCGCCTTGATGAACGTAAGGGAGAGCTGGACGAAAAACTACAAGAAGTAGCGGGTCTAACTAAAGAAGAGGCTCTAGAACGCGTTACTGCCCTCATGGAGCAAGAGCAACAGGAGTCACTCACCTCTCGCCTGCGCAAGCTAAGCCTGCAAAGCGATGAGGCTTTCGAAGCTAAGGCTATGAACGTCCTGCTAGCAGCCATGCACCGCGTCGGCAACAATATGCCAACCAACTTCATGACTGCCAACGTAGAGCTGCCGAGTGAAGACCTTAAGGGTAAAGTGATTGGTAAAGAGGGACGCAACGTACGTTGTTTCGAGCGTATGACCGGTGTCGACGTACTTATCGACGATACCCCTGGCTACATCACTCTTTCTTCCTTCGACCCAATCCGTCGTGAGATAGCCCGAGTGGCTCTCGAGGGACTGCTAAAAGATGGCCGCATCCAGCCAGCCAAGATTGAAGAGATGATAGAAAAGGCCCGTAGTGAAGTAGCGGGCACAGTACGCAAAATGGGAGAAAAGGCAGCGTACGATGCCAATGTCCAAAATCTTCATCCAGACTTAATAACCATCCTTGGTCGACTCCACTTCCGTACCAGTTACGGACAGAACGTCCTTTGGCACTCAGTGGAAATGGCGCACATTGCTGGCATTATTGCTGAAGAAGTTGGCGCTAATCCAGCCGTAGCACGCGCCGGTGCCCTACTACATGATATCGGCAAGACCGTTAGTCACGAGGTACAAGGAACTCATGTGGAGATTGGTATTCGCATCTTGCAGAAGTTTGGTGTAGGAGAAGATGTGATCCTGGCCATGCGTGCCCACCACGAAGAGTATCCATACGAAACACCAGAGTCTATCATTGTCCAGATTGCCGACTCACTATCTGGCGCCCGCCCTGGAGCACGACGCGATTCTATCGAGAACTACATCAAGCGACTGACAGAACTAGAATCTATCGCCACAGCTCTAACTGGAGTAGACAAGGCTTATGCTATAGCCGCCGGTCGCGAAATACGTGTGATGGTTAATCCGCAAGAGCTAACCGACCTGGAAGCCAACACGCTAGCCAGAACCATCGCCACCAACATTGAAGCCCAGCTACGTTACCCAGGAGAAATCAAAGTCCACGTTATCCGTGAGACAAGGGTAATAAGTTACGCGAGGTAGAAATAATTAAAATAAGCGGCGGCCCTACGGGCCGCCGCTTATTTTAATTATTTCCAAAAGAGTTACATAGTAGTAGACTAAAGATAAAGGAGGAGATTACCATGTACATGTACAGTTGGGCGAAAGCCTACTACCATCTGTACCGCTGGGGTGCGCAGCAGATGGGGATACCAACCTGGTATTGGCCGGAGTTGTAGAACAGGGGCGGGCGGCACAAGTGCCGCCCTTATTTAATTTAATACTACCAACAGCTACGAGAGTCCGACATTCGTAGCTACCACAAAAGTTGTGTAGTTAAACTTAAGGTCTTGAATGGACTCCTCCAATATCTCCAAGCCGTAGAGTTCAGCGCAACGACACGGTGCAATGACAGCAGTGGTGTCAGGCAATACTCCAGAAGCCAGGTCATCCGCCGCCTTAGCTGTGTCAGCATATGGCTCTATCTCAGCGTCCGGCCAAGTACGCTTGAGATACATGCGGCACTGCTTGAGTGCTTGGTCGTGTGAAGAAACAGCTGTTATGTGTGAGGCTGTCACACCAGGCTTTACCAAAAGCATATGATGTACATCTATCTCAAACATCTTCTCCACCATAAAACGGTGTTTAGCCATAGCGTAAACAGCCTCGATTACTATGCCACCATTACTATTTTCAATCGGAAAAATTCCCTTATCTATTTCCCCGTTTTCTATTGCTGCCAACACTGCCTCAGCACTAACCAGCGGTACTATTTCAGCATCACTAACATTATTTTGCGCAATGTAATCTTCGCCAGCTTTCTCAGAGAAGCTGCCTTTGGCTCCCATCACACCGATTTTCATTGTCTCTTTCATAAGAATGAAGCATAACACAACTAGAAACTTTGAAAACTATTTTTGCTTCACTTTTACCACAACACACTTTTTTACTCATACAAGTCGTTGCAGGTAAAATATGTTGCTATATAATGTTTTCAAGCCATACGGCATAGTGTTAGGTTTTCCTCACACAAAATGTTTAATCGCCAATAAAATAATTCAGTCAATATGAATAAGGCAGACATCATTAATAAGATCCACGAAGAGCTAGGAATCACTAAAGCTGACGCAGAACGAGCAGTTGAAGTAGTGATGAGCTCAATCGTTGAGACTCTAAAGGCTGGTCAGGAAGTATCAATCGCAGGACTTGGTATCTTCTCAGCAAAAATGCGCAACGCTCGCACCGCACGTAACCCACGTACAGGTGAAGCAATCGAGGTTCCAGCTATGCGCGTACCAAAGTTTCGAGCTGCTAAGGCTCTTAAGGACGCCGTAAAGTAAATTTCATATCTTTTTGCTCAATCTAGTTGTGCTTCCCTCATAATTTCCTTCGCTCTATAAACATAGCACTCAGAAAATTATTTCGGTCCAGAACAACTACCTTGAACAAAAATCTTATGAAATTAGTTATCTAAAACTAACAAATTAACTAAAATTAATTTGTAAAAACACTAATAAGAAAGACCGGTGCCTTCGGCGCCGGTCTTTCTTGTTCATCCAACTTTCCCCACACACCCTAAAAACCAATAAACAAACCATGTTAAACTATAGGCATAGCGGAGGTATTACGCTATGTTGAGTGGAAATATAGAGATTCGTCTACACTATTTCCCAAATACATTTTGGTGCCAACAGCACCAAACAAAAAACGCCCGGGATGGCGTTTTTTTGTTGTTTTATTTCCAGTCTATGCTAAAATCTTGCACACAAACCTGCGGGATTAGTTAAATGGTATAACATCTGCCTTCCAAGCAGAGGTCAGGAGTTCGATTCCCCTATCCCGCACAATTACAAAATACTGATGCGCGGGTGACCGATTTCTATACATAACAAAAACCTTTCGTTTGAACGAAAGGTTTTTGTTTCTAAATTTGTTTGGTATACACAGTCTGCGTCGGGTAAGCAAACTCTATTCCCAACTCTGCAAATTTATCCATCAATTCGTAGTTAAATTGCTGTTGTCGGTCGAGATAGTCGGCGTAGTCAGGAGAATCTATGTAATACACAACATCAAAGATAAGAGCCGAATCGGCAAAGGTGGTAAAGTGGACTCGGTCTAGCTCTGCTCCATCTATGGCGCCAAAGATTCTTTCCACCACACCGTTTATTTCTTTCACCTTGTCATGGGGAGTTTCGTAAGTTATACCAAATTTAGTATTGATACGACGTTTATTCATCTTCTTGAAGTTCTGCACCCGGGCGGTAGTTAGCTCTGCATTGCTAATAACAAGCTCCTCACCCTGCAAGGTACGAACACGCGTTGACTTGATACCGATACTCTCAACCGTACCAGAATCCCCTCCAACCACAATAAAATCTCCAATCCGAAATGGCTTGTCAGCATAAATAGAAAAAGAAGCAAATAGGTCAGACAGTACGCCCTGCAAAGCAAAAGCGATAGCAATACCACCAATT
>JBNKMC010000021.1:0-11738 GCA_050292865.1 Minisyncoccia bacterium | reverse complement strand
GTCTAGGAAAACAAAAACCACCGGCGGCCCGTAGGGCCGCCGGTGGTTTTTGTTTTCCGCACTAAGTATATCTGAAACTTAGATTAACCGCGTTTGCCGACTTTACGTCGAGAAACAATAAGCTTGTTTGAGTACTTCTTCGGTGAACGAGTCTTCTGACCCTTTCCAGTAGGACGACCCTGTTTGGTTCGTGAGCGACGGTGTCCTCGAGGAGAACGACCCTCACCACCACCATGTGGGTGATCTACGGCGTTACGAGCAGCACCACGTGTCTTCGGACGAAGACCCATTTTGCGTGCGCGACCTGCCTTACCGATAGTTACCAAACGATGTTCTTCGTTTGATACTTCACCGATAGTTGCCCAACAACCAGAAAGTATTTTTCGTATTTCGGTTGAAGGCATCTTAAGCTGAGTGTAGCCACCATCGTGAGCCACTACCTCAGCGTAGTTACCAGCTGAGCGAGCAATACGGGCACCACCTTCTGGCTTAGTCTCGATTGCGTAGACAAAGGTACCAACCGGAATCTTGCCTAGTGGCAAACGGTTACCTGTCTTTGGCTTAGCTGTCTCTGATACCACAAACTCATCACCTTCCTTCATATCTTGTGACACAAGGATGTAACGACGCTCACCGTCCTTGTATAGAACTAGAGCGATGAAACCTGAACGGTACGGATCGTACTCGATAGTTTCAATCTTAGCTGGGATATCACGCTTGTTGAACTTGAAGTCAACCTCACGGTACTTGCGCTTGTTACCAGCGCCACGGTACCAAGTAGTGATGCGACCCTGAGAGTTGCGACCACCAGTTGATTTCTTTCCCTTAGTTAGAGACTTCAATGGGCTACTTTTGGTTGAGGTAAGCTTTTGCTTGTACTCAATCACTGTACCACCACGACGTCCTGGGGATGTTGGTTTATATTTTTTCATGATTTTGTTTTACTTTGCAGGCAAAAGTGAAACTTTGAATTTTGGAATTAATCATTCGAAATTCGTAATTCTTTTGCCTATACCTGTAATAGGTCGGTTTTGGTTAGACCAAAGAAATGCTGTCCCCTTTCTTTAGGTAGACGTATGCTTTCTTCATGCCCTTTTCACTGATCTTGCGACCCTTACTACGCGACATAAACTGACGCGGAGTTTTGTTTACGATGTTTACCTTCACCGGCGTCACGTTGTACAGCGCTTTCACTGCATCCTTCACATCGTACTTGGTAGCATCGCGACGAACGATAAATGTGTAAACATTATCACCGTGCTGAGTTACCGCCTTTTCTGTGATGCGAGGCTTAACAATCACTGAAGCGAGATCACGGTCGGTTGGCAAAGCCTTTACAGCTTCTGCTACAACTGCCTTTTCTGCCTTAGCTTCAGTTTTTTCTTCTTTTCGACTAAAGATTGCCATAATAATTTATTTAAGCTTTTGCTACGCTAGTGGCAACACGCTTCTCCAAAGTCTCGATTGATTCTTTAGGATCAGCTACCACAACGTACTTGTAGGTTAGAAGATCAACTGGGTTGATGTCCTTAACAGACTTCACTTCCATGTTACCGAAGTTGCGGAAACTCTTTTCAGTTGCTTCGTCGCGACCTGATAATACGATAAGTGCAGCGTTCTTGTTCTTGGTTGCTAGCATTTCTGCACCGCTACCCTTGGCAATTGCTGTTACCGCTGCCTTGGCACTAGCTGTCTTTGGAGCCTCAAAGTTTAGTGAGTCAACAAAGATAACTTCACCGTCAGACAACTTCTTAGAAAGTGTGATAGCCAAAGCTTTAGCACGTACTTTCTTGTTAATCTTCTTAGAGTAATCTTTCTCATTGCGAGGTCCGTGTGCAACACCACCACCAGACCAGATTGGTGAGCGACGAGAACCATGTCGCGCGCGACCTGTTCCCTTCTGCTTCCATGGCTTTTTACCACCACCACTTACCTCACTACGGTCTTTAGTGTGGGCGTTACCACCACGAGCGTTGCTCTGCATTGATGTCACTACTTCGTGCACCAAGTCTGCGTTCCAAGCTAGGCCGAATACAGACTCAGGGAGTTTGATTTTGCCATTCTCCTTTCCGTCTTTTGTGAAAATTTTTGTATCCATATGCATTAACTTAGATGTTACGTACCTCCACTAATGTTCCTTTTCGACCTGGTACTGCTCCAGAAACAAGCAATACATTTTCTGCTGGATTTACCTGAAGAACTTTTAGGTTCTTAACGGTAATACGATCACTACCCATACGTCCGGCCATTTTAAGACCCTTGAACACACGAGCTGGACCAGTAGCACCAATAGATCCCGGTTCGCGAAGCGAGTGCTTCTGACCGTGACTACCACGTCCACCGGCAAAGTTGTGGCGCTTAACCACACCCTGGAATCCCTTACCCTTTGAGATAGAAGCAACAACGATTTTGTCGCCAGCCTCAAACTGTGAAGCGTCTACTGTCTGACCTTTTTCAAGACCATCAACAGAATCTTCGTAGTTTTTGCGAGTACGGAACTCCTTAACATTCTGGAAAGCTGCTCCAGCGTGTCCTTTCTGAGCTTTGGCTACACGGTGTTCTTTCTGAGCACCAGTGGCAACCTGCACAGCTGTGTATCCATCTTTTTCTTCAGTTTTCACCTGCGTAATTGTAGCTGGCTCAACTTTAAGAATTGTAGCTGGATGACAAACGCCGTCGGCGTCGAACACCTGAGTCATACCTTCCTTAGTTCCTAGGATGAATTTCATTTTGAAATTTGCTGAAACTTAATCTAATAAAGCTTTATTAGACCTCAAATGAAAATGAGAAATCGCGCTGTTTTTGCGCGAGCACTTGTGCCCCTTCCTATCTGTCCGGGGTAGAATGCTCGCGTGAAAACAGCGCGATTTCTGCCCATTGGTTCTCAAAGATGCAAGCATCCCGTCACCGAACATAGGTCTTTAAAAGCTGTCGCTAGTATACTGATTTTAGTAAATAAATCAAGGGTTGTGGGGCGGCGGCTTCGCCGCCGCCCTACCCCTCACTACCCACCCTTTTTTCTGGTACAATCAAACGGTATGCAAAAACAAACTCTAGCGCGAATCGATGTTGTATTAGCCGGATTGTTGGTTATTTCTCTAGCTGCCAACGTAGCCGGTTTAATAATCTTCACTAAAGATAACAACACTCTATCCGTTGAAAAGCAAAACCTACTCAAAGCCAACACCAAAATCCAAGACGATTTGGAAACTGCCAACAACACAATTACCACTCTCAGTGACAAGATAAACAGTCTGAGCCAGGCATATGATATTGAAAAAGGCAAAAACACCGAATTTGAAAACCAACTAAAAGACCTTGGTTCTATCGTAGGTGATTTGGACAAGCTTTCCAAAACCGACAAAGAGTTACTGGAAAAATATTCTAAAGTCTACTTCCTCAACGAAAACTACACGCCATCGCGAGTTAATCGCATTAACCCCGACTACGTACTAGCCGGCAAAGACCCACAGTACTTCCACGCGGATGCAATGAAATTCTTGAATGCGATGATCAAAGACGCTACTAGCGACGACATCGACCTTAAAGTTGTTTCTGCCTACCGCTCCTTTGACCACCAAAACGCGCTCAAAGGACAATACACCACCACCTACGGCACCGGTGCTAACGCTTTCTCAGCTGACCAAGGCTACTCCGAGCACCAACTTGGAACCACTCTAGACATTACCGACCCGGCCACCGGCGGTACCTACACTAGCTTTGCTGATACCGAAGCTTACCAATGGCTTCTTAACAATGCCTACAAACACGGCTTCATCCTCTCCTACCCCGAGAACAACGACTACTACATCTTTGAGCCATGGCACTGGCGCTTTGTTGGCGAGCAACTAGCCCGCGACCTACACCGCGAAAACGCCAACTTCTACGATTGGGACCAGAGAGATATTGATACTTACCTTATATCTCTATTTGATTAATTTTTTAAAACAAAACCCCGGCGCCTGCGGCGCCGGGGTTTTCTGTATAAAACTATAAAATTGTTCTTTGATGGGTTATTATAAGTACAGACTAAAACCTAAAGGAAATCCAAAATGGCAAACATCAAAAGACTGTCCGAAGGACAGAATCACCGGTGTTGCTATTGCGGGCATCCGGTGATCTTTCCAAAAGAAATCAATCACCACTCTAAAAAAAGAATGGCGACAAGAGACCACGTGTTGGCTCAAGCGCGTGGTGGCAAAAATGAGGATAACTTAGTTATAGCCTGTCTGTTATGCAACAACTTGCGCGGAGATATGGATGCTATTGCATTCTTCAATTTCATGCAGAAGTTTTTCCAGCGCAATCCTAAAATTCATGAGAACTGGCATGACGTTGAGCAGGATATTATCGATGAACTCAGGATAAAGCTACTACATGTTCACGAGTCGCAACTCAGGGGTCTAGGAAAACATTATATCGAGTTTGCTTTTGTTCACTTCGACCTTATCTGGGAACAAGGCCACCGACTACAGGTCTGACTTTTGTCAGACCTGATTCTTTTTAGATTTTATACAATCTCTTTGCGTTCCCCACTAGCTGTTCTCTAACTTTCTCCTCATCCTCCCCTTTTATCTCAGCTATCTTTTTATAGACTTCCTGCACCATCCACGGTTCGCAGCGCTGGCCACGGTACGGCACTGGTGCTACATACGGACAGTCGGTCTCGCCGTGGATCATATCAAGTGGCGCATTTTTAATTAAGCTTTCGTACATCGGTGCAAAGGTTACTACACCAGTAAACGAAATGGTGAAGCCAAGCTCAAAAAACTTCTTGGCCTGCTCTTCTGTGCCAGCGTAAAAATGCGCGTTGCCAAGCACTTTGGCTTCGGTCTTTAGTATGTCGAGCGCGTCATCATAAGCATCACGCAGACCTCCCTCTTTAGCATTGCGCAAGTGCAGCATGAGCGGCTTGTCGAGCTCATTTGCTAAAGCAATCTGCGCCAAGAAAACTTCTCGCTGGGCTTCGTAGGTATCTTCGCTATTATGAAAATAATCAAAACCACACTCACCAATACCGACTACCTTTTCTTCGCTAGCTAGAGCTTTATAAAAATCATAATCGAACTTATTCTCCATCACTGCATCGGCATCGTCTGGATCAGGGGTAACGACATTGATTGGATGCAGACCAACAATAGACCAACACCAATCGTTTTCTTTGGCTATCTTTACTGACAGTTCGCTAGTGGACTTGTGTGTACCGACGTTTATACACACCACACCCTCTTCCCTGTTTTTCTTTATTACCTCATCCCTGTCCTCCCCAAACTGCGCCAGGTTGAGATGGGCGTGAGTGTCTATGTATTTAAAGTTCATTTTATTTCTTCCAATCTTTGATTATCAAAGTATCACCTTTAAGAGTTATGTCGAGTTTTTGTCGCTCCTTCCACCCAAGGTGTCGCACAAATTCAATGGGTAGCGTAATGCTATAGCTAGAACCACTGGCTACTTTAGAAAGCTTGCGTTCACGAGTATTAGATATTTTATTTTCTCTCATGTCTTAAGTATAACTCATGAGTTGTCTCATGAGACAACTCATGAGGTATCAAAACACTCAGTCTTGCATACCAAAAACAAAAGATATATTAAAGTAACCTTCAATGTGAGATTACCAAAAATATCAAAATATTGACAATATAGATATGAACAGTATAAACCTTCCATTCGAATGGAAGGTTTTGTATTATTTAAAAATGGTTCGTTTAAATAAAAACAAGCTTTCCGACGATCTTTTGAGTGATCTGTTTTCTCAACTTAACTCCACCATGAGTAAACTAGATGAAGATAAGCTAAATTTGTTTTTAAGTGACTTATTAGGAGATGAAGAAAGAATAATGTTAGCAAAAAGACTGGCAATCGCAGTTATGATTAACGAAGGTCACTCTCTATATAAAATATCAGAGACTTTAAAAGTCAGTCCCACTACAGCAGAAAAAATAAAGTTCAGAATGTGTGATGGTTCATTCACTAATATGTTACCCACCCTACAAACCCACACAAACAACTACTCTTCTGTCTTGGACATAATAGAATCTATAATAACTTTCGGTGGAATTATGCCAGCGTACGGACAAAATTACGGTTACGATAGGCGCAATAAACGCAAAAAAATTACTAAATCTACTTTAACAAAAAAATCAAAACGAGAATAAATATAATGCGAGATAAATATCTTGACAGTACTTGTTTTTAATTACATAAACCTTCCATTCGAATGGAAGGTTTTTTCCTGTGTTTTTTTGGAGGATGAGTGGGTGGAGAGATGGGTGGGTGGAGAGATGGGTGGGTGGAGGAAGAGAGAGTGGTTTGTTGCTTTAACATTTGTATTAGTTTATTTGTATTTGTTGAAAGTAACTGGATTCAAAAAAGACAGCGGCGCCCGGAGGGCGCCGCTGTCTTTTTTCTACTAATTTTATTTCGTTTAGTTTTCTAGGCGAACGAAGAGATTCTCTGGTTTTTTGTTGGCGATAACTGCATCTTTTATGATTACGTTCGCTTCTGGCATGATTGGATAAAGCATACGACCGATGATATAGAGGTCATGTACGAGTTCAGTAATGATTTTCTGGGCAGCTGGCTTATCTTCTTTTACGAGCTTGAACGGTTCTGTCTCAGCAATTCTTTCGTCGAGTTCCCCTACTTTATGCCAGACATAATCGCAGGCAGTCATGAAGTCATAATTATTAAGTGCGGCAAGATACGCAGAATCAAAGTCAGCTACTTCCGGCTTAGCAATTGGACCATCAAGATGAGTCTCTGCCATTTTCATAATGCGGGCGGTGAGGTTGCCGAGGCCGTTTACGAGATTAGCGGTGTAGTACTCATCCATTTTTTCCCACGTGAGGTCGGAGTCGTCGGTTGGATGAACATGGCGAAGCATGATGTAACGAGCCGCATCAGTACCATAGCGCTTTACTAGTTCGTATGGGTCGATAACGTTACCAAGTGATTTACTCATCTTGTGTCCCCCACTGTTTATGAAGCCGTGATAGAAGACCTTGTCGGTTGCCTTCACGCCAGCACTCTTAAGCATTGCCTGCCAAATAACAGACTGAAAACGCATCTGATCCTTTCCGGCAAGCTGCAATGTCTCTCCCTCAGCCCAAAACTTCTTGAAGTTGCCATCAGCGTCTTCGGGCCAACCAAGAGTTGAGATGTAGTTGGTGAGAGCATCAAACCACACGTACATGACATGCTCATCATCGCCCGGCACCGGAATACCCCAGTCCATGCGTGACTTTTGACGAGAGATAGAGAGATCCTCGAGACCACCTTCCACAAACTTCAGCAGCTCTTTGCGACGGAAGTCAGGGACTATACTCTGTTCATCTGAAAGATATCCAACAAGATAGTCTTGGTAGTTTGATAGCTTGAAGAAGTAGTTTTCCTCTTCGACTTCTTCTGGTTCTTTCTGGTGGTCTGGACATTTTCCGTCTACCAAATCGCTCTCGGTTTTGAAACTTTCACAACCAACACAATACAGACCTTTGTATGTCTTTTTGTAAATGTCGCCGTTTTCTGCGCAAAGCTTCCAGATATGCTCCGCGGCCTTTTTGTGACGCTCGTCGGTGGTACGAATGAAGGCATCGTAAGCTAAGTTCAAGGCCTCTTTGAGTTTGTTGAACTCAGCGGCATATTTGTCTACATATGCTTGGCGGTCTATGCCAGCTTCATCGGCTTTTTGAGCAATTTTTTGTCCATGCTCGTCCACACCAGTATTGAAAAACACCTCATGACCCATGAGCCGCCAGTACCTAGCTAATGTATCGGCTTGCACGAATTCAAGCGCATGACCCATGTGAGGCGATGCGTTTACGTACGGCAGTGTGGTGGTGATGTATTTTGCTTTCTGGTCAGACATGGTTTTATTTCAAGTAATTAACGAGTTCGTTTATGGCTACACGAGTCTGCTCACCCGTGTCGCGGTCGCGGACGGTGACAGTATCTGCAAGTTCTGGAGCTTCTTCGCCGAGAGTTTCAAAGTCGATGACGATACAGGCTGGTGTACCGATTTCGTCTTGGCGACGATAACGTTTACCTACGTTGCCGTTATCGTCCCATGCTACATTGCCAAACTCAGCCTGCAGTAGTTTGAAGACCTCACGAGCTTTTTCTACCAGCTGTGGCTTGTTCTTGAGGAGTGGTGAGACAGCAACACGGTATGGTGCGAGGTGTTTTGGCAGTTTGAGGTAGGTGCGGACTTCCCCACCCATTTCGTCTTCTGTATAAGCTTCGGCCAAGACTGCCATGAAAGCGCGACCAAGACCAAAAGAAGGTTCTAAAACATGAGGTACAAAGCGTGAACCATCCGGCTCTATATACTCCATAGAAACACCGCTGTGCTCCATGTGGTTTTTTAAGTCGTGGTTGGTGCGGTAGGCAAAGCCAGCTAGCTCATCAAAGCCCTTGCCTGGATAGTTGTATTCGAAGTCGATGGTGCGCTTAGAGTAGTGAGCGAGGTCGTTTTCTGGAACTTCATACTCACGGATGTTTTCTGCAGAAAGGCCAATATGATTGTGCCAGGCTTGGATATCAGCGCGGAGCCTTTCGAACTCTGTTTCCCATTCAGACTCTTTTATAAAATACTCAATTTCCATTTGCTCAAACTCACGCACACGGAACAACCACTCACGTGGCGCAATCTCATTACGGAAAGCTTTACCAATCTGAGCGATACCAAACGGCATCTTCGGAGACATTGAGTCTAGGACGTTTTTGAAATTGGCAAAGATACCCTGGGCTGTTTCTGGACGTAGATAAACCTTGCCCTCATCACCAGCAGTAGCACCGACACGTGACTCGAACATCAGGTTGAACTGACGGGCTGAAGAAAGTTCGTTACCATTTGGACTCTTCACATCGTTGTCCTTGATAGCAGAATCTATTTCTTCCAAAGTCATTCCTTCTGCGTCTACTCCAACATCCTTGAGTAGATGGTCAGCACGAAAACGTTCACCAGTTTCAACATCTTCAACCAATGGGTCGCAAAAACCAGCGCCAGTGTGACCACTCGCTTCCCAAACTTTGGCGTTCATGATGATGGCAGCGTCGAGACCATATATGTCTTCGCGACCATCTACAAACATCTTCCACCATTCGCGTTTGATGTTGTTATTTAAGGACACTCCAAGTGGGCCGAAGTCCCAAGTACCACGAAGTCCGCCATAGATTTCACTGCCCTGAAATACAAAGCCACGTCGTTTACAAAGGGAGACTATTTTCTCCATGCGGTCATCTTTTTTTGTTTCGTTTTCTGCTGTCATAATGAGATAACAATAGCATAATGTGGCGGATAGAAAAGTGGTTTCGGGATTGGGTTGGTGCGCGTGGTCGCAAAAACACTAGGCCTTTGGCCTAGTGTTTTTGCGACTCCTGTTATCTGTTATCTGCTAATTTTATTCGCCAACCCGGCCGTTGTTGGGTGCATACCCCGCCTCCGCCGACATCTCTGTCGTCAAGGCAGTATGCCAAGTACCGATAGTCTGACGAGTGGAATTGTCGGTAGCTTGCAAGCTCTGTCGATTGAGTAGCACCGGTGTGTAACCCAGCTGTCCTTGATCTGGAGTTATGCTGACCTGGAAAGAAGCGAAGGCAGAAGCATTGGCGGCAATATTCCCCGGTCTCCAGGTGACTGTGCGGGTAGTCTCACTGTATGTCACATTTCCACTACCGGAGGTTTTGTTGGTCCAAGAAACATAGTCTGGCAAAGTAGCGGTTATGGCAGTATCTGAAATATCACTCGAACCATTGGCCAACATGTACGACAAGGTATAAGTAGTCTCCTGCCCCACCTTCGGTGGCACATAACCAAAGTTGTCAAAAACATTGTCATTCTGACTGACATCAGCCGATAGAGCTGGCTCACTAGCAATCAAAACGGTAGACTTGGCCGTTCCTTGCAGTTTCTCTGACACGTTGTTTTCTGAAACTCTTCTTGATTCAACCTTTACGTCTATACCGATTTTTGGTGCGGCTACGTTGTTGTTTTTAGGCAAGAAGGAAAAGCTAACAGTATCTCTGCCACCGGGAGTTATTTGTTCTAAAGTTTTTTTGTTATTTAAATCCCAAGTGATTGTGTTCTTAGAAGGGTTGTAATAACCATTGGCAGATTCAACTGTGTACGCTGACAAACCACTGCCAGACAGGCTGACCACAACAACAGTGTCATATATTGTGTAGTCCAAAGTGTTAGCCACGGTAACAACCGAGTTGAACTGACTGTCCGGCTTTACCTTAACACTGTCACCTTTTTGATTATTAACTGACAAACTTATATCCATAAAAGGATGCTCAACAGCAAAGTCTGCTCGGTCGGTTACGAATATCGAGTTAAGCTCTTGTGGATTGCGTGTATTGGCTGCTCCAACCGAAACATTTATAGATGCCTCATCACCTTCATTTCCAGACAAAGAACCCTTGAGAGTGATGGTCTTAGAAGATTCTGGTTCCAGGCTTTTGATACGCCAAACATTTTCTGAATAATCTGGCTGCGGGTCGGCTGAAGTGAAGTCAAAGCTATTTGGATAGTCTGCCTTAACTAGCACATCATTTATGGTCGTTGGTGAATTTGAAGTGATGATTAAAGTTATTTCTGTCTCCTGTCCAGCCGATACTTTTACATCATTGGACACCTTCAGTGACAATGGTGAAGAACTAATCTTAAACAGAAGCGGTGGCGCCTCTTTATAGAAAACAGCGTTAGAACCAGTAACTCGATACTCGACTGAGACTTTGATTTCTTTTTCTTCATTTTCTTCGCCATAAACAGCGGCGCGTAGTGGGATGTTTAGAGTTTCTCCGCCAGCAACCGTGTCTAGCTGCAATCTTTCAGTACTAAGAGCTGTGCCGTCGCCGCTCGCGGACTGTGTACCAGCGGGATACTCCACTATCAATGTAGCAGAATCGATATCTACAGTATTGTTATTGATGATTCCTACCTGTAGCGGAATAACTTCCCCACCACCCACCGACAACGGACCAGTTAGAGCCACAGAAATATTGTCTCCAGAGATAGTGTTATTACCGCTGAGTGTCATGAGGCTGGCAATAGCCAGAGAAAATACCAAAAAACCAAGACCAATCAGGAATATTTTTTTGCGGTAGGTCTTTTTCTTTTTCATAGTGGTTGGTATTTCTTCGTCTGGGGTAGGTTCGTATGGAGTGGATGCGATTGATTCTTTTAGTTTAACAAAGGGCTTCGCTGGAGGTGTGATGTCTGAATGAGTAGGACTGTCTTGAGGTCCTGAAGGATGCTGCCAATCACTAGGCACTGAGGTTGTCTCACTTTTTAGTTCGTGAGTGATTTCTCTCTGAGATTTGCCGTCACGTTCGTATAAACGCTGCTTTAGTTCGTCTATTTTTTTCTGATCTTTTATTCCCATACAATGATATATCAAGTATAGCACGCGGCTCATTTTGACCTTACTGGACTGGTTACAAATGACTGGCGGTAGTAGCTCGCTCTATTGCCTTGTGTGCCATAGCTGAAAGAGGCAAAGGTACAGACCAAGGATCCTCGCTGTCGATTGTTTCTTGGTAAGACTCATGCGGAGCAATATAGCCCAAACTGTGTAATGAGCGTAGCGTGAACTGGTCAGACAAATCGACAATATCTTCCCCTTCAGCCACCGACAAACAAGACAACGCCATGACTGCGTCACGATAAATTGTCTGATGAGCCACTTCGCCATGAAGGAAGCGGCGCAGGAGTTTGACTACGCGCTGGATACCGGCCC
>JBNKMC010000020.1:0-12071 GCA_050292865.1 Minisyncoccia bacterium | reverse complement strand
AAAAACACGTCCCCACAGGGACGTGTTTTTGTATTTGTTGCGGGGCCAGCCATCACTCCATGCAACTTTTCTCATAACCTTTAGTTATAGTAAGCATGCAATGTGTAATTTTGGCGGCTGGCAAAGGAACCCGTCTTCATCCTCTTACTCAAGACACTCCAAAGCCTTTGGTTAAGGTTGGAGGTAAGGCTATTTTGGACAGAATAGTTGAATCTTTACCCAGTTCAGTCGATGAGTTAATTATCGTCACCGGTTATCTCGAAGACAAAATAAAAGAACACTGTGGTGAAGAATTTATGGGCAGGTCGGTTACTTATATTCACCAATCAGAACAGAAGGGCACAGCCCATGCTCTTTGGTTGTGTAAAGATTTTTTAAAAAACAGATTTCTTTTTATGTTTGCAGATGATATTCATGGGTCTGATGACCTGGCCCGTGTAACATCATACTCACGTGCCATATCTACTTGTGCGACCGATACCCCAGAACGTTTTGGTATTGTAGTTTGTAATTCAGACGGCACATTGCTTCAGATAGAAGAAAAACCATCTCACCCTTCATCAAATTTAGCTTCAACAGGTCTCATGGTATTAGATACAAATATATTTGATTTCCCAGTCACAGACCCAAAGAACGGAGAATATTATCTAACAGACGCCATCGCCGCTTATTCTGCCAAGTACCCAATGGCCGTGGTGGAGCAGAAGCTATGGATTCCTATCGCATATCCGGAAGATATCAAAAAAGCTGAAGATGTTCTAATTAGTTTACACTGATATCTAAACTACCGTTATATGTTATAATTAACATATGGCTAAAACGGATGAAAAGATTAAAGCTTTAAAGTTGAGGAAACAGGGAAAGAGTATCAAGGATATTTCTGATATTCTTGGAGTGTCGAAAGGCTCGGTTAGTTTATGGTGTCGCGATGTTGTTTTAACAAAGACTCAAAAACAAAAACTTAAACAAAAGCAAATTGCGTCGGGATCTGTTGGTCGGCAATTAGGTGCCGATAAAAATAGGATGAAACGTCTGGATGCTATTTCTAAACATCAAGAGTCTGCCAGAAAGATAATTAGTCAAATTTCGGATCGTGACCTTTTGTTGCTAGGGATTGGTTTATATTGGGGAGAGGGAGTAAAATCCAGAAGTGGCATGACGGCCTTGGTAAACTCTGACCCAGAGGTGATTAAGATTGGAAAGAGATGGTTTGAGAAATGTCTAGGTGTTCTACCGAGTGATTTTAGACCATACATATACATATCTGAAGCCCATGCGTCACGTCAAAATGAAATTGTAAAATTCTGGACGAATGAAATAAGTCTTAAACGCAATCAGTTTAAAGTGATTATTCTCAAAAATAGACCAAAGAAAGTCTACAGCAATCACAACTCTTATCATGGTGTTATTTCTCTTAGAATTGCTAAGAGCACAGATCTTAAGTATAAAATACAGGGTCTGATAGATGCTTGTAAAAACACTAGAAATTAAAAGCAATATTTGGTATGCTTTCGAGCACTTACGTTTATTGCTGGCGTAGTTCAACGGTTAGAACGAGGGACTCATAAACCCTAGACGGTAGTTCGACTCTACCCGTCAGCACACTTATACATAATATCTCAATGGCTTTGTCATAGGTCTTTGATTTAATTATAATTTATGTATAATGTAGCCCATCCATTGATTGGATAACTGCGGGTGTAGCTCAGCTGGTTAGAGCGTCCGCCTGTCACGCGGAAGGCCGAGGGTTCGAGTCCCTTCACTCGCGCAGTTAGGTAAAACAAAAACCACGTCTCGTCAGAGCGTGGTTTTTGTTTTAGAAAGCAAACTACTTTGCTTTCGTACCTAACTGCGAACCGGAGCGATATGAGGAGTTTACGACGAATAAGCGAGGTGGGGTCGCGAGCACTTAGTATAATTGGAGCGAATGCGAACAATTATGCTTAGTGACTTGTGACCAGTTAGTAAAAACCACGTCTCGCAAGAGACGTGGTTTTTGTTTTGAGATATGCGAATTGCTTTCTCTCATGCGCTATACTATATCCATTATGACAAAACAACGTATCTTAATTTTGGTTGTTACTCTTGGTTATATAATTGCTTTTAGCACCTATTATCTGCGAGCTGGTAACTATGAGTTTCTTTGGTACATCAGTGTGATGTTGGGTTTTGTGATTCTCGTTGCTTCCACAATCAATAGAACTCAGTTTTCTTCGAAGCTCTTACTCGCTCTATCGCTTTGGGGTTTTATGCATATGTCTGGCGGAGGTATACAAATAGACGGTCATGTCTTATATGCAGAAGTCTTGTTGCCGATTATTGTGAGCGGAGAAATGACTATTTTGAAGTTTGACCAGTTTGTGCATTTCTATGGCTTCGCGGTAGCCACCGTTGCTATGTATCATCTGTTGAAACCACTTGTTTCCAATGGTCTCTCTCGCGGCAGGGTGCTTTTCCTTGTCTTCTTGGCTGGTATGGGATTAGGTGCTTTAAATGAAGTGGTGGAATTTATTGCTACTTTAGCACTTCCTAGTACAAACGTAGGTGGCTACATAAATACAGGTTTGGACTTGATTAGTAACTTACTTGGCGCTTTGTTTGCTACTGTCCTAATCTTCTGGTTTGAGAGGAAAAATGACAGAGTAGGTATTAGATTACAATAATAATCTCAAACTCATAGTGTTCATGGTTTACCTATAACTTAACAAGGATATGCTACACTACAAGGGTGATAGGTAAAAATTTTTTACAGAAAGAATACGTTACATTTGGTCATTCCTTGCATGAGATAGCACTCGGTTTGGGTTGCTCAGACAACAAGGTTGCATATTGGTTGCAAAAACACAATATTCCCAAGAGAACTATTTCTGAAGCTATTTATTTGCAAAACAATCCCTCAGGGGATCCTTTCAGGTTTAATAAACCAAGCAATTATAAAGATTGGTTTCTGTATGGTATTGGTCTCGGATTATTTTGGGGTGAGGGTAATAAAGTAAATAAACATTCTGTCAGACTTGGCAATACTGACCCAGCACTTATACGAGTCTTCTTAGACTTTTTAGTAAAAATCTACAGGATTGATGAATCGAAGCTAAGGTTTGGGCTGCAGATATTTTCCGATACATCTCCAGACATGGCTAAAAAATATTGGATAGACCAACTTAAAGTTAATGATAAACAATTTCAAAAAGTTGTAGTAACAAAAACAAATAAAAAAGGAACGTATCGCAACAAAAATAAATATGGTGTGCTTACTATATATTTTTCAAATATAAAACTTCGTGATAATATCATTTCTGCAATAACCAAATTGCAAACAACTTCATATGCCATCTTAGCTCAGTCGGTAGAGCGCACCCATGGTAAATCGTAAGATTTTTGCCCCATAGTACAGAAATGTCTATGTGAATCCCGAATAACGGTTAAAGGCCAAGCAATGGTTCAGACCGTGGCACTAGTTCCTCTAGGGCCCGAACGACTGACAAGGGGGGCTTCGTACATAGTACATGCCTAAGATACAGTCTAGTCTCTCGATATTTGTTTTTGTAAACGAGAGTGTAAACGAAGGGTGAGGTCCGCGGTTCAATCCCGCGAGATGGCTCAGGTATAAAAGGTCCGCCGAAAGGCGGTCTTTTTATACCTGAGCCATCGAGCTGCGCATGTGTTGCGAATGCAACACGAGCAGGGATTGAAAAGCTTTTGTGATATTTTAT
Organism: Minisyncoccia bacterium; assembly: GCA_050292865.1. Lineage (GTDB taxonomy): Bacteria > Patescibacteriota > Minisyncoccia > Phycocordibacterales > UBA918 > OLB19. The sequence continues at coordinate 8,358 of JBNKMC010000020.1, read as the reverse complement.
AAGCGAAGCGAAATAAAATATCCAAAAGGTGTACTGAAACTGTAAGTTTCAATCCCGCGAGATGGCTCCGAAATAGAAAAACCGCCGTCAGGCGGTTTTTCTATAAAGAAATATAGTAGAATAAAACTATATTAGTTCTATACAGTTGTGGTTGCTAAATTTAAAAATTATATGGACACAACACAAAACAAAGGGATGTTCGACCTTAGTGGCAAAGTGGCGCTGGTTACCGGTGCTCGACGGGGTATGGGCAAGGCGCATGCTGTGGCCCTCGGTAGGCAGGGGGCGATAGTTATCATTACCGATGTCGACCTTGATGCTTGTCAGCTAGTGGAAGATGAGATAAAAGTCGAAGGCGGTACAGCCATGTGCTTCAAGATGGATGTTTCGAATAAGGTAGAAGTGGAAGAGGTTATTTCTAAAGTAGTGGATGAGTATGGTCGTTTGGATATTTTAGTTAACAACGCTGGCATTTATCAAGCCAAACCAGTGCTTGATATAACCGAAGAAGAATGGAATCGCATGATTGCTATCGACCTTACCGGTGCTTTCTGGTGTGCTCAAGCAGCCGCCAGGGAGATGGCTAAGAACAACTGGGGTCGCATTATAAATATCGCTTCAATTTCTTCTGGTGGAGTCGGTATTGGTGTGGCAGCTAGTGTACATTACACAGCGGCCAAAGGCGGTATTATCGGCATGACTGAAGCTTTGGCGGTGGACTTGGCTGATAAAGGGATTTTGGTAAATGCCATTGCGCCCGGAGCCATTGATACTCCAATGGTGGATGCGGCAGGAATGTCAGACGAAGCCAGAGCGGCCATGCTCGCCGGTGTGCCACTAAAGCGTATGGGTAAGCCAGAGGAAGTTTCGGCGGCAGTGGTTTTCTTGGCTTCAGAAGAAGCTGGATACACAACCGGTTCTACTGTGTATGTGGATGGCGGTTGGTTGGCGGCGTAGTGGTTTTCGGAGGGGCGACAAAAGGCGGCAAAAATAGCGAAGCTATTTTTGCCGCCTTTTGCTATACTGTTTCTCAAATGAACAACGAAGAGACAGGACTACGTATACAAGAAATCGAGGCTGCCATGCTACAGCCTGACTTTTGGAATGACCCCACAGAGGCCCAGGCGATGATAAAGGAACTACAGGAGCTTAAAGACCAAGCCGAGGGTAAAGAAAAGTATGACCGCAATAACGCAGTTATAACTATTGTAGCCGGAGCCGGTGGTGATGATGCCGAAGACTTCGCCCGCATGCTTACCGAGATGTATCAGAAGTACTCAGAAGGACAGGGTTGGGGCATTATGGTTTTGGATAGTAACACCAACGACCATAATGGTTACCGCAATATCGTATTCGAAGTGTCAGGTAAAGGTTCTTATGGTGAACTAAAGACCGAGTCTGGAGTACATCGCCTGGTGCGCATTTCACCTTTTAATGCTAACGGCAAGAGACAAACTTCTTTTGTCTTAGTTGAAGTCTCGCCACAAATCGCTGACGTTAAAGAAGTTGAACTTCCAGAAGATGAGCTTGATATAAGCTTTGCTCGCAGTGGTGGCGCTGGTGGACAGAATGTAAACAAACGCGAGACAGCTGTGCGGATTGTTCATAAACCCACCAATATATCCGTTCATGTTTCTAGCGAACGCAGCCAGCAGCAAAATAGAGAAAAGGGTATGCAGCTGCTAGCTGGAAAGGTTTTTGCTTTTCGTGAAGAGCAACACAAACGCGAGCTTAAGGGCTTGTCGGTAGAGAAATCACTCAAGATAGAGTGGGGAAGTCAGATTCGTTCGTATGTGCTGCATCCATACCAAATGGTAAAAGATCACCGTACTGGCACAGAAACCAGTCAAATAGATAAGGTTTTAGATGGCGATATTCAACAGTTTCTCGATGGAGCTAAGGGTTTGGTTGGGTAATTTCGAGTGGGGTGTGGGGGAGCCGAGAAAATCCGGGCCGAGAGCCACGGCTTTTCGCGGCCCATCAACCAACCACTCCATATCCCACAAAAAAATCACCAAAGTTGTCTTTGGACAGCTGTACGGACATGGGATAGAATAAAGGGACTGAATTTTGAAAACTGCTCATGATTTATTTTGACAACGTATCTAAGTTATACAACAACGGCCAGTCCGTAGCCCTAGAAGGAATTTCTTTCCAGGTTGAACCAAAAGAATTCGTATCGATTGTTGGACATTCCGGTGCCGGCAAGACAACTTTATTAAAAATGCTAATCGCCGAAGACCGTCCATCAGACGGCCAGGTATTCTTTGAATCACTGGACATCCACCGTATACCTAAAGCCAAGCTTCCCAAGTACCGCCGTAAGATTGGTACTGTCTTCCAGGACTTTAAACTCCTTCCTCACAAAACCGCTTTTGAAAACATTGCTTTTGCTATGGAGGCCAACGGCCGCAGCGACGATGAAATCGCCGAGAACGTACCGCAAGCCTTGGCTTTGGTAGATCTGCAAGACAAAGCCTGGAACTTCCCAGGAGAACTTTCTGGTGGAGAGAAGCAGCGTGTAGCAATCGCTCGTGCGATTGTGAATCAGCCGGACATCATCATTGCCGACGAACCAACCGGCAATCTAGACCCAATCGCCACCTACGAAGTGGTGCAGATTCTTAAAAAAATCAACGACCTCGGTACAACAGTTATTATGACCACTCACAACAAGGGAGTTATCGACGAGCTTGAGCGTCGGGTTATCACCATGGACGAGGGTCGGATTGTGCGTGACGACGCAGAAGGAAAATACGTTTTATAAGCTAAAAAGGAAAGATGAAAAAAGAAAAACTGATCCAAAAATTATAAAATTCTTGTTTTTCTTTCTGGTTTTATTTTTCAATTTTAAATTTTAAATTACTTATGTGGACTGCATTTAAAAGAATTGTTCGTTCTGGAGTTGTCGGATTTTGGCGCAATGCTTTCGTGTCTCTGGCAGCTGTGTTTGTTATGACTGTAGCATTGTTCGTCTTTGGTTCTACCATGATGCTCGACAAGCTACTCGGTGTTTCACTTGAACACATTCAAGACAAGGTAGATATAAATGTCTACTTCGTAACTAACGCAGCCGATGAAGATATCGCTGCTCTCAAGACCCAGATTGAATCCTTGCCTGATGTAAAAGAAATATCATTTACCTCTCGCGAAGACGCCCTGGCTCGTTTTAAGGAACAACACAAGAATGACGAGACTATCATGCAGGGTCTCGATGAATTGGGTGATAATCCGCTCGGAGCCTCACTTTCTATTAGAGCTCGCGACACATCACAGTACGAAGGTATTGCCAACTTCTTAGCTGAGCAACAGAGTCTTTCTATCAACGATCCACTTATCGACAAGGTTAACTACTACGACAACCAAGAAGCCATCAACAAACTCACCTCCATCATTAATGCCGTCGAACGAGCATCGTTCATTGTAATGATTGTTTTGGTGGGTGCGGCAGTGATTATCACCTTCAACACAGTTCGCTTGGCCATCTACACCACTCGTGACGAAATTGCTGTTATGCGCTTGGTGGGTGCTAGCAACATGTTTATTCGTGGGCCGTTTATGCTACAAGGACTTATTTATGGAGTCATATCTGGAATTCTGGCCTTGATTTTCCTTTACCCAATTCTCATATGGATTGGTCCTGGTACAGAAGAATTCTTCCAGTTCAATCTGTTTGATTACTTTGTTTCCAACTTTGGTCAGATCTTCTTTACCATGACAGTTTCTGGTATGGTGCTGGGCATGGTATCAAGTCTCCTTGCAGTAGCACGGCACTTGCGGGTATAATTTGTATCCGTAATGACAATAAAAAAGAATTCCAAGTCTGCTAACAAAAAGCAGCGGAAGTATATCTTTGTTGTTGGCGGCGTGATGAGCGGAGTCGGCAAAGGTGTTACTTCCTCATCCATCGCGAAGATTCTCCAAGGACGCGGCCTATCAGTAACCGCGATTAAAGTTGACCCATACATAAACGTCGATGCCGGTACCATGAACCCCACCGAGCATGGTGAGACATTTGTACTTAAAGACGGTCTAGAAACAGATCAAGACATGGGTAACTACGAACGTTTCTTAGACGTTGATTTGCCAAATGTAAACTACATGACCACTGGTCGTGTCTATCAAGCGGTGATAGACCGTGAGCGCAACCTAGGCTATGGCGGGCGCTGTGTACAGGTGGTGCCAGACATTCCATTAGAAGCTATTTCTCGTATCAAGCAAGCTGGCGAACTGGCCAATGCCGACGTAGTACTTATTGAGATTGGCGGCACTGTCGGCGAGTACGAGAACATTCTCTTCCTCGAAGCAGTCCGCATGATGAAGAGTGAAGCACCAGAAGACGTAGCGGTAGTGATGGTTTCATACCTGCCGGTTCCAAGCAGTGTCGGCGAGATGAAGACCAAACCGACTCAACACGCCGTGCGTACTCTTGGTTCGGCTGGTGTACAGCCAGACATTATTGTGGCTCGTGCCACAGTTGCCATCGACAAGAAGCGAAAAGAAAAGATTGCGCGCTTCTGTAATGTGGCTCCGGAAGATGTTATTTCTGCGCCAAATGTAGGTAGTATCTACGACATCCCACTTAATTTTGAAAAAGACGGTTTGTCCGACAGACTTTGTCATCTTTTAAATCTCTCTTGTTCACAAAAATCAGATTTGTCTAATTGGAAGCGCTTTGTCTCGCGTTCTAAGAATGGAAAGGATGTGGTTAAGATTGCAGTGATTGGTAAGTACTTTAGCTCTGGTGACTTTGTTTTGTCAGACGTATATATTTCTGTTTTGGAGGCTATCAAATATTCTTCATACAAACTCGGTCTTAAGCCAGAAATTACTTATCTATCATCAATTGATTTTGAAAAAGACTCCAAGCGTCTAAAAGAGCTCAAGCAGTATGATGGTGTCTTGGTGCCAGGCGGCTTCGGCAAGACCGGTATCGACGGCAAGCTTAATGTGATTGAATACGTGCGTAAGAATAAGATTCCGTACTTTGGTATCTGCTATGGTATGCAACTCGCAGTACTGGAATATGCTAAGAACGTGTTGAAGAAAAAAGACGCCAGCACCGAAGAAATAAATCCGAAAGCCAAAGATTTGGTAATTGGTATAATGCCAGACCAGAAAGAAAAACTAGCCAAAGCCGACATGGGTGGCACTATGCGCCTAGGGCAATATCCGGCTGTACTTAAGAAGGGAACCATCGCTCGCAAAGCCTACGGTCAGGATGACGTGCTAGAGCGACACCGACACCGTTATGAGGTTAATCCAGAATACATAATGGAGTTGGAAGAAGGTGGCATTACTTTCTCTGGCAAGTCACCAGACGGTCGCTTGATGGAGATAATGGAGTTGCCACAGGACGTTCATCCTTTCTTCGTCGGCATGCAGTTTCATCCGGAGTTGCAAGCAAGACCTCTAAATCCACACCCGCTATTTACCTCCTTTATTAAAGCTGCATACGAATCTAAATAGCAAAAATCACGCAATCTGCTTTGTTAGACTACGAAAAATGACTCTCGCTGGGCATAAGCCCCACTTGAGTCATTTTTCTTGTCTTCCTCGCATCTCACGCAATTTTTGCTATTTAGACTACAGACAATCATAACCACTCTGTTTGGTGGAGTCTTCCAGGCTAAGATGTCGAATGCGTACATGGATTGTCATTTAAAGATGACTTACCGACTGTTAATTTAAAATTAAAATTAGTAATTCAGAATTTAACCACAGGGCAATAGTGTATACTGTCTTTAAATTATTTAGATTCAGATTTTGTTTATTTATGTTTCAAGGAAATTGGACTTGTAGTAAGTGTGGGGGAGAGATAAAAGAATTACCATTTGAGCCACGTAGCAACAGTGGTCTAACTTGTCGTGATTGTTACTTTAAAGAAAAGGACAGTGCCGCAGCGCCCGCAGATGACCAGGCGGCAGATACAGCTCCTGGTGCCAAGCCAGCCGCAGATATGGACGACCGAGAAGCACCAATCTTCGACCCGAGCGCGCCAGCCTCTGAGCAACCTCCGGAGAGTAGTAATTCCACAGCCGCACCAGCCTCATCTGGCGAGCGTCAGATGTTTACTGGCGACTGGAAGTGTTCTATCTGTGGCAATGCCATCACTCAGCTACCATTTGAACCTCGCAATACCGAAAATTTAAAATGTATTGATTGTTTCAAGAAGAGTAAGTAGTTTACTTTTAAAAGTATAGCTTCTAGAACAAACAAAAGGCCGGCAGCTTCGCTGCCGGCCTTATGTTATAACAGTTCATATAGCACAAGAATAAATAGTACTGCTCATGTTATACTGTGTTCGATTATGCATAAGTACAGTGAAAAACAACTTGCAATAAAGTTGAGAAAAGAAGGTAAAACATACAGTGATATCCTTAAGGAGGTTCATGTGTCAAAATCAACTCTTTCTCTTTGGCTTCGTGAAGTTGGCTTATCAAAAACTCAGAAACAAAAACTAACCGAAAAAAGAAAACAAGCACAACAGAGAGGTGGAGATAAACGGCATGCAATGAGATTGGCTGAGGAAAAAGAGATGATAAAACGAGGTGTAAAAGATGTTAAAAATCTTTCCACCAGAGAGTTGTTTATGATTGGCATAGCACTATATTGGGCAGAAGGTTCAAAGAAGAGTGCGGATAGACCAGGTGTTATGGTTGATTTTGGTAATTCTGATCCGACAATGGTGGCTTTGTTTATAAAGTGGCTACAAAATTTTTGCGACGTTACAGAAGAAGATTTTATACTTAGGCTACATTTGCATCAGTCTCATAAAGTTCGGGAAAAAGAAATAATAAGCAAGTGGGCCAAAGAACTTTCTGTCCCCACGTCATTGTTTGCAAAAACAACTTTTAAAAAACATAATCCAAAGACGGTTAGATACAAAATTGGAGAAGATTATATTGGACTGGTGTCTGTGCGGGTAAAAAAGAGTACCACATTAAATCGTCGCATTATGGGATGGATTTATGCTATAATCGCCACGCAAAAGTAATTTTGCCCGATCGTCTAACGGCAGGACGTCAGCTTTTGGCGCTGAATATCGGGGTTCGAATCCCTGTCGGGCAGCCAACTTGAGATAGGTTCAGACTCCGAGGGGCGTCATATTTAGAGCGCTTTAATAGAATCGCTAAAAAGTAAAATATGACCCTCCTTGGAATAAAATAATTGACTTTAGAGCGTCTAAAGCATAATGTGGACTTAGATTCACAAACCAAAAAAAAGGGAGTATAGAAACTTTTCGGGGCCTATTTATCTCCCTTCAACAACTCAGAAATAACTTTAAGTCGGCGATCTTTTCTCAGTCCGTGATGTGGCGCAACTTTCTTCTTTAGTCCGGCGAAAGACCCGTCAATGGAATTGGTGGTGTTGGGGATATTGAGCTTAGGATATCTCTGGTACGTGAACAGATTGGGCAGATTGCTTTTAAGTGAACGGAGGGCGGAACGTACGTTCTTGTGCGTGTATGGATGTCTATTGAGACCGAGTACGATAGTCTTCTCTTCGAGAAAGTGTTTCCACTTCTTTTCATAGTCCTCCAGCGCTTTCGTGAAGGTTTCCTCGTCGGTTTTAGTGAGCGTGAGCGCCAAAGAACGGAGCTCTTTCCCAGCTTCCGTCTTTGGCCTTCTGGTGAGGTATTTAGTCACGGTCTGCAGTTGATGAAATTGACATACTTGTACCGGTATATCCTTGAAAACATTGGCTAAACCACGCCGTCCATCGACCACAACAGCGGTGAATACCCAGCCTCGTTCTTCCAGTATCTTTCTGCCATAGTGATAGTTGGCGACTCTCTCGGTTTCAATCTCACTCCACCAGATATTCTTCTTGAGTGTCCATGATCTGAATACCATAACTCCGTACCGTCGTCCCCAGAAAGTGGTATCCACGATGAGTACGGTTGGTACGGGTTTTAGTTTTGGCATAGATACTTCAATGCTGTCCAGTCTGTTTCGTATCCACACATGACTCTTGTTATACTTTTCCGTCAGTTCCTCCAGGGTTTGTTTTTTATGCGAGTATTCTTTCCACAGACTCTTTGCTTCGATCTTAAACTTGGTGCGTTTGGATCTGAATTTACGCTTGCAATCATTGCACTGGTATCGTTGCACTCCATCTTGTTTGCCTTTCTTTTTGGTGTTAAGTGAGGCACAATACGGGCATCTTATTCTCTTTATTGACATAGGAGAATAGATAATCACAAAACCACCGCTTTATTAAGCGGTGGTTTTGTTGTTTTAGGCCCCGAAAAGTTTCTTTAGCCCAAAAAAAGAGACCAAATCATGCACATTCCATACGTCGGCATCACCGACTTCATGACTTTCGAGCAGGTCAAACGCATGCTCGCGGCGTTCA